>DATCNH010000058.1:0-11529 GCA_036565345.1 Candidatus Limnocylindria bacterium | reverse complement strand
CCTCTGGGTCAACCAGGTAAGACCGCATGTAGAGAACATGTTTGATAGGCGGAAGGTGGAAGAGCTGTGAGGCTTGTAGCTGATCCGTACTAACGGTCGAGCGGCTTGACCTAATAACCAGTATCCAGCCGAGACATCGATCTCGTGGATCGGTACGACACCAATGTTTCTGTCTTCTTTTCGCACGACTCGTTCACGAACGGCCGCCGGATGCAGATCCGGCGGCCGTTTCTTGTACTGCCGGGTCCCCGGGGGTCGCCCTCCGGCGTTCCCGGGTTGACCGGGGCGGTCCGGGCTCGATACAATGACGGCCTCGGTCCTTGGAGCGGCGGGGTCACACCTGTTCCCATCCCGAACACAGCAGTTAAGCCTGCCAGCGCCGAAGATACTCGGGACGTCGGTCCCTGGGAAAATAGGTCAGGGCCGGGATAAAAACGACTTCGGCGCGAAAGCGTCCGAGGTCGTTTTGCTTTCCGCCTCCGTCGTCCTGTGAGTAGCCGTGGCGCCCTCCGACCGTGCTCCGAGGCCCGGTTCGCCAGGCAACGGTCGGTCTCCGTTCCGGCGGTTCACAAGTGCGCAAGTGCCGGCCGATGTCCCCAGCATGATCGAAGCTCCCTGGCGCGCGATGCGCCGCCTCGCTCCGGATCCGGTCCAGTTCCAGGTCATCCTGGGGTCTCTGCTGGGGGACGGGCGTCTGGTGGGCGCCGATGGGTCGGGCCGCCGACTCCGGATCGCGCATGCCGCCGACCGCGCGGGCTACGCCCAGTGGAAGTACGAGCGCCTCGGTCCGCTCGGCGAAGCGGCGCCGACCGAGCGCGGCGGCGTCGTGTCGTTCACCACCGTGGCCCACCCGCTCTTCGATGACCTCGCGGCACTCCCTCGCCAGCGCCTGGTCGAGCTGGTCGCGCCGCTCGGGCTGGCCGTCTGGATGACCGACCTGGGCCGACTGGAGATGCGCCCGGATGCCTTCCTGCCGACGCAGCGCAGTCTCGCGCTCGCCGGATGACGAGGTAGGTCGGGGTCAGGCGGCGGCGTGTGCGAGGACGGGGCGGGGGATCAGCGCGGCGAGATGCCGCTGCAGATTCTCGATCGCGCGGCTATGGAGCTGGCAGGCCCGGGCCTCGCTGATGCCCATCCGCGCCGCGGATTCACGCAGTGTGAGCGCGTCGCCGTAGTAGCGGGCCAGGACCTCGCGCTGGCGGGTCGGCAGTGATGCGAGCGCGTGTTCGATTCGCATTCGCAGATCCTCGCGGTCGTGACCCTCGGCCACTTCGTCGTCGGCCGCCCAGTCGCGCTCGCCCGTGGCCATGATCGCGTCGAGCGAGAGGGTATTGGTGTAGCCAGAGATCTCGGGCTCCCCGTCGGCGCTCACCGCCTCGCGCAGGCGGCGGCGCTCGGCGCGACCGTGGTCGTCGACCCGCCGCAGCTCATCGAGGACCGCTCCCCTGATGCGCAGCGCCGCGTACGCCTCGAACGCGACCTCGCGGTCTGGTTCGAAACGGTCCACCGCGTCAATGAGGCCGAGAAAGCCGGCCGACACAAGATCGTCCGGTCCGACGAGGGCTCCGGTGGGAACTCGCATGCGGCGGGCGACCGACGTGGCGAGCGACGCGTATCGCTCGATGAGCAGTCCTCGCGCCTCCCCGTCGCCGGAGCGACAGCGCTGCCAGAGCTGAACGGTGTCCACTGTGCCCCCCATCGCCGACCGGTCACGCCCACCGGTTTCTGGCGCCGCCCTGCAGTGAATGGTCGGTGGACGGCTCTTCGGCCTGAAGCCCCAGGTGGGCCGACTTCGTATACCCAGTCGGGCCCGCCCCGAGGGGCCAGCGCCGACGGCGGGAGCGGACGACTTACCACCCCGATCGGGGTGGAGCTAGGAGATGAGGGCCGAGCGCAGGGCCAGGACAACCGCGTGGGTCCGGTCGGTGGCCCCCAGTTTGGCGATCAGGGTCTGCACGCCCTTCTTGACGGTGTCCTCGGCGAGGACCATCGCCCGGGCGATCTCCTTGTTGGTGTATCCCTCGGCCAGGTACCGCAGTAGCTCAAGCTCGCGGGAGGTCAGGGAATCGCGGGTGCGCGGGGCGGCGGGCCGGTCGGGTACCCCTTCGGCGGCGGCCGATGGCCCGGATGGATCCGGTTCCTCCGCCGGCGCGGACAGGACAGCGGGTCCCTCCGTTTCGGCCACGTCGGCCGGGACGAGCGGCTCGGGGGAGCGGGGAGCTGCCTCGGGGCCAGTTCCTACGGCCGAGGAGAGCGAGCGGGCCACCGCCTTCTGGACGAGGCTGACGGCGTTGTGCGTCTCGAGCAGCGCAGCGGCCTGCGCCGGGGCGAGCGCGGAGAGGCCGGCGGCGGCGGCGCGCAGCGCCGCGATGAGCTGGACGGCCGGGATGGACTTGGGCAGATACCCGCTCGCGCCCGCACGGATGGCGTCGCGTACCCGATCGGCGGCCGTGTCGACGGTAAAGGCGACGATCGGGAGTGTCGGGGCTGCCAAGTGGATCCGCTCGATCGCACCGACCCCATCGGCGTCGGCAAGATCGAGACCGACAAGCGCGACGTCCACCTCGCCGGTCTGGGCCAGGTCGACCGCCTCGCCGCAGGTCGCCAGAACACCGACGACGATCATGCCTTCGCGCTCCAGGAGGGCGCAGATCCCCATCCGCATCACCGGCTGGTCCTCGACCGCGAGGACGCGCAACCGGGCCGCGGGCGCTGGCTCGGCGGCCGCGGGATGGGGCTCGTCCGACAGCGCCGGAGCTGGGGGCGTCGCGCTCGCGATGCTCGCCGTGTCGGCGCTCACCGCCCGTGCCAGCTCGTCCGCCAGCTCGGCGGCGAGGGTCCCTTCCAGCGCGTCGAAGGGATCGTCCTGACTGGACCGCTTGATGCTCAGGACTCCGACGATCCGTCCGTCAGCACGCAACGGGAGGACAAGCGCGTCGGCCGCACTCGGGTCGGTCCCGTTGAACCGTACATCGCTGACCGGGCCGCGTAGCTCGATCGGCTCCCCGCTTAGGGCGACCCAGCCAGCGATGCCCTCGCCGATCGATCGCCGCTGGCCGACCGTGCCGCCGGATGGTCCGGAGGTGCCGCGGAGGATGAGCTCCTTGCCGTCGACGACCATGATCGAGGCGCCGGTCGCGTCGATGCTCGAGGCGATGTCCGCTGCGGTCTTGTCGAGGACCGTCGCGTCCGGGCCAGCGGTCTCAAGCCCGTTCCGGACGGTGCGTTCGACCTCCCGGACCGCGATGAACCGGTCGGCGATCGCGACACGCCTTCCATCTTCCAGCGCCTGCGCCAACAGCGAGGCGGCGGCATGCGCGCCGGCGATCTCGATCGAGTCGAAGGGCCGGTGGTGCCGGAGGACGCACAGCAGGGGCGTCCCCTCGGCCTCCATGCGTGTCACGATCCCGTAGGCGGCCGCATCGCCCCAGCCTCCGGCGGCGATCGCCGTCGTGAGGGGGGACTCGGCCCTCCGGGCCGAGTGGAGCAGCTCATCCCCGAACAGGGCCCCCCAGTCGGTCTCCGCCGCCACCTTGTGGGAGAAGAGCGTCGCGAATCCGCCGTCCTGCACGGTCAGCACGGCGACGCCCTCGGCGCGGAGCAGCGTCGCGGCATGTTGCATTCGCTCGGGCCAGCGGGCGGTCGAGTTGATGGACGTGACCTCCGGGTCCGGTTCCCATCAGATTCTAGGGACATGGCCCGCCGTCGAACGCAGCGGGAGGGCTGGCGGATGGCGCGTCGACTGCCACCCTGGTGGGGACGCGCACCCGGACCCGGCTCACGGCCGCGCCCGCCGACGATCCCCGGGGCGCGACCGGCGCGGGATCCGGTCCTGGACCGGTTCGAAATGCGACGAACACGGTGGTCGATGCCCTCGGCGCGTCCGCGCGGGCCGTCGGTGGTCTCGGGGAGCTCATCCGCATCGGCGAGCCGGCGCGGGATTCCAGTGCCGACGACCGCGGGTGCGGTCCACGAGGTCGCTGGGGCGCGCGGGCGCGTGCTGAGCATCGATACCGAGCGGCGGGCGCTCCAATTGCCCATCCGACCGCCGGGGGGCGGGTGCGATCCACCCGAACGTATAATCGTTCGCAGATGGTCACCTGGTTCGCGCCGCAGGGACAGGATCGCTGATGGGACCGTTCGACCGCTTCAACGATCGGGCAAAGCGCGTCCTCGCGCTCGCGCAGGACGAGGCGATCCGCTTCAACCACAATTACATCGGGACCGAGCACCTCCTGCTCGGCCTCGTCCGGGAGGGCGAGGGCGTTGCCGCGCGGGTCCTCGACTCCCTTGGGGTCGAGCTGTCGAAGGTGCGGACCGCCGTCGAATTCATCATCGGCCGTGGCGACTCGACCACGTCCCCGAGCGAGATCACGCTCTCACCCCGCACGAAGAAGGTCATCGAGCTGGCGATCGACGAGGCCCGCAAGCTCGGACACAGCCACGTCGGCACCGAGCACCTGCTCTTGGGCCTGGTCCGGGAGGGCGAGGGCATCGCCTCGGGGGTCCTCGAGTCGCTTGGCGTGTCGCTGGAGAAGGTCCGTCACCAGGTCATCGCCACGCTCGGCCAGCAGCATCCCGCGGCCCAGGGCGAGGCGGCCGGCGCCACCGGGAAGTCGGGCAGCTCCAAGACCCCGACCCTCGACCAGCTCGGGGTGAACTTGACCGCGATGGCCAAGGCGTCCCAGCTCGATCCGGTCATCGGCCGTGAGAAGGAGATCGAGCGCGTCATCCAGATCCTGTCTCGCCGCACCAAGAACAATCCCGCGCTCATCGGTGAGCCCGGGGTCGGCAAGACCGCCATCGCCGAGGGCCTCGCCCACCGGATCGTGAAGGGCGATGTTCCCGAGACCCTCCAGAACAAGCGGGTGCTGACGCTCGACATCGGGTCGCTGGTCGCCGGGACCAAGTACCGGGGGGAATTCGAGGAGCGGCTCAAGAAGATCATCGAAGAGCTTCGGCACGCCCACGACGTCGTCCTGTTCATCGACGAGCTGCACACCCTGGTCGGCGCCGGCGCGGCGGAGGGCGCGGTCGATGCGGCGAACATCCTGAAGCCGTCGCTGGCCCGCGGCGAGCTGCAATGCATCGGCGCCACGACCCTCGACGAGTTCCGAAAGTACATCGAGCGGGACGCCGCACTCGAGCGCCGGTTCCAGCCGGTCATGGTCGAGGAACCCACGATAGAGGACACCCAGCTCATCCTGAAGGGCATCCGATCCCGCTACGAGGATCACCACAAGGTCACGATCACCGACGAAGCGGTCAAGGCGTCGGCCGAGCTGGCCGCGCGCTACATCACCGACCGCTTCCTTCCGGACAAGGCGATCGATCTCATGGACGAGGCCGCCAGCCGGGTCCGGCTCCGGTACTCGACGCTCCCGAGCGAGATGAAGGATGCACAACGGGAGCTGGACCGGATGGTCGGCGAAAAAGAGGCGGCGATGGAGGCCCAGCAGTACGAGCTGGCCTCGACGCTGCGCCAGGCCGAGCGCACCCAGCAGGACAAGCTGCAGCAGGCCAAGGCGGATTGGCTCCTCGCGCAGTCCCAGAAGCGGCCGGAGGTCACCGACGAGGACATCGCCGAGGTCGTCTCGATGTGGACCGGGATCCCGGTGCGGCGCCTGGCCGAGGAGGAGACCCAGAAGCTCCTGAAGATGGAAGAGGCGCTGCACGCCAAGGTCATCGGCCAGAACGAGGCGATCACCACGATCTCTCGGGCGGTGCGGCGCGCCCGCGCCGGGCTGAAGGATCCGCGCCGGCCGATCGGCGTGTTCTTCTTCGTCGGACCCACCGGGACCGGCAAGACGCATCTGGCGCGCCACCTCGCCGAGTTCATGTTCGGCAATCAGGACAACATGATCAAGATCGACATGTCCGACTACATGGAGCGGCACAACGTGTCGCGGCTCGTCGGCTCGCCGCCCGGCTACGTCGGGTACGAAGAGGGCGGGCAGCTCACCGAGACCGTGCGCCGGAAGTCGTACTGCGTGATCCTCCTCGACGAGATCGAGAAGGCCCACCCCGAGGTCTTCAACATCCTGCTCCAGGTATTCGACGAAGGCCGGCTCGCCGACGCGAAGGGCCGGACCGTCGACTTCCGCAACACGATCATCATCATGACCAGCAACATCGCGCAGAAGATGCTGAAGAGCGAAGCCTCGCTCGGCTTCCGGGGCAAGGGCACCGGCGACGATCCCGAGGCACAGGCAGCCTATGAGCGGATGAAGGAGCGCGTGAGCGATGAGATGAAGCGGTTCTTCCGTCCGGAGTTCCTGAACCGGATCGACGCGACGGTGGTCTTCCAGCCGCTCACCCGTCCGGAGATCCGCCAGATCGTCGAGATCGAGTTGGACCGGGTCCGCAAGCAGCTCGCATCACAGGCGATGAGCCTCGACATCGCCGAGCCCGCGAAGGACCACATCGCGACCGTCGGATACGACTCGAACTTCGGCGCACGGCCGCTCGGCCGCGCGATCCAGAACGAGATCGAGGATCCGCTGGCGGAGATGCTCCTGCTCGGGGCCTTCGCGCCCGGCGACATCGTCCGGATCGACGCGCTCGACGGGAAGCTCGCCATCACAAAGGGTGAGGCGGTCCTGGACGAGGGCGCGCGCAAGCCGGAGCCCGTCGCTCCCTAGGACCCTCGACCCGGCGGGTCCGCGGCCGTCCGTCATCCGGGCGCCGATACTTGAGCCGATGGCCACCCGTTCCGGGCCCCCGAAGACCGCCTTCGTCTGTCAACAGTGCGGTGCTGCCGCGCCCCGCTGGGTCGGACGCTGCCCTGGGTGCGACGGCTGGAACACGCTCGTCGAAGAACGGGTGATCGCGCCGGTCAAGGGCCGGACGGCGCCAGCTCGTGCGCCGCGCGCTCCGATCGCGCTCGACGCGGTCTCGGCCGACGCGGAGGAGCGGATCTCGACCGGGATCGGCGAGCTGGACCGCGTGCTTGGCGGAGGGATCGTGCAGGGATCGCTCGTGCTTCTGGGCGGCGATCCGGGGATCGGCAAGAGCTCGCTGCTGATGCAGGCCTCGGCGTCGCTTCGTCAACGCGGGGCGATCCTCTACGTCTCGGGTGAGGAGTCGGCGGCCCAGGTGAAAATGCGCGCCCGACGGTTCGGGATCGACGGTGCCGGGATCTACCTCCTCGCGGAGACCGACCTCGCCGCGGTCATCGAGGCGATCCGATCCCTGCGGCCGCTATTCGTGGTCATCGACTCGATCCAGACAATGAGCTCCGACGCCATCGGCTCGGCTGCCGGAGGAGTGTCGCAGCTGCGCGAGTGCACCGCTCGCCTCCTCGAGGTCGCGAAGGGCGACGGAGTCCCCATCTTTCTGGTCGGCCACGTGACCAAGGAAGGGAACGTCGCCGGGCCCCGGGTGCTCGAGCATATCGTCGACGCCGTCCTGTACCTCGAGGGTGAGCGCTTCCATTCGTTCCGGATCCTGCGCGCGACGAAGAACCGCTTCGGATCGACCGACGAGGTCGGCGTCTTCGAGATGGCGGAGGTCGGGCTTCGCGAAGTGGCGAATCCCTCGGAGGTGTTCCTTGAGGAGCGCAGCCGCGGCGTCGCGGGAAGCGTCGTCGTTCCGACCCTCGAGGGAACCCGGCCGCTCCTGGTCGAGGTCCAGGCGCTCGTCACCCCCACCAGCTTTGGCCTGCCACGACGGAACGCCAACGGCGTCGACCTGCAGCGCGTCGTCCTGCTGCTTGCCGTCCTGAGCAAGCGCGCGGGCGTGAACCTCGGATCCCACGATGTGTACGTGAACCTGGTTGGGGGCCTCCGGGTCCGGGAGCCGGCGACCGATCTCGGCCTTGCGGTCGCTCTCGCGTCGGCCCACCGCGATCTGCCGGCCGATCCGCACACGATCTTTCTGGGGGAGCTTGGCCTGGGAGGCGAGCTGCGGCGGGTGCAGCGGGTCTCGGCGCGCCTGCGCGAGGCCGAGCGGCTGGGATTCGGCCGCGCGATCATCCCGGCGGCCAGCCGGGGCGATGTCGACGGCGTCGGCCTCGAGGTCATCGGGGTACCCTCGCTCCATGAGGCGCTCACCCGTTCGGGCATCTCCACCGCGTAGGGCGGGCGTATATTTCGGCCGATGGTCGATCTTCAAGGCGCCAGCCCCCGGACCGGCGGCCACATCTTCATCGGTCGGGCCACGGGAGCGGCGCACCACGAACGAAAGGAGCGTCAAGAAAGATCATGTTCTTCATCCGTTTGGCCGGTGCACTCTTCGGTTTCTTCTTCGGCTTCTTCCTCGCCGCGCAGCTCCTCCAGGTCAGCCAGGTCGCGCCGCTCAGCAACGCGGTCACCGTTGTTCTGCTTCTCGGGATCGCTTGCGCCATCCTCGGCTGGCTCGGCGCGCCCTACGCGACGGTCCGACCGATCATTGCGATCGAGCGCCGGATCCGGGAGACCCAGGCGGCGGACCTCGTCGGCGGCGCCGCCGGCCTGGGCGTCGGCCTCATCCTCGCGCTGTTCCTCGCCTTCCCGCTCTCGTTCCTTCCCGGCGAGCTAGGCAGGTTCGCGCCACTCCTCGGTGCGGCCGTCCTCGGGGCCGGTG
Organism: Candidatus Limnocylindria bacterium; assembly: GCA_036565345.1. Lineage (GTDB taxonomy): Bacteria > Chloroflexota > Limnocylindria > P2-11E > P2-11E > UBA4735. Next base: position 2,967 of record DATCNH010000058.1, on the reverse strand, counting down.
GTACCGCGGCGGGCATCATCCAGCGGGCCGAGCTGTTCGGGCTCATCCGAGGGATCCGTGGCGGACGAGGCGAGCGAGCCGGGGATCCGCGCATCCTCCTCGACACCTCGGTCATCATCGACGGCCGGGTCGCCGATGTCGTACGAGTGGGCTTCGTCCGGGGCACGCTGATCGTTCCGCGGTTCATCCTTGCCGAGCTCCAGTATTTTGCGGACTCGAGCGATGCGAGCCGGCGCGATCGCGGTCGTCGCGGCCTCGAGATGCTGGCAAAGATGCAGAAGGAATCGACGGTCAAGGTCGAGATCAGCGATGCCGACCCCCCGGAGAGTGGCGCCGACGCGAAGCTTGTGACGCTCGCCCGAAGCCTGGGTATCACGATCATGACGAACGACTATGGGCTCAATCGCGTGGCCGAGATCCACGGCGTCACCGTGCTGAACATGAACGATCTGGCGAAGGCGGTTCGTCCGGTCGTTCTACCTGGTGAGGAGATGCACGTTCGCGTCATCCAGGAGGGAAAGGAGCCTGGTCAGGGTGTCGGCTATCTCGAGGATGGCACGATGATCGTCATCGAGAACGGCGGGCGCGCCCTCGGGACGGAGATCCCAGTGACGGTCATGCGGGTCCTCCAGACGGTCGGGGGTCGGATGATCTTCGCCCAGCTGAAGGGCGGGGAGCCCGAAGGCCTCCGCCGGCCCCGGGCGATCGGCCACTGAGCCGCCGGCGCGCGCGATGACCGCCGGCCTCGCGATCCTCGCCGCCGGCAGCTCCACCCGTGCCGGCGCCGACAAGGTAAGCGCCGACCTTGGCGGCCGCCCGGTCCTCGCCTGGTCGATCGCCGCCGCGATCGCTTCGGGTGCGTTCGCCGAGATCCTCGTCGTCGCACCGGTCGGCCGCGAGCCCGCCGTGCGCGCGCTCGTCGCGGAATACGCCGTCCGGGTCATCCCGGGTGGAGCGAGCCGCACCGCGTCAAGCTGGGCCGCGCTCGCGGCGTTGGTCACGCACGACGTCATCGCGATCCATGACGCGGCCCGGCCGTTCACGGCCCCGTCGCTCTTTGCTCGGCTGGTCGCGGAAGCGGCGGAGCACGGCTCGGCGGTACCGGGCCTGGCGGTCGCCGACACGGTGCGTCGCGCGGACGCCGGGGGCCGGTCGCTCGAAGAGGTCGATCGCTCCGGGCTCACGCTCGTGCAGACGCCGCAGGTCTTTCGCCGTCCGGTGCTCGAGCGAGCCCGCGCCGCGGCCGGCGACCGGACGTTCACCGACGACGCCGCGGCGGTCATCGCGTCGGGGCAGGAGGCACGCCTGGTCCAGGGCGACCGCCGCAACCTCAAGCTCACGACGATGGAGGATCTGGGGTACGCGCGCGAGCTCGTCGCCAAGGGTCTCGCGGCGATCCACGCGACCGTGGTCACGCGGTCGTGACGGGGTCGGTCCGGAGCGGCATCGGCTACGATATCCATCGTCTCGTGCCCGGCCGCCGGCTCATCCTTGGCGGGGTCGCGATCGATCACCCCACCGGGCTCGCGGGACACTCCGATGGCGACGTCCTCGCTCACGCGATCATGGACGCGCTGCTCGGCGCCACGGCGCTCGGCGACCTCGGGACGCACTTCCCGAGCGCCGATCCGGCCTATCTGGGTGCCGACAGCCTCCGGCTCATGACGAGGGTCGCGGCGCTCGTCGGCGGTGCGGGCTACCGGGTCGGCTCGGTGGACGCGTCGGTGATTGCGCAGGAGCCGCGGCTGCAAGGGCATCTCGCGGCGATGCGCGATCGGATCGCGGGGGCGCTCGGGGTCGGGCGCGACGCGGTCAGCGTGAAGGCGACGACGAATGACGGGCTCGGCATCGTCGGCGCCGGCGAGGCGATCGCCGCACTGGCGACGGCTCTCGTGGAGCAGACCGAGCTGTAGGAGGCCCGCGACCGCGTGACCATCCAGCTGTTCAATAGCGCGACACGCACCGTGGAGCCGTTCACGCCCCTTACGCCCGGGGCGGTCGGCATCTACAACTGCGGCCCGACGGTCTATGACTACCAGCACATCGGGAACCTCTATGGGTACCTTGCCGCCGATGTCGTTCGACGGACCTTCGAGTATCTCGGGCATCGGGTGATGCAGGTCATGAACATCACCGATGTCGGGCACCTTGTGGACGATGCCGATACCGCCGGTGTGGACAAGATGGCGGTCGGAGCGGCCCGCGAGGGCGTGGATCCGCTGGCGATGGCCGAGCGGTACACCGCGCAATTCATGGTCGATCGTGCGAAGCTGAACATCCTCGATCCCCATGTGATCGCGAAGGCGACCGCCCACATCCCGGAGATGCTCACGCTCATCGAGCGGCTCATCGCCTCCGGCAACGCCTACGTCGCGTCCGATGGTGTGTATTTCGACACGACGACGTTCACCGGGTACGGCACACGGCTCAACCCGGAGCCGCCCGACGAACGCCAGGCCGGTGCGCGGGTCGAGGTGAATCCGAACAAGCGCAACCCCTTCGACTTCGCGCTCTGGCGCGCGGCGAAGCCGGGCGATCTTCAGCAGTGGGACTCTCCCTGGGGACGCGGGAACCCCGGATGGCACATCGAGTGCTCGGCGATGTCGATGCGGTATCTCGGTGAAACATTCGACATCCACTCCGGTGGAGAGGATCACCTGTTCCCGCATCACGAGTGCGAGATCGCGCAATCAGAGGCGGCCACGGGTAAGCCGTTCGTGGCCTACTGGCTGCACCATCACTTCCTGAAGGTCGATCGCACGAAGATGGCGAAGTCGGCGGGGGGGTTCTTCCGCCTGGATGACCTCATCGCGCGGGGACACGACCCACTCGCATTCCGGATGCTCGCCCTGGGCGTCAGCTACCGGAAGGGACTCGACTTCACCTGGACGGCGCTGGCAGAGGCTGAGAAGCGGCTCGCGAGCTGGCGCTCGCAGCTCCGGGAGGCGGCAGCCGCGACCGCGCCTG
>DATCNH010000057.1:0-23035 GCA_036565345.1 Candidatus Limnocylindria bacterium | reverse complement strand
CCGCCGCCGCTGCCCTGGTCAGCCTGCGCGCGCGCTGAGCGCCTCGTCGGCGAGGCGAGCGAAGATCGCGAGGACTTCCGGCGGCAGCTCGCGCGCTCTTATGACCGTCCGGACCTGGCGAGGACGGCGTCGCCCGACTCGCAGAGCGGCTGCTCTGTCGCGGGAGGCCCCGCTCCGCGGTCGATCAGGGTGGCGGCGCCGCTCGGCGCGATCCGCTGTCGGCGGATCGCTCGAGCGCGGCCAGACGACGCAGCCACGCGGCGGTCGCGCCGGTGATCGCGAATGCCAGGCTACCGGTCTGGACCCCGTTCGCGTTGCGCACCGGGTCGTCGCCCTCAAGGTCCTCCACCAGCTCCTCGAACGCGTCGGTGAGCTCGTGGAGCCGCCGCTCGAGCGCTCGGGTGTCGCCCTGGACGGGCTCACCCGGTGCGCCCGGGAGGTAGGGCTGGTCGAGCCAGCTCCCCGACCACTCGATCCGGCGCACGCCGTCCGCCGCGATCTTCGAGACGAGTGGGCTCGTGGCGGTACGGCCCAGCGCAAGAAGCGTCTGACGGGCGGCGTCCAACAGCTCGCTGGCGCGCTCGCTCATCGTCGGTCCCGGCATCGTCCCAGACTTTACTATCCGAGGCGGTCATCCGATTCGGAGAGGCGGTGCAGTGTCATGGCCACACGTACTCGCGTCACGCTGAAGGACCCCAAGCGATTCACCGCGCCCGGCGGTCTGACCTTCGCGAAGCACATCCGGCTGCATGCCCAGGAAAAGCAGCGCTACTTCGATGAGATCGCGAGCCTGCCCGAGGACAAGCGGGAGCTGCGCCTGGATCCGGCGTACATCGCGGCGATGCGCCGCCGATGGGTGGTCCTTTACTACGGCGAGCTCTCCTCGGCCCAATACATGGGGACCGCGGCGTCGCACGCGCCGCTCGAGATGAACGAGTTCATCGCCTGCTGCGTCTGCCAGCAGATGGACGAGCTGCACCATTCCGAGATGGACCGCGCGGTCCTCGAGACGATCGGCCTGGAGGACCGCGAGCGGAGGTCGATCTACGAGGAGACGAAGGCCAAGGGTGTCTTCGACCATCTCCTCTCGATCGACGACCCGTTCGAGATCGCGGTCAAGGGTGGCCTATTCTTGGAGAGCGCCAGCGCGGTGGTCGCCTTTCCCGCGCTGATCAAGATCGCCGAGGCCCACGACGACTACCTCACCGCGGCGAACCACCGGACCCGGCTCACCGACGAGCCGCGGCACATGGCCCTCGGCGTGGCGATGATGCGCGCCCTGGTCGAGGATGACCCGCGGAACCAGGAGGTCGTCCAGGAGTGGCAGGACGAGTTCGCGCCGATGCTCCGGGCGTTCGTGGATGCCTCGCGGGAGATGGTCGGCCTACCCAAGGGCGGGTTCTCGTCGGAGGGGATGTGGGAGGCGATCGTGGGCCACCACACCAAGAACGCCCAGAAGTACGGCCTCCGCCCGACGTTGACCCTCTGAGCCTCGCCACCGCGCCGGAGCCGGGGACCGTCGCCGTCGTGACCGGCGGGGGCAACGGGATCGGGCGGATCATCTGTCTCGCGCTCGCCGGCGCCGGGGCGCGGGTCGTCGTGGCGGAGTTGGACGGCTCGGCGGCCGAGCGGGTGGCGGCGGAGTGCCGTGCCGTCGGCCCGGAGGCGATCGGGGTCGCCACCGACGTCGCCGACGAGGCCAGCGTGGGTCGGATGGCGGAGCGGGTGGCCGGCGCGTTCGGCGGCGCGGACGTCCTGGTGAACAACGCGGCGATCTTCGCCACGGTCGCGATCGCCAACGACGGGGTCGAGACGCTCCGCGGGGCCGAGTGGGACCGGGTCATGGCGGTGAACCTGCGCGGTCCGTTCCTCTGCGCCAAGGTCCTGGTGCCACAGATGCGGGTTCGGGGCGGCGGCCGGATCGTGAACATCTCGTCGGGCACGGCGCTGCATGGCGGCGGAGCGCCGGTCCACTACGTTGCCTCGAAGGCCGGGGTCATCGGACTGACCCGCGCGCTGGCCCGCGAGCTCGGGCGGGCGGGGATCACGGTGAACGCGATCGCCCCCGGAGCGACGCCGACCGAGGCCACGAGCCCCGAGGAGCGCAGCCGTCAGGCCGCGACGATCGCGGCGCGCTCGATCCCGCGGATGCAGATCCCCGAGGACGTGGCCGGAACGATCCTGTTCCTGGCCTCACCGGCCGCGTCCTTCATCACTGGCCAGACCCTCGCCGTGGATGGCGGCCGGATGATGCGTTGACCGTCGCGAACGGGGAGTACAGCACCGAGCTGCAGGTCCGTTGGTCGGATTGCGATCCGGCCGGGGTCGCCTACTACGTGAACTACTTCAGTTTCTACGAAGCCGCGGTGGTGGCCTTCATGGACGAGCGGGGGACGTCGTGGCACACCCTGCTCGAGACCCACAGGGCAAGGTTCCCCCGGGTGGACGCGCGTTGCCGGTACCTTGCCTCGGTCACGTTCGGGGATCGCATCCGGGTCGGCTTCCATGTCGCGGAGCTGCGCCCGCGGGTGGCGACGATGCGTTTCACGGTCGATCGGGTCCGCGATGGCGTCCGGGCCGCGGAGGGCGAGGTCGTGGTCGTCTGTGTCGCTCGGTCGGCCCCGGGCGCCGCGACCGGCCGTGCGATCGAGCTCCCGGCCGCATTTCGCGAGCTATACGAGCCGCTCCTCCCGTCCATCCCGGCGCCGTAGGGCAGCCCGACCGTTGCCTCAGCCGTGCTGAGGCGGTATCGTCCGCAGGGTTCTGGCTAATGGTTTGACCATTCGCTGGCGAGATCGTGGAGGATGAGATGCGTCGGTCGACTCGGATGATCGGTCTTGCCATCGCGGGGCTATTCGCCGCGGTGGCCTGCGCGTCGCCCGCGGCGACACCATCGGCGACCTCCAAGGCGACGGATGCGGTCGCGACGGCCGCCGCCGCGACCACGGGGACGCCGTACGAGATCCACGTGATCCTCCCGCTCACCGGCGGGGCGGCGTTCCTGGGCAAGCCGGAGAAGCAGGCCCTCGACGCGCTTGAGGGTGTGGTGAACAAGAAGGGAGGGATCGGCGGCCGTCCGGTGAAGTTCACCTACTACGACGACGCCACGACGCCGGCGACCGATGTGCAGCTGGTCAACCAGATCAAGGCGAAGAACGTCCCGGTGATCCTCGGCCCGTCGCTGGTGGCGTCGTGCAACGCGGCGGCGCCGATCGTCGCGAACGGACCGGTCCTGTACTGCTTCTCGCCGGGGATCCACCCGGCCAAGGACAGCTACTCGTTCACCAGCTCGGTCTCGACCATCGACCTCAACCGGGCCCTGTTCAAGTACTTCAAGGCCAAGGGCATGACCAAGATCGCCTCGCTCACGTCGAGCGACGCGACCGGTCAGGACGCCGACAACGCGATCAAGACCGCCGTGGCCGAGACCCCCGGGGTGACCATGGTCGCTCAGGAGCACTTCAACACCACCGACGTGAGCGTGTCGGCGCAGATCAGCCGGATCAAGGCCTCTGGGGCGCAGGCCCTGGTGGCCTGGAGCACCGGGACGCCGGTGGCCACGGTGTTCCGCGGCGCCGCCCAGGGTGGCCTCGACATCCCGATCGCGACCACCGATGGCAACATGACCTACGCCCAGATGGAGCAGTACGCGGCGTTCCTGCCGAAGGAGCTGCTCATTCCGGCTCCCGAGTGGCCGGCTTCGAAGAACCTTCCGGCCGGTACGGTGAAGGATGCACTCAAGGTCTACGACGACGCGTTGGCGGCGGCGGGCGTCAAGCCCGACATCGGCACCTCGCTCGCCTGGGACCCGGCGCTCATCGTGATCACCACGCTCCAGAAGCTTGGCCCGAACGCGACCGCCGCGCAGCTGCGCGAGGCTATCGCGGGGCTCAAGGGCTTCGCCGGGGTGAACGGGATGTATGACTTCACCGCCGAGCCGCAGCGTGGTCTCAACTCCAGCCAGGCACTCGTGACCCATTGGGACCCGGTTCAGAAGACCTGGGTACCGGTGAGTGCGCCCTAGCCGAACAGCGCGAGCCGGGGCCGCGGCACGATGAGCCAGGCGATCGAGATCGTCCTCGGGGGACTTCTCGTCGGAGCGATCTACGCGCTCGTCGCGATCGGCTTCACGCTGGTCTACCGAGTCGCGGGCGTGCTCAACCTGGCCCAGGGGGCCTTTGTGATCCTGGGGGCGCTCGTCTTCTACTCCCTCGAGGTGGGTGGGGGCTGGCCCCTGCCGCTCGCCATCGCGGGCGCGGTCGGTCTCCTGGCCGTGGTCGGCGCGCTCGTCGAATGGCTCGTCCTGCATCGGGCCCTCGGTAAGCTCTCGACCGCCGGCATCCTCATCCTCACCGCGGGCCTGCTGACCTTCTTCGAGGGCGCCACCCTGCTCATCTGGGGCAGCCAGCCCTACGCGGTGCCCTCGTTCTTCGGCGAGGCGCCATTCGTCATCGCCGGTGTCCGGCTGCCGACCCAGGCCGCGGCGATCGTACCGATCACCGCCCTGATCGTCGCCGGGCTCGCCTACGTCCTGGCCCGGACCACGGTCGGGAAGGCCCTGCGGGCCTCTGGCGAGAATCCCCTCGCCGCCGCGCTCATGGGCATCGACGTCCCGCGTCTGACGCTGCTCTCTTATGCGGCCGCGGCCGGGCTGGGGGCGCTCGGCGGTGCCGCGGTCGGCCCGCTCGTCTCATTGCAGTTCGACACCGGTCGCTACTTCACGAATGCCGGTTTCATCGCGGTCGCGCTCGGTGGGATGGGCTCGTTCTTCGGTGCAGTCGTCGGCGGGCTGGTGCTCGGTCTGGTCGAGCAGCTGTCGGCGGGATACATCTCTTCGGTCTTCGCTCCGACGATCTCGTTCGTGCTCCTGCTGGCGATCCTGCTGTGGCGCCCGCGGGGCATGCTCGGCGCGCGGGCCCGCCGGATCGACGTACCGGACGCATTCGAGCGCAGCGTGCCGGTCATCCGGTTCGCCGGCCGGCGCGGCCTGATGATCGTGGTGACGATGGGCCTGGCCATCCTCGTTGCGCCCCTCGCGCTGCGGGGGAGCGGTCTCACCGCGGCCCTGGTCATCGCCGGCGTGTTCGTTGTAGCGATCCTGGGCCTCGATCTGCTGATGGGCTACGCCGGCCAGGTGAGCCTTGGCCACGCGGCGTTCATGGCGATCGGCGGCTACGCGACGGCGATCCTGGTGCTCCGGACCCAGCTCGAGCCGCTGATCGCGGTCCTCGTCGGCCTGGTCGTCACGCTCGGCGTCGCGCTGGTCGTCTCCGCGGTCACCGCGCGACTGCGGGGCGTGTACATGGCCCTCGCCACCCTGGCGGTCGGTCTGCTGGTGGACTCGCTGATCATCGGTATCCCTGACCTCACCGGCGGGCCCTCGGGCCTCACCGGCATCCCGCCGTTCTCGATCGCGGGACGGGCCATCGACACCGCCATCGGTAACTACTACCTGGTCTGGGGCGTCGTGGGCGCCGTCGCGTTCGTGCTCACGAATCTCGTGCGCTCGGACTTCGGTCGAGCGCTCCAGGCGATCCGGGCCGATCCGGTCGCGGCGGCGGCACTGGGGATCCCGGTGGCGCGGTACAAGACCGCCGCCTTCATGCTGAGCGCCGGCTGCGCCTCGCTCGCCGGAAGCCTGTACGCGTTCGACTTCCGCTACCTGGCGCCTGAGCTGATGAGCACTCCCCGCTCCTTGGAGATGGTGACGATGCTGGTGCTGGGCGGGCAGGGCACCCTCGTTGGCCCGGTGCTTGGCGCCGTGCTCATCACGGTGCTGCCGTCGGTCGTTCAGCCGCTCGTGGCGTACAAGACCCTGGTCGAGGGAGCGGTCCTGGTCGCCGTGCTGCTGTACCTACCCGGTGGCCTGGCCGGCTTGGTCGCGACGGCCACGCGGATCGGGCGGCCATCGTCCTGGCGCCGTCGGAGACCAGGCTCGTGACGACCGGCACCACCGCCCTTGAGGCCCGCGGGCTGGCAAAGTCGTTCGGCGGGGTGCGAGCGGTCGACGATGTCTCGTTCAGCGTCCGGGCCGGCTCGATCACCGCGATCATCGGTCCGAATGGGGCCGGAAAGACCACGCTGTTCAATCTGCTGACGAACCTCGTCCCGCCGGACGCTGGCGACGCGCTGTTGTTCGGCCGCTCGCTCGCCGGGCTTGACCCTGCGGCGATCGCCGCGCGGGGCATGGTCCGGACCTTCCAGACCGCGAGGGTCCTGCCGGGCACGACGGTGATCGAGAACGTCCAGGTGGGTGCGCATCGCCGGGTTCGCTCCGCTCCTTGGCAGCAAGCGCTCCGGACGCGCGGCGCGACCGCGGAAGAGCGGGCGCTGCGGGACGAGGCCGCGATCCTGCTCGGCGCACTTGGTCTTGGGGGGCGCGCCGATCATCCAGCGACCGAGCTGCCCGTTGGCTCGCAGAAGCAGGTCGAGCTCGCGCGAGCCCTGATGGCCAGTCCCCGGGTGCTGCTGCTGGACGAGCCGGCCGCTGGGCTCAACGACGGCGAGGCCTCCGAGCTGGCGGGCACGCTGCGGGACATTCGCGCCGCGGGGATCACCGTGGTCGTGGTGGAGCACAACATGTCGCTGGTCATGGGGATCGCCGATGACGTGGTCGTCCTCGATCTGGGCAAGGGCATCGCCCACGGGCCGCCCGCGGCGATCCAATCCGATCCGCGGGTCATCGACGCGTACCTGGGCAAGGCGATGGGCTGATGGCTGGGCTCGAGATCCGCGGCCTTTGCGCGGGCTACGGAAGGATCGGCGTGCTTCGCGGCGTCGACCTGTCGGTGGCCGACGGGTCGCTGGTGGCGCTCATCGGCGCGAACGGCGCCGGCAAGTCCACGCTGCTCAAGTGCGTATCCGGCCTCATCCGGTCGAGCGCCGGCGAGATTAGCTCCGGCGGTCGGCGGATCGACCGCCTCGGTCCGGCGGCCATCGTCCGGCTCGGTCTGAGCCACGTACCCGAGCGGCGGCAGGTATTCGCCGAGCTGTCGGTGCTCGACAACCTGCGCCTGGGTGCGTATCGCGCGCGGCTGTCGTCAGGCGAGCTTGCCGGTCGCGTGGACGAGGTCCTCACGCTCTTCCCAGCACTCGTGCCGCGGCTCGCCCACGACGCGGCGGCCCTCTCCGGCGGCCAGCAGCAGATGCTTGCGATCGCCCGGGGCCTGATGTCGAAGCCTCAGGTACTGATGCTCGACGAGCCGTCCTTGGGCCTGGCACCGGCGCTGGTCCGCGAGATCTTCAGCGGGCTGGTCACGCTTCGGCGGGGGGGTCTCTCGATCCTTTTGGTCGAGCAGAACGCCCGCGGCAGCCTCGCGATCGCCGATCGGGCGTATGTGTTGGAAGGCGGGCGGGTCGCGCTGGAGGGCACCGGCCAGGAGCTGCTCGTGTCGCCCGACGTCGTGCACCGGTACCTCGGGGTCGGCTCGGCCGACGGGCCCGGAGGGATCGGCAGCGAATCGTCGGTCCTCGCCGATCATCTGCGGCGCATGACCGCGGCCACCGGGGATGGCCTGGATCAGTCCGGGCGGAACACGACCGGGTAGGAGTCGATGGTCTTGAGATCGGCGTGGGCGATGGTCTCCCGCGTGTGCGGCCGCCGATCGGGATCGGGCCGCACGCCTACCGCGTAGAGGCGCTTGAGCAGGCACACCAGATTGCCGTCGGTGCCCTCGTCGCCAAGGACCAGCGGGACCCCGTAGCACATGTGCGGTCCGCTCCCGAAGGCCACGCCGTACGGGTAGACACCCGCGGGGACCTGGCGATGCGGATCGAAGCGCTCGGCATCTTCACCGAACACCGTGCGGTCGCGATTGGCATACCCGGTCCGCAGGGCGACGATCTGGCCGGCCCGGACCTGGGTTCCGCCGCCGAGGGTCAGGTCGATCAGCGCGCGCCGGATCTCGGCGGGATTCGCCGAGTGCAGCCGCACGGTCTCGTTCACCGCCGCGGAGAGGAACGCCGGGTCGGTTCGCAGCGGCAGATCGTCCGGATGGGCGCGCAGGTGGCGGTCCAGCTCGTCGATCGCGCGGACGAGTGCGCCGACGGTCGTCCCCGTGCCGGCGTGGAGGAGGTCCACGATCGCATGGCGCACCGGCAGATCCGGCTCGTCGTCGAACCGCGGATCGGCGTGGGCCGCCACCATGGTCAGGAAGTCCCGCGGCAGATCGTCGTCGCCGAGCTCGCCCGCGTCGTGCCGGGCGACGAGGGCTCGCCGCGCGTCCATCGCCGGCCGGTAGAAGCGCTCGACGAATTCGGCCTTGGCCGCCTCGTGACGCGCGATCGCCTCCCGCAGTGTGGCGTCGCCGCCGGCAAGGGGCGGTGCCGCGGAGCGCAGCTGGGTCTGGAGCCGGGGGAAGGCCACAAGCTCGGTGTGGATCCGAACGAGCTCGGCCAGGCCCGCCGCGGACTTCGCCTCGTCGAGGCCGATCATCGCCGCCACGAGCTCCACGAGAAGGCGGGTCGCGAACGGGATGAGATCCGCGCGCGGGATGCCGTCGGCGTCCGGCCGGGCGAGCACCGAGGCGAGATCGCGCTCGAGCGCCGGTCGCAGCACGGTGTCGCGCAGCCGGGTGTGGCCGCCCTTGAAGACGAGCCGATTGAGCAGCCGGCGCCGCTTGGTGTGCGGCTCATCGTCGATCCGCAACACCGTGCCGGCGCGGATCGGCTCGCTCTCGGCGTCCATCACGACCGCGAACTTCGCCGAGGCCCGCAGCGCCTCGAGAACCTCAGCGTATGAGGTGACTTCGACCACGTCATCCATCGCCGACTATTGTGCAGCGATGATCGAACGCGTGACTGCATCGCGGAGCGCGGACCGGTGACGACCCTGGTCACCGGCTACGGGATGGTCGGTGCGCGCGCGGTCGAGCTGCTGCGGACGCGCGGCGAGGAGGCCGTGGTCTACGACCTGGCCCCGCCGCCGTCCGGTGCGGGGGTGACCGGGGTCACCGGCGACGTGTGCGACCAGAACGCGCTCGCCCAGTGCGTGGCCCGGTACCGGCCGGAGCGGATCCTGCACACCGCCGGCCTCCTGACCCCCGCGGGCGTCGCCCGGCCGTACGACACCGTGCGGGTGAACGTGCTCGGCACGGCTGCGGTGTTGGAGGCCGCTCGGACCGGCGGGATCGGCCGGGTGGTGCTCACCAGCTCGGTCGTGGTGTACGACGCGTCGGTGCCCGCGGACCGGGTGACCGAGGATCATCCCGCCGCCGGGGCGACGGTCTACGCCGCGACGAAGCGCTCGGCCGAGCTGTTGGGGCTGTCGTACGCCCGCTCGTCGGGCCTGTCGTTCCTCGCGGTGCGCTTCGCGGCGCTGTACGGGCCGGCCGAGCGGCCGGGCGGGGGCGTCTCGCGGGTGATCCATGAGGCTCTCGGTGCCGTCATGGCCCAGGGCCGGACCTCGCTGAAGCGGCGCTGGCCCGGGCGCCAGGAGCTGGTCTACGCCGACGACGCCGCCGGGGCCCTCGTCGCGGCGGGCTTCGCCACCGCGCCGCGGCACAGCGTCTTCAACGTGGGCTCCGGCGAGCCGGTGACGGTCACCGAGCTGGCCGCCGCCATCGGGACCGCGGCGGGCGGGGCTGAGGTCGAAGTGGTCGATGCCGGCGCCGACGCGAACCCCGATGTCATCGACGCGCCGCTGGATCTGTCGCGAACGGCGGCCGAGCTGGGGTGGCGTCCCAGCTACGACCTCCGTCGCGGTCTGGCCGAGTATGTCGCGTGGCTGCGGGCCCGCTCCTAGCCCGCCGAGAGCACCACCGACTTCTTCTCCAGGTAGCCGTCGAGCGCCTCGAGGCCGTGCTCCTTGCCGAATCCGGACTGCTTGGCCCCGCCGAACGGGAGCTGGTCGTACGCGACCTGGATGTCGTTCACCCAGGTGTATCCGGCCTGGATCTGCTCGACGGCCCGGCGGGCCTTGGCCAGATCCTTGGTCCAGATCGACGAGCCCAGGCCATAGACGCTCGCGTTCGCCTTCGCGATCGCCTCATCGAGATCGTTCACGATGACGATCGGCAGCGCCGGTCCGAAGACCTCCTCGGTGAGCATCAGTGAGTCGTCCGGGACCTCGCTGAGGACCGTCGCGTCCATGAACCAGCCCTTGTCGAATTCCTTGCCCTCGGGGCGGCTCGCGCCGGCCAGGACCTTCGCGCCCTTCTTCACCGCGTCGGCGACCTGGGCCTCCACCTCGGCGCGCTGCTGCTCGGTGTGGAGCGGGCCCATCTTGGTGCCCTCGGCCAGCCCGTCGCCGACCTTCCATTCCTTTTTCGCCCGGTCGGCGATCTTCGTCATGAACTCCTCGGCCACCGATGCGAACACGTACACCCGCTTCACCGCGAGGCAGGCCTGGCCGGCATTGAAGAACCGGCCGATCGCCGTGGCCGCGGATGCCCGGCGGATGTCCGCATCGTCGCAGACGATCATCGGGTCGCTTCCCCCGAGCTCGAGGGTGACCCGGGTCACGTGGTCGGCGGCGAGCTTCATGATCCGTTTGCCGGTCTCGGTCTGGCCGGTGAACGCGACCTTGTTGATCCTGGGGTGCGAGACGAGCGCATCGCCGATCTCCGCGCCGGAGCCGTGCACGATGTTCAGGACCCCTGGGGGGAGGCCCGCGGAATTGATGATCTCGACCGCGCGCTGCGTGGCTAGCGGCGTCGTCGACGCGGGCTTCAGGACCACCGTGCAGCCGGTCGCGAGGGCCGGACAGATCTTGTTCGCCATGAGGGTGAGCGGGAAGTTCCACGGAGTGATCGCGGCTACGACTCCGATGGGCCGGCGGATCGTGAGCCCGAACTTGGCCGGATCATCCAGCGGCACGTAGTCGCCGCGGATCTTGTCCGCCAGGCCGGCGTAGTACTCGAGGTTCTCCTGGACCCGCGAGGCCTCGAGCACCGCGTGCGCCAGCGGCTTGCCCTGCTCCTGGGACAGCAGCTTCGCGAGCTCCGGCACCGCGGCCTTCATCTTCTCGGCCGCGGCATGGAGCAGCTGGGCCCGCTTGCTCGGCGGCAGCCCGGCCCACGCCGGGAAGGCCGTCGCGGCCGCGTCGACCGCCGCATTGACCTCATCGACGCTTCCGCGGGGGATCGAACCGACGACCGACCCGTTGGCCGGGTTGCGGACCTCGATGGTCTTGCCGCTCTTCGCGTCGACAAGCTCGCCGTTGATGAACATCTTCGCCATGGAACCTCCACCGTCGTCCTGTGGCACTGCGGCCCCGGCCGCACGCCTACTGACTAGTTGGTTAGATTGTGCCGGAAACCCGTGAATCGGGTGGGAGGTGGTCATGAGCGTCGTACGACTGGAGATCCGGGATGCCGTCGGGCACATCGTGCTGGATCGGCCCCCGGCCAACTCCTACGACAAGGCGTTCTTGGACGATCTCTCGGCGGCGATCGACCAGGCGCGGTTCACCGCCGCGGTGAGGTCCATCGTCGTCCGCAGCGCCTCCGAAAAGTTCTTCTCCGCGGGTGCGGACGTGAAGATGTTCGCCGCCACCGATGCCGACTATCAGGCCGCGTTCGTGATCCACGCGAACGAGGTGATGTCCAAATTCGAGCGCACCGCGAAGGTCGTCGTCGCGGCGATCAACGGCCATTGCCTCGGCGGCGGCCTGGAGATCGCGCTCTGCTGCGACTTCCGCTTCGCGGCGGAAGGGAGCTACAACATCGGCCTGCCCGAGGTAACGCTCGGGGTCCTGCCGGGTACCGGCGGCACCCAGCGCCTGCCGCGGCTCATCGGTCGGCAGAAGGCTCTCGACCTTATGCTGCGCGGCGCGGCGGTCGCGCCGGCCCAGGCCAAGGAGCTCGGCATCGTCGATGAGCTGTACCCGGTGGCCGAGCTGCAGGAGAAGACCCACGAGTATGCCGCGAAGATGGCGAGCGGCCCGACCCTGGCCCTCGGCCGGATCAAGCTTGCGACGGTGCTGGGTGGCGGCATGCCCTTCCAGGACGCGATGCTCTACGAGCACGAGGCGGTGGGTCGGCTCTTCGCGTCGGAAGACGCCCGCGAGGGCGTGACCGCATTCACGGAGAAGCGCAAGCCGAACTACAAAGGGACGTGAGCACCGCAAGGTGAGGGTGCTGGCCCCGCGGGGCGAGGAGCGTGCCCTCCCTGGACGGCTCGGTCGGTGGTATAACCATTTGCTAATTGGGACCCGTGACCCGAGGCCGGGGCGGGGTGGGAGATGAAGAGGATGGCTGTCGCCGAGCGCCCGACCCGTACGTTCCGTGACCTTCGCGACTGGTTGCAGCGGATCGACGAGCTTGGCGAGCTGCGGGTCATCCGTGGCGCGCGTTCCGAGGACGAGATCGGCATGGCGACCGAGCTGGCCGGTCGGGTCCACGGCACCCCGGCGCTCCTGTTTGATGAGATTCCCGGGTACAAGAAAGGCTTCCGCGTACTGTCCAACGGGCTGGGCTGGTTCCCCCGGCTCGCCCTCACCCTCGGCCTCGACCCGAAGGCCGCGCCGGAAGATCTGGTCAAAGCGTGGCAGAAGCGGGTGAGCGAGGGCATCACGCCGATCCCCGCGACCGAGGTGAAGGACGGTCCGATCTTCGAGAACGTTATCCGCGGCGCGGACGTCGACCTGACGATCTTCCCGGCGCCCAAGTGGCATGAGGACGACGGCGGCCGGTACATCGGCACCGGCAGCTTCGACATCACCCGGGACCGCGAGAACGGCTGGGTCAACCTGGGCTGCTATCGGGTGATGGTGCATGACAAGAACAAGCTGGGCTTCTACATCTCGCCCGGGAAGCATGGCCGGATGCACCGTGACGCCTGGCTCGCGAGCGGCGAGAAGATGCCGATTGCGTTCGTCGCCGGCGGCGACCCGCTCCTGTTCCTGGCCGCCGCCACCGAGGTGCAGTTCGGCCTGACCGAGTACGACTGGGCCGGTGGGGTTCGCGGGGAGCCGTTCCGGGTGGTGAAGGGACCCATCACCGGCCTGCCGCTCCCGGCCGATGCTGAGATCGTCATCGAAGGCTGGGTCGATCCGACCGAACGGATCGTCGAAGGACCGTTCGGCGAGTGGACCGGCTACTATGCCAGCGACGCCCGGCCCGAGCCGTTCATGCAGGTCGAGGCGATCTATCACCGCAACGACCCGATCATCCTCGGATCCCCGCCGAACCAGCCTCCAGACGAGCAGTCGTTCTACCGGGCCTTCCTGCGCTCGGCCCAGCTCCGCCAGCAGCTCGAGGCGGCTGGGTTGCCGGGACTGAAGGGCGTCTGGTGTCATGAGGTCGGTGGATCCCGGCTGTTCAACGCCGTCTCGATCGAGCAGCGCTACGCCGGGCACGCCCGGCAGGCCGGCCATCTCGCCGCGACCGTGCACGCGGGCGCGTACCTCGGCCGCTACGTCGTCGTGGTGGACGACGACATCGATGTGATGGACCTCAACGACGTCATCTGGGCGATGGCCTCACGGTCGGACCCGGTGGACTCGATCGACATCATCAAGCGCGCCTGGAGCGGGCCGCTCGACCCGCGCATCCCGCGGGACCGCAAGGGCCACAGCTCGCGCGCGATCATCGACGCGACGCGCCCGTTCGAGTGGCGCGACGACTTCCCGCCGGTGAACACGCCCAGCCCCGAGACCAAGCGCAAGGCAAAGGAGAAGTTCGGGTATCTGCTCCGCAACGAGCCGCATCCGTCCGACGGAACGCTGGGCTAGCTCGGTGCTCGATCGCACGGCGAAGCTCTCGGCCCAGGGCGTCGTCATCGAATACTGGATGGCCCGCTCGCGGACGATCTTCACCGCGGTCCAGGGCGTCGACCTCACCGTCCGGCCCGGTGAGTTCCTCGCCATCGTTGGCCCTTCGGGCTGTGGGAAGACGACCTTCCTCAACGCCGTCGACGGCCTGCTGCCGATCAGCGGCGGAACTCTGACCCTCGACGGCCAGGCGATCACGAAGCCCGGTCCGGACCGGGCGATGGTCTTCCAGCAGCCCGGGCTGCTCCCGTGGCGGACCGTGCTGGGTAACGTCATGTTTGGCGTCGAAGCGCAGCGCCGCGGAAACAGGGACGACGTCGTCTCGCGGGCCCGCCAGCAGATCGAGCTCGTTGGCCTGGGCGGCTTCGAGAACGCCTACCCCTCCGAGCTCAGCGGCGGGATGCAGCAGCGGGTGAACCTCGCGCGGGCGCTGCTCACCGATCCGGAGATGCTGCTGCTCGACGAGCCGTTCGCGTCGCTCGACGCGCAGATGCGGGAGATGATGCAGCTCGAGCTGCTGAAGATCTGGTCGAAGACCAAGAAAACGGCGCTGTTCATCACCCACGACATCAAAGAGGCCATCTACCTCGCCGACCGGGTCGTGGTGTTCACCCGCCGGCCGGGCCGGGTGAAGGAGGTTTTGGAGATCGAGCTCGCGCGGCCGCGCGACCTGCGGATCAAGCGTGACCCGAAGTTCCTCGGATACGAGGACCGGATCTGGGAGAGCATCCAGGAAGAGCTGTCCGCTCCCGCCGAGCGGATCGTCGCCGGATTGCCGGCGGCATGACCCTGAGAACGGCCCGCCAGACCGCCCCGTCGACAGCGGGAGGGTTCGATCCGGTGCGGGAGCGCCGCTCGGTGATGCGCCCGCGCCGGATGAAGCAGTACGAGCCGCTCGTCATCGGGACGATCAGCGTCGTCGTGGTCCTCGTGATCTGGCAGCTCGTGGCGAACGCGCGCTACTACCCGGTGCTGTTCCTTCCCGGACCGATCGACATCGCCGAGGCGTTCGTGAAGCTGTTCCAGGACCCGGAAGGGGAGATCTGGATCGACATGGCGACGAGCGGCCAGGAGCTCGTGATCGGCTACCTGATGGCCATCGTCGTCGGGCTGGTGGTGGGGCTCCTGATGGGGTGGTACAGCCGGGTCCAGTACGCCCTCGATCCGTTCGTGAACTTCTTCTACAGCACGCCGCGGATTGTCCTGCTCCCGCTGTTCATCATCTGGTTCGGCATCGACATGCCGTCCAAGGTCGCGGTCATCTTCCTCGGCGCGCTCTTCCCGATCATCATCAACACGATGGCCGGTGTCCGGAACACCGAGGCCGCGCTCGTGCGGGTCGCCAAGTCGTTCGGGGCCTCGGATGCGCTGCTCTTCCGGCGGGTCGTGCTGCCGGGTTCGGTCCCGTTCATCCTGACGGGGTTCCGGCTCGGCGTGGGACATGCCCTCGTCGGTGTGGTCGTCGGCGAGCTCGTCGCGGCCCGGCACGGCGTCGGGCAACTCATCGCGATCTCCGCCGAGACGTTCCAGATGCCGAAGCTCTTCGCCGGCGTGATCATCATCGCCGGCACCGGGATGTTCCTCACCGTGGTGCTCCAGCGGATCGAGCGGCGGTTCCAGTCCTGGCGTCCGCAGCTGCGGTCGTAGCAGCCGAAGGAGGCAGGTCCAGTGGCACAGTTCACCGATCGGATCGAGGCGAAAGATTTCGGGAAGATGCCCGACGAGTACCGAGACCTGCTGACCCGCCTCCTGACCATCCAGGCCGACTGCGAGATCGGGGGCCCGCATATCTACGTGGACCACTGGACCCTTCGCGCGCCCAGCGTCGACGACCAGTGGCGGGTGGCCCGGATCGCTGCCGAGGAGATCGATCATTGCCGCAAGTTCCTGCGGATGCTCGGGATGGTCGGGCTGGACCGCTCGGACATCCTGTATCGGCCGCGCTCCCAGCGGGAGGTGGACGCGTTCAAGGTCGACATGCCTGAGTGGGGTGATTTCGCGGCCTTCGGCTTCTTGATCGACAAGGTCGGCGAGTACCAGCTCGACGAGATGGTCGGCTCGTCCTTTCTGCCGACCGACGACGTGCTGCCGATCATCCTCCGCGAGGAGAAGGGCCACGTCGCGTACGGCGAGCAGCAGCTGCAGAAGCTGGTGGAAACGCCGGACGGCCGGCTGGCGGCCCAGCGGGCGATCGACAAGTGGTACGTCGTGGGCCTGGACATGTTCGGTCGATCGAACTCAGCCCGCGACGAGCGCTACATCGAGTGGGGCTTGAAGAAGCGGACCAATGGCCAGATGCGTGAGCAGTACATCGCGGAGATGGATCCCTTGATCGCCGCCATGGGGCTGCAGATCCCGGATAAGCTCGAGGGTCGCAAGTACCTGTAGCCGCGTTCAATCTGGCAAGCGCTCTCGCCGACGCGGCCTGCGCCGCGGGCCGGGGGGTGGCGCCCGCGTTGCGGCATGCCGGCGAGACCGTGTCGTACGCCGATCTGGCCGCGCGCCAGGACCGCGCCGCCGCGGCCCTTCGCGGTCGCGGGATCGAGCGCGGCGATCGGGTGGCGATCGTGCTGCGTGACTCGCCCGAGTTCATTGCCGCGTTCCTCGGGGCGACGAAGATCGGGGCGATCCCCGTCCCGCTGTCCACGCTGGCTCGCCCGGACGATCTGGAGTCGATGGTCCGTGACTGCGCTGCCCGGCTCGTCGTGACCGAGGCGACCGCGACGTTGCTCGAGGAGGGCGCAGGTCCGGTCGCTGCCGCGGCGACGCGGGGCGATGACATGTGCTTCTGGCAGTACTCGAGCGGGACGACCGGCGGCCCCAAGGCGGTCATCCACCTTCACGAGCGCACCCTCGCGCCGGCGCATGCGCATGGCCGCCACGTCGTCGGCCTGCGCTCCGATGATCGTGTCCTCAGCACCGCGAAGCTGTTCTTCTCGTATGGTCTCCAGAGCTCCATGATCATTCCGCTCGCCGCCGGTGCTTCCGTCGTGCTGGATCCGGAGCGCTTCGCGCCGGAGCGGGTCTGGGCCCTGATCGCGCGCGAGCATCCCACCGTGCTCTACGCCGTCCCCGGCGCCTACAGCGCCCTTCTGGCCTCTGCGGAGGCGGGCGTTCCGGCCGACGTCGCGTCGGTCCGCTGCTGTATCTCGGCCGGCGAGGCTCTGCCGGCGGCGCTCGCCGAGCGCTGGTCCCGACGGTTCGGGATCGCGATCGTGGATGGCATGGGCTCGACGGAGATCGGCTACATCGCGATCTCGAACACGGCGACCGATCTCACGCCCGGCTCGTCCGGCGTGCCAGTTCCCGGCTACGAGGCCCGCGTGGTCGGGGAGGGCGGGCGCGACGTCGTCCCCGGCGACGCGGGGACCCTGTGGGTCCGCGGCCCCTCGACGGCCGAGGGCTATCACGATCGCCCCGAGCGGACCGCTGCCACGTTCCGCGACGGCTGGGTCATGACTGGTGACCGGTACCGGGTCCAGGATGGCCGGTACATCCATCTGGGCCGTGATGACGACATGCTCCGGGTCGGCGCGCAGTGGGTCTCGCCCCTCGAAGTGGAGGCGGTGCTCGCCTCGCACCCGGATGTCCTCGAGGGGGCGGTGGTCGGGAGGGCCGACCGGGATGGTCTGCTCCGGCCGTGCGCGTACGTGGTCCCACGACGCGAGTCCGCCGCACTGACCGGCGAGCTGCTCGCCCTGTGCGCGGCGAAGCTTCCCGGGCACAAGCGCCCGCGCTGGATCGAGATCCTGCCGGAGCTGCCCAAGACCGCGACCGGCAAGATCCAGCGGTACCGGCTGCGCGAGGCCGCGCGGTCGTGAGCGAGCATCGCGTCCGCTTCACCCTGAACGGCGAGCCGGTCGAGCGCACCGTGCCGGCCGAACGGCTGCTCGTCGATCTACTACGTGAGGACCTGCGCCGGACCGGGACGAAGGACGGCTGCTCGGTCGGCGTCTGTGGCCTGTGCACCGTCCAGGTCGACGGCGCTCCGCTGTCGGCGTGCCTGCTGCTTGCCACCCAGATCGACGGTGCGGTGGTCACGACGGTCGAGGGCCTCGCCACGGCCTCGGGGCCGACTCCGCTCCAGGAGGCGTTCATCGCGGAGGGCGGCTTCCAGTGCGGCATCTGCACCTCGGGTCAGCTCATGGCCGCGGCGGCGCTGCTGCGAGATCGCCCGGGAGCCACTCCCGCGGAGGTGAGCGACTGGATGATGGGCAACCTCTGCCGCTGCACCGGCTACTACGGCATCGCCCGCGCCATCGCGGCAGCCGCGGAACGATGAGGCCGTTCGAGTACCTCGAGCCGGACACGGTCGAGGAGACCCTCGCGCTTCTCGCCGACGGCGGCCCGGACACCATGCTCATGGCCGGCGGCACGTCGGTGGTGATCTTGATGAAGCAGGAGCTGGTGCGGCCCGAGCGGGTCGTGGGCCTTCGCAGACTCGCAGAGCTCCGGACCATCGGCGGCGGCGACGCCCTCCGGATCGGTGCGCTCGCGACCCACGGCGCGATCGCCCGGGCCGCGGCGGTACGGGGCCACACCCCGGCCCTGGCCGCCACCTTCGCCGCGGTGGCGACGGTGCGGATCCGCGAGCAGGCCACCCTCGGTGGCAACCTGGCGCACGCCGATCCGGCCCAGGACCCGCCGGTGACGCTGCTGGCCCTCGACGCCGAAGCGGTCGTGGCCTCGGCGACGGGGATCCGTCGTATCGCGCTCACCGATCTGTTCATCGACGTGTTCGAGACCTCGCTGCGCTCGGACGAGCTGCTGCTGCGGGTCGAGATCCCGCGCCTGCCGGCCGGGGCCCGGGCGACCTATATGAAGTTCCTCCCCAACACCCAGGACGACTACGCGACGATCTCGGTGGCGGCGGTCGTGGCCACCGGCCCGGACGGCGCGTGCACCCATGCCCGGATCGCGCTGGGAGCCGCCGGCCCGGTCCCGATCCGGGCCCAGGACGCGGAGCGTGCGCTCATCGGCCGGCAGCTGAACGACGTCGCGATCCAGGAAGCGGCGGCCCTCGCGGCCGCGGCGACGGAACCGTTCGATGACCTGCGCGGCAGCGCCGACTACAAACGGGCGATGGCGGCGGTCTGGACCGCGCGGGCCCTGCGCGAGGTCGCATGAAGCTCGAGCACACCGTATCGATCGACGCGCCGCGCGATCGGGTCTGGGCGGCGCTCATGGACCTCGAGTCCGCCGCGCGCTGCGTGCCCGGCACGCGCGACATCGCGGCGGAGGGCGACAGTGTCCGGGGCACCCTCGAGGTCCGGGTCGGCCCGATCAAGCTCGCCCTGAGTGGTGCGGTGACCATCGAGAAGCGGGACGAGACGGCCGGGACGGCGCGCCTTCGCGCGGATGCGGCCGACCAGCGGCTCGGGGGCGCGGTGCGGGCCCACGTCGATCTCGCCGTGAGCGGGGACCGGCCGACAGAGCTGCGGATCTCCAGCGATGTGACGATCCTCGGACGGATCGGCGAGCTCGGGCAGCCGCTCATCGCTCGGCAGGCGGATAAGGTGCTCGCCGGGTTCGCCGAGTGCCTGCGTCGGACCGTGGCCTCCGGATGACGGCGCACGAGGTGTTCGCCGCACCGGAACGGAGGCCGGATGGCGACGCGAAGACCACCGGGGCTGCGGTGTACACGGCCGATCGCGACGTTCCCGGGGCGCTGCAGTCGGCGTTCCTGCGCAGTCCGTATCCGCACGCCGGGATCCGGAGCGTTGACACGGCGCGCGCACGGGCCCTCGCGGGCGTGCGCGCGGTCATCACCGGTGCCGACGTGCGTGGCATGCGGATGGGTCGCCGGCTGCAGGACTGGCCGATCCTCTGCTGGGACCGGGTCCTCTTCGTGGGCGATCGCGTCGCGGCCGTCGCCGCCGATACCCGCGCGATCGCCGAGGAGGCCGTTGGGCTGATCGAGGTGGAGTACGAGGAGCTCCCGGCGCTGCTCGACATGGAGGAGGCCCTGCGCGCCGACGCCCCGGTGCTCCATCCCGAGGCCGCCACGTACCGCTTCCTGCAGGGCCGCGGCCCGCGCCCGTCCGCGCCGCATCCGAACCATCAGGGCCACGTCATCGAATCCCAGGGCGGCGACCTGAACGCCGCGTTCGCGACCGCCGCGCGCATCTTCGAGCACGAGCTCAGCACGCCGCGGATCCACCAGGCGGCCCTCGAGCCGCATGTCGCCGTCGTCTGGATCGAGGGCGACCGGATCCACGTGGCCTCCGCGAATAAGGCGCCGTTCAACCTGCGCGATCAGCTCGCCGCGAGTCTCGGCCTGCCTCCCGAGCGCATCGTGATCGACAACGGCACGATCGGCGGCGATTTCGGCGGCAAAGGCCTGTCCACCGACGAGTACGTCCTCTACCACCTCGCGAAGGCCACCGGCAGGCCGGTCAGATCGGTCACTCGGTTCGCCGACGAGCTGGCGTCGATGAATCCCCGGCATGCGTCCCGGATCCGCCTGCGCACCGGGGTGGACGCCGAGGGCCGGATCGTGGCCCACGAGTCCCACGCGCTCTTCGACGGCGGGGCCTACGCGGCCGGTAAGCCGACCGCTCGGCTGATGGTCGAGGGCGGCGTTGCGACCCTCGAGGGCTACCGGGTCCCGGTCTCCCGTCACGAGGGCTCGGTGGTGTACACCAACCAGGTCCCGGGCGGCCACATGCGCGCGCCGGGCCAGCCGCAGAACATCTTCGCCTCGGAATCGCATCTCGACCTCATCGCCCGCGAGATCGGATTGACCCCGCTGGAGCTCAGGCGGCGCAACATCGCGCGGGCTGGGGATCCGACCACGAGTGGCCAGCCGTGGCATGGGCCGGATCTGCCGGCGCTCCTGGATCGCACCGCGGCCGAGGTCCACGCTGATCGGCCGGCCGTACCGGGGCGCGGCATCGGCTTCGCGGTCGGGATCCGCCACGTCGGCACCGGATCGACGACGATATCGCTCGTTCTCGGTCCCGACGGGATCATCGAGGCCCGTACCGGCGTGGCGGAGCAGGGCGGCGGCCAGCACACCGTCATCCAGCGGATCGTGGCGGCCAGCTGCGGCGTGGCGCCGTCGACGGTGCGGGTGCGCCGGCTCTCGACCGAGGGGCCGGACGATCCCGGGATCGGCGGAAGCCGGGTCACTCCGGTCCATGGCGGCGCGGCGCTGGCCGCGGCCCAGGCGCTGCGCGAGAAGCTTGGCGGACGGACGGTCGCCGCGGCGGCCGCAGCGCTGGCCGTCGGCGAGACCATCGAGGTGTCGGCGACGCATGACGCCTCGGCCGCCGACCACGGCGCCTGTGTGCAGGCGATCGAAGTCGAGGTGGATCGCGAGACCGGGACCGTGCGGGTGCTCGCGGGGGTGATCGTCGTCGACGTCGGGCAGGTCATCAATCCGGTGGGCCTGCGCGGCCAGCTCGAGGGCGGCTTCGTCTACGGCCTGGGGATGGCCCTCATGGAGGATCTGGCCCTCGAGGACGGCCGGGTGCGCGCGAGCAACCTCGGCGACTACAAGCTACCGACGATCGCGGACGTACCGCCGCTGCGGATCCTGCATCAGAGCGACGACCGCGGCGTCGGCCCGTACGGCGCGCGCTCCGCCGGGGAGCTGGTGAACCCGGGCGTGCCCGCCGCCGTCGCCAACGCGGTCCACGCCGCCTGCGGTGCCCGTATCCACACCCTCCCGATCACGGCCGAGAGGGTGTGGCGGGCGCTTGGATCGCGCTAGCCGCCGCCGACGTTGCGCTTCTTGGCGTCGTCGACGAACGACCGGTCGAGGACTTTCGTCACGTCGAAGCCGTTGAGCGCGGGGGTCGTCGCGGCGAGGTGATCCCGGCTGGACTTGAACGCCGCTTCGTCGGGGACCGGATAGACCGGGAAGATCTGCGTCACGTAGAAGTCGTAGGTCTCCGACAGGGCCTTCTGGTCGGTGACCTTCAGCAGCTTCTCCATCACCTTCAGGGTCGTGGCCTTGTCCTTCTTCATCATCGCGACCGCCTCGACCAGGGAGTCGACGTACTTCTGGACCACGTCCCTGTGCTCGGTCAGGTAGGTGCGGGTCACGATCGTGCCGTTGTCCGTGGCCACGACCTTCTCCTTGGCCAGGTCGACGATGACCTTGAATCCGGCGGCGAACAGCTTGGAGGTATCCGGCGGATGTCCCGGGCCGGCGTAGACCTGGCCCGCGATCAGCGCCGCGGTCAGGTTGGCGGTCGATCCGGTCGCCTGGATCGAGACGTCGGTCGGCTTGAGCCCGAGAGTGGCCAGGGCCTGGACCGCCGCGACCTCGGCCGATCCGCCGCGGGTCGCCACGCCGAGGGTCTTGCCCTTGAGATCATCGGGGCCCTTGTAGCTGGCCGGCCCCAGAAGGGTCCACGGCGATACCGGGACGAACAGCGCGACGCAGACGACGTCCGCGCCGCCGGCCGACGCGCTCATCGTCTCGGTGCCGCCGAGCTGGGCGATGTCCTCGGAGCCCCCGAGCAGAGCGGCCATCGACTTGGACCCGCCGCTGATCAGGCTGAGGTCGACATCGAGCCCGTGCTTAAGAAAGATGCCCTGGTCCTTGGCGAAGAACGGCGCCAGGTTCGCCGGCGTCACGTTGCCGTAGGACGCTTTGACCTTCAGCGGCGCCGGCGTCGCGGTCGGCGCCGCGCTCGTCTTGACCGCCGCCGGAGTCGGACTGCTGACGGCGGCGGGCGTGCCGGCGCCTCCGCCACATCCGGCGACGACGGCGAGGCTGATCGCGATGGCCGTGACCTGTCGTCTCCTCAGCACACCCACCGTTCACCTCCCAGGTCGCGCCGTCCGGCGCGACGAGCGAATTATTAGACCATTCGACCATTACTGCTAGCCTCGGGCCGGATGGCCACTCCTGAGGGCGACCGGTATGCGGTCGCGCGCGCCGCCTTGTCCCGGATCCCGCACGGGGTCGCGATCATCGGCGCCGCCGACGGTCCGGAGCGGTCCTGCGCGACGGGGACGGCGATGTACGTCTCGTTCGTGCCGCCGCTGGTCGCCATCGCCGAACACCCGGGCAGCCGGACCTGCAAGCTGATCCAGCGGACTGGGGGGTTCAGCGTCTCCTTCCTGCATTCCTCGCAGCAGGACATCGCCGAACGCGCGGGCCGGTCCGCCGAGGGGCCCGACAAGTTTGCCGCGCTCAAGATCCAGCCGGTCGAGGCGCCCCCGGACGCTGGGGGTGCGCCCGGCGTGGCGGCGAGCATGGCGATCCTCTGGTGCCGCGTCCGGGAGACCCACCCGACCGGCGATCACCTGCTCTTCACCGGAGAGGTGGTCTCGTATCAGGTCGATCCGGCGAAGGTCGACGCGCTCCTG
>DATCNH010000056.1:0-12024 GCA_036565345.1 Candidatus Limnocylindria bacterium | reverse complement strand
CGTCGCGCGGCAGGACCTCATCCTCGCCGAGCCGACCTCGCGGATGCGCGGGCTCGTCGAGGGAGTGTTCCGCCAGGCGGGCCTCGCGGTCCGGCCACGCCTCGTGCTCTCCGGGACCGAGGCGCTGAAGAAGGCGGCCGAATCGTCGCTCGGCGTGGCGTTCGTCTCGGCCTACGCCGTCGAGCGGGAGGTCGCCACCGGTGCGCTCCGCGCGCTGCCCATCGCCGACGCGGAGTTCCTGCGGGACTACGAGCTGGTGAGCCTGAAGGGCCGCTATCTCACCCCGGCGATCACCGGATTCCTGCAGTTCGCGGTGGAATACGGCGCGGCCCGCCTCGTGCCGCCGACGCTCGCCCCGCCCCGTCGCTCCCGGCGCAGCGCATAAGCCAATGCTGATGTGACGGGCGTGCGGTTCCGAATGACCGTCCGCGCTCAGCCTCCGGTACAGTGCGGCCGTGCGCCTCGGCTTCCTTATCGATCAGCGACGCTGCATCGGCTGCCATGCCTGCACGGTCGCGTGCAAGCAGGAGCAGGAGGTCCCGCTCGGGGTCTTCCGCACCTGGGTGAAGTACATCGAAAAAGGCGCGTTCCCCAACACCCGCCGGCATTTCACCGTGCTGCGCTGCAATCACTGTGACGACGCACCCTGCACGAAGATCTGCCCGACGACCGCGCTCTTCCGGCGCGATGACGGGATCATCGACTTCGACACCAGCCGCTGCATCGGCTGCAAGTCGTGCATGCAGGCCTGCCCCTACGACGCGCTGTACATCGATCCGGTCGAGCACACCGCCCAGAAGTGCAACTTCTGCGCGCACCGGGTCGACGCCGGCCTCAAGCCGGCCTGTGAGATCGTCTGCCCGGAGACGGCGATCGTGTCCGGCGACCTGGACGACCCGGAGAGCTCGATCGCCCGGCTCATCGCCCGTGAGCCGGTCCACGTGCGCAAGCCGGAGCAGGGGACCCAGCCCAAGCTCTTCTACATCAACGCCGATGCGCTCACCCTCACCCCGAATCTCAGCAAGCGTGAGGGCGTGACGATGTGGGGAGAGCTGAAGGGCTCGGCCTCCGCCGCCGCGCCCCAGCGCAGCGCGATGGCCGATGGGACCGCTCGCGATGTCTACGACGTCGCCCATCCGCGCCCCTGGGGATTCAAGGTGTCGTCGTACCTGTGGACGAAGTCGATCGCCGCGGGCGCCCTTGCGGTCGCGGCGCCGCTCGCGCTCGCGTATGGGCTCGTCGAGCCGTTCGGCCTCACCGCGGCGATCATCGCGCTTGTCTTCATCGTGGTCACGGCGGTCTTGCTCGTCGTCGACCTGAAGCGGCCGGAGCGGTTCTGGTACATCCTGGCAAAGCCGAATTTCCGCTCCTGGCTGGTCTGGGGCGCCTACATCCTGGGCGTGTTCGGCGCGGTTGCGGCGGCCTGGGCGCTCGTCGCGTTCCTCGGCCTGTCCGGCCTGCTCCTGCCGCTCGCAGTGCTCGGGATCGCCTTCGGGGTCGCCGCCGCGGGATACAGCGGCTTCCTGTTCGGCCAGGCGGAGGGCCGGGACTTCTGGCAATCGCCCCTTCTGCCGCTGCATTTGGTCGTGCAGGCGGGCATTGCCGGCGCGGCGGTGCTCGCCGTCGCCGCAGCGGTCCTTGGCTCCGTCGCGACCGTCGCCACGCTCGCCGGGATCCTCATCGCGTCGCTGCTCGCGCATATCGTGCTCGTCGCCGCAGAGCTGTTCACGCCGCACGCGAATGCCGACGTCCAGCAGGCGGCGCACGTGATGACCCACGGTCCCGACGCGCGGCAGTTCTGGATCGGCGCGATGATCGTCGGCGTGGCCCTGCCGCTTGCCGCACTTGGTGCGGCCACCCTGGGCGCCGCGCCGGTGGTCGGAACGACGGCCGCGGCCCTCGCCGCGCTCGGCGGTCTGCTCGCCTACGAGGACAGCTGGGTCCGCGCCGGTCAGGCGGTCCCACTCAGCTGATGAAGACCGACAAGAACGCGCCCGTCGGCGCCACTCGCGGGGACGCGCTCCCCGGCCCGCACGGCGAGTTCGCTTCGACGCCGCCGCAGGACCAGTGGGACGACTGGGTCGAGTACGAGGGCCGGGCCTGGCCGCAGCGCCTTGGGCACCACTACATGCTGATCCCGACGATCTGCTTCAACTGTGAATCCGGCTGCGGGCTCCTGGCCTACGTGGACAAGGAGACCCTCGAGATCCGCAAGTTCGAGGGGAATCCGGTGCATCCGGCAAGCCGGGGGAAGCTCTGCGCGAAGGGGCCGGCCACCCTGAACCAGATCACCGACCCCGAGCGGATCCTCTATCCGCAGCGCCGGGTGGGAAAGCGCGGCGAGGGGAAGTGGGAGCGGGTCTCCTGGGACACCGTGCTCGATGATCTCGCCGCACGGATGCGCAAGGCGCTCGTCGAGGGCCGGCAGAACGAGATCATGTATCACGTCGGACGCCCCGGTGAGGACGGCTATGTCGATCGGGTCCTCTGGGCCTGGGGCACCGACGCGCACAACAGCCACACGAACATCTGCTCGTCCGGGGCGCGCACCGGATACGCGTTCTGGATGGGGATCGACCGGCCGTCGCCGGACTACGCGAACGCCGACTTCATCCTCCTCATCAGCTCGCACCTGGAGAGCGGTCATTACTTCAACCCGCACGCGCAGCGGATCATCGACGCGAAGATGCGAGGCTGCCGGGTGGCGGTCATGGATCCGCGCCTCTCGAACACCGCCTCGATGGCCGACGAATGGCTGCCCACCTGGCCCGGAAGCGAGGCGGCGGTGCTCTTGGCGATGGCCAAGGTCATCGTGGACGAGGATCTGCTGGACCGCGAGTTTGTGCGCCGCTGGACCAACTGGGAGGAGTTCCTCCGGGCCGAGCGGCCCGACCTCCCCCGCACGTTCGAAGCGTTCCTGACGGCGTTCGCCGATCTGTACGCCCAGTACACGCCCGAGTACGCCGAGGCCGAGAGCGGCCTAGCGGCGAAAGCGATCGTCGACATCGCGCGCGAGATCGGCCGGGCCGGATCGCGGTTCAGCGCGCATAACTGGCGGGCCGCGGGCGCCGGGAACCTCGGCGGCTGGCACGTCGGCCGCGCGCTGTTCCTCCTGAACGTCCTCACCGGGAGCGTCGGCACCCCCGGTGGCACCTCGCCGAATCTTTGGGACAAGTTCATCCCCGCGCCGTACATCCGGCCCACGCCGAAGGAGGTGTGGAACGAGCTGCTCTGGCCCGACGAATACCCGCTCGCGCACAACGAGATGAGCTTCCTGCTGCCGCACTTCCTGAAAGAGGGCCGCGGCAGGCTCGACACCTACTTCACCCGGGTCTACAACCCGGTCTGGACAAATCCCGACGGCTTCACCTGGATCGAGGTGCTCCGCGACGAGTCGAAGATCGGGATGCATGCCGCGCTCACCCCGGTGTGGAACGAGACCACCTGGCTCGCGGACTACGTCCTCCCGATGGGCCTCGGGCCGGAGCGGCATGACACGCTGTCCTACGAGACCCATGCCGGACGCTGGCTCGGCTTCCGCCAGCCGGTGCGGCGGGTCGCGATGGAGCGGATGGGGAAGCCGGTCCGGTTCACCTACGAGGCGAACCCCGGGGAGGTCTGGGAAGAGGACGAGTTCTGGATCGAGCTGTCCTGGCGGATCGACCCCGACGGCTCGCTCGGCATCCGCAAGTGGTTCGAATCCCCATACCAGCCCGGCGAGAAGCTCACCGTCCTGGAGTACTACCGCTGGATCTTCGAGAACAGCGTGCCCGGTCTTCCCGAGAAAGCCGCGGCCGAGGGGCTCACGCCGCTCGCCTACATGCAGCGGTACGGGGTCGTGGAGATCGACACGAAGGTCTACCGCAGCCACGAGCGCGAGCTGCGCCCGGACGAGCTGACCGCCGTGGGTCCCGTCGTGGAGGGCGGGCCGGTGACGAAGCCGGTCGACTACTTCGGTGGCCCGGGAGTCCTCATCGAGCCGTCCGGGACGGGGGTCACCGCCCGGCAGGTCGTCGGGGTCACCCAGGACGGCATCGCCCGCCAGGGGTTCCCGACGCCGTCGGGTAAGCTCGAGTTCTATTCGCCGACGCTCCGGGACTGGGGCTGGCCGGAGTTCAAGACGCCGAGCTATGCCCCCGGCCACGTCCCGCTGTCCGCGGTCGACCCGGCGCACGGCCGCTTCCTCCTCCTGCCCACGTTCCGGCTGCCCACGCTCGTGCACACCCGGACCGGCAACGCGAAATGGCTGAATGAGATCGCCCACACGAATCCGATCTGGATCCACCCCGACGATGCCGGTCCGCTCGGCGTCGAGCTTGGGGATCTCGTTCGGGTCTGCACCGAGATCGGGTATTTCGTCAATCGGGTGTGGCCGACCGAGGCGATCCGCCCCGGGGTCGTCGCTTGCTCGCATCACATGGGCCGGTGGCGGCTCGGCGACGGTGTCGGGACCGACCGCTGGTCCTCGGCGCTGGTGAAGCTCGAACAACGGAGTGGCGCCGGCTGGATGCTTCGCCAGACCAAAGGCGCGGCTCCCTGGGAGAGCGAGGACCCCGATTCGTCGCTCGTCTGGTGGAACGAGACCGGTGTGCACCAGAACCTCACCTTCCCGGTGCACCCCGACCCGATCAGCGGGAGCCACTGCTGGCATCAGCTCGTGACGCTCGAGCGGGCCAAGCCGGACGACCGCTATGGCGACGTTTCGGTCGACACCGAGAAGAGCCACGCGGTCTACAAGGAGTGGCTCGCCCTCACCCGGCCGGGACCGGGGCCGAACGGGCTCCGTCGGCCGAGCTGGCTGCTTCGACCGGTGAAGCCCGCGCTGCGTGCCTACCTCAAGCGTCCCCCCTCGTCCGGTACGCCGACGGCCTGATCGCCCCCGGATGAGGCTCCTTGAGCTCGGCCCGCTCGACCCGCTGCGCTCGCAGACGACGTACCACGCCATCGCCGCCGGTGTCAGCGCCGGCGCCCCACCGACCCTGAGCCTGCTGTGGCCCGATCGGCCGTACGTCAGCATCGGCAGGCATCGATCGCTCGACGAGCTCGACCTCGAGGAGTGTGGCCGCCGCGGGCTCGCCGTGATCCGGCGCCAGATCGGCGGCGGGCCGGTCTACCTCGACGACGGTCAGCTGTTCTTTCAGGTCACCCTGCCGGTCGGGAGCGCGCCGGCGGGCGTCGAGGCGGCCTATGGCACGCTTCTCGCGCCTGCGGTCGAGGCCTTCCGCCGCCTCGGCGTCGCCGCCTCCCTCGTGCCGCCGAACGACATCTGCGTCGACGGTCGGAAGCTCTCCGGTACCGGGATGGCCCGGATCGGCGACGCGCTCATCTGCGTCGGCAACATCATCTTCGACTTCGACTACGAGGCGATGGTCCGGATCCTCGCCCTCGACGCGCCGATGCGCCGCGGCTTCGGCGCGCTCCAGCGGCGGTACCTCACGACCCTCCGGCGCGAGCTTGGCCGAGCGGTGCCGCGGATCGAGGCGAGTGCGGCCCTGATCGGGGCATACGCGGAGGCGTTCGGCGAGCTCGTGCCCGGGACGCTCACGCGATACGAGGAGCGCGCCCGCGACCGGCTCGACGTCCTGTTCGCCTCCCCGGCCTGGCGCTCCGGCGGCGACCTCGGTCCGGGCGACCTGGTGCGCCAGGCGAAGGTCCGTGGCGGCGCGCGGATGTTCGACATCCGGATCGAGCGAGGGAGCGCCGACCTGCGGGCGACGTTCAGCGTCGTCGATGGGCGGCTCGAGGAGGTGGAGTTCGCCAGCCTGGCACTGTCGGCGCGAGCGCGCCAGGCGCTCGCCCGAGCGATCTCGGGCGTCGCCGCCGAGCGCGACGCGCTCCTTCGCGCGGCGCGGGAGGCGATGCGTGCCGTGACCGGGCCGTTCCGGCCCGAGGACATCGTGGAGTGCATCATGCGATCCGAGCGTGGGAGGTTGACATGAGCGAGGCTGCGCAGGACGTCATCGTGGCAAAGACCTATCGGCTGCGTCTCGATCGGCGATATCACCGCGACGATCACACCTGGGCGCTGCTTCAGGACGGGCAGCTCCGGATCGGGCTGGATGATCTCGGGCAGGCGACCTCAGGCGACCTCGCCCAGATCGTGCTCCGACCGGTCGGCGATCTGGTCCGCCAGGGTGATGAGCTGGGCACCCTCGAGGCGCAGAAGTACGTCGGCCCGTTCCGCGCGCCGGTGGCCGGTGAGATCGTCGCCCGCAACGAGGCCGCCCTGCGCGATCCGCGGGTCGTGAACGAGCATCCCTACGACGATGGCTGGCTGGTCCTGCTCCGCCCGACGGCGGAGACGGAAGCCGACCTCGCCGGCCTGGTCGGTCCGGAGGAGGCGACGGTCTGGTTCGAGCGGAAGGCGGACGCCTACCGCCGCCAGGGCGTCCTCGCCCAATGACGGTCACCGCGAACCCGGCGTTCGCCCTGCGTCTCGACCGATTCGGCACGGAGATCGATCTCTTCGCGCCCGCCCTCAAGCCCTATCGGACCAGCGAGTTCGTCCCGGTGAATCCCCGGGCGTTCGTCCCGCTGAGCGTCACCGGCGCCGGGTGCGCGCTCCAATGCGAGCACTGCGCGGCCAAGGTCATCAAGCCGATGGTCTCGGTGACCGCTGGTCCCGGTCTGTACGAGACCGCCGCGGAGCTCTCCCGGAACGGCACCCGCGGCGTCCTTGTCTCCGGCGGCTCGCAGCGTGACGGCGAGGTCCCGCTGCTGCGGCACCTGGCCGAGATGAAGCGGATCAAGGAGGAGCTCGGGATGCGGGTCGTCGTCCACACCGGCCTGGTCCGCCGGCCCGAGCTCGCGGCCGGGCTCGCCGAGGCCGGAGTGGATGGCGCGATGCTGGACATCATCGGCGCGGATGAAACGATCCGCGACGTCTATCACCTCGCCGACACGACGGTGGCCGACTTCGAGCGGGCGCTCGCGCTCCTCTGCGGCGAGGGCCTTCGGGTGATCCCGCACATCGTCATCGGCCTGCACTTCGCCCGGCTGCTCGGTGAGGATCGCGCGCTCGAGATGATCGCCCGCTATCCCGTCTCGACGCTCGTCCTGGTCGTGCTCACGCCGCTCGTCGGCACGAGCATGGGCCACCTCGAACCGCCGCCGATCGAGGATGTGACCGCGTTCTTCGGCCGTGCGCGCGCGGCGCTCCCCGCGACGAAGGTGAACCTCGGCTGCATGCGTCCGCTCGGCGCGATGAAGGTCCAGCTCGACCAGGCCGCGGTCGACCAGGGCCTGAATGGGATCGCCTATCCGGCCGAGGGCACGGTCTCCTATGCCCGTGACCGCGGGCTCGAGCCAAAGTTCTACGACTACTGTTGCTCGCTCACCTGGGTGGAAGCCGTCGCGTGACCAGGCCGTGGCGAGTGCTCGTCGAGGACGGGGTCGGCGCGGCAGCCGGGCTCGCGGCGGACGAGCAGCTGGCCCGCGACGCGCCGCTGCTGGGGACGTCGCTCCGGCTCTACACCTACCGGACGCATTGCGCCCTCGTCGGCCGCTTCCAGGATCCGGCGGCCGAGCTCGACCTGTCCGAATGCGCGGTCACCGGCACCGAGGTCTGCCGCCGGCCGACGGGCGGCGGCGCGATCGTGATGGGCCACGACCAGCTCGGGGTCGCGCTCGCCGCGCCCCTGGCCGTCGCGGAGGGGGGCATGCATCCGCGCCTCCTGCTCGCGCGCTACGCCGAGGGCGTGCGGCGGGGGCTGGCCACCCTCGGGGTCGCGACCGAGCTGCGCGGGAAGAACGATCTGGTCGCCGGCGGACGCAAGATCGCCGGCCTCGGGATCGCCGTGATCGACGGCGGGGTGCTGTTCCACGCCTCCATCCTGGTCGACCTCGACGTCCCCTTCATGCTGCGGGTGCTCCGCGTCCCGGCCCGGGCTCTCGGGGCCGGCGCGATCGAAGCGGTGGAGCGGCGGATCACAACCGTGCGCCGGGAGACCGGCCGGGCGGTCACGACCCTGGCGATGCGCGATGCGGTCGCCCGAGGCTTTGCCTCGGCATTCGCGGTCACCCTCGCCGCCGGCGCGACCGGGTCCGCCGAGCGCGCCGGCGCGGAGGTCCTCCGTCAGGAGCGCTACGCCACGTCCGAGTGGCTGTTCCCGCCTGGGCTGCGAGCCGAACGGCACGGCGAGGCCGTGGTCGAGACGCCGTTCGGTACGGTGCGCGCCGACCTGGTGCTTGCCGGCGGGGTGATCGCGAACGTCATCGTCAGCGGTGACTTCCTCGGCAACGAGCGGGCCATCGATGCCTTCGAGTCGTCGCTCCGTTGGATCCGGCCGTCACGGCGGGTGCTTCTGGAGCGGGCTCGGGCCGCTGCCGTGGACGGAGCGGCCGGGGTGAGCGCGCAGGCGCTCGCCGACGCGGTCTGGCGAGCGTGCGTCGACGCCCGCGCTGCGGGGACGACCACGGGCGCGTGCTATTACCCCAGCGCCGTCAGCGCGGGGATCGCCGGAGGTGTGTCATGACCGCGGTGTTGCCGCTCGCGCCGGAAGCCCACCGGGTGAGCCCGGAGTGGGTCCGGATCAGCATGGCCAGCGCGATCGCGCTCGGGTATCGATCGGGCCGTTTCAGCCGCGACTTCGCGTTCGGCGGGATCAACCTGCTCCTCGATTACACCGAAGGCTGCCTTTCGGACTGTGCCTACTGCGGACTCGCCCGGACCCGCCCCGGCCGGTACGACGACAAGTCGTTCATCCGGGTGGAGTGGCCGCTCGTCCAGACCGACGATTTCGTCCAGCGGATGGCCGAGCGGCGCGCGACGCTCACCCGGATCTGCATTTCGATGGTGACCCATGGCCGCTCGTACCGCGACACGCTCGACATCACGCGGCGGATCACCAGCCAGGTGGACACCCCGCTGTCGATCCTCGTCGCTCCGCCGACGCTCGATCGGGAGAAGCTCGCGCGGTTCAAGGAGGCGGGTGTCGACATGATCGGGATCGGGCTCGACGCGGTGACCCGGGACCTCTTTCGCGAGCTCCGGACCGACGTCCCCCAGGGCGGCCTGCGCTGGGATCAGTACTGGGTGATCGTCGGGCATGCCCGCGACCTGTTCGGACCCTGGAAGGTCAATTGCCACACCCTCGTCGGCATCGGTGAGACCGATCGCGATCTCGCGGCGATCTTCGCCCAGCTGCGCGATCGCGAGATCTTCTCCTATCTCTTCTCGTTCAACCCCGAGCCCGACTCGCGCCTTGGCCACACCCCGCGGGCCTCGCAGACCCGCTGGCGCCGGGTGCAGCTGCTCAAGCACCTCATCGAGACCGAACGCATGGATCCGGCCCTCTGCCGGTTCGACGATGCCGGCGCGCTCGTCGGCCTGGATCTCTCGCTGGACCGGCTGCGCGACGCCGCCTGGACCGGCGTGCCGTTCATGACCAACGGCTGTCCGGGACCCAAGGGCGAGCCGGGCTGCACCCGGCCGTACGGCTCGTATCGGCCGAGCGAGCCGTTCCGCGACTTCCCGTTCCTTCCGATCGCCGACGACCGGCACGGCATTCTCGAGGAGCTGCGCCTCGAGGAGCTTGCCCGCGCGTGAGCGCGGCGCTAGCCGAGCCCGCCGAGGG
Organism: Candidatus Limnocylindria bacterium; assembly: GCA_036565345.1. Taxonomy (GTDB): domain Bacteria; phylum Chloroflexota; class Limnocylindria; order P2-11E; family P2-11E; genus UBA4735. Next base: position 2,449 of record DATCNH010000056.1, on the reverse strand, counting down.
TCAGTCCGCCGTCGACCACGATCGTCTGGCCGCGGATCGGTCGAGCCTCGTCGGTGCAGAGCCAGCTGACGACCGCGGCGAGCTCCTCGGCGGTCACGAGTCGCCCGGTCGGGGTGTGTTCCCGGGCCCAGGCGAGCAGCCGCTCCCGCTCCGGGTAGTGCTCCAGCGCACCGGTCTCGATCACCCCGCCGCTCACCGCGTTCACCGCGATGCCGCGCGGTGCCAGCTCGAGGGCCAGGGAGCGGACGAGCGCCTCGAGCGCCGCCTTCGAGGCGCCGACCGCGGCGTAGTAGGGCATCGCTCGCGTCGCGCCGATGCTCGAGATCGCGACGATCGCCCCGCCGCCCCGGGCCTCCATCTGGCGGGCCGCCTCCTGCGCGCCGAGGAGGAACGCTCGGGCGTTCGTGTCGAAGGTCCAATCCCAGGCGCGCGCTTCGATCTCGAGCGCCGGCCGGAAGACGCCCTGCGCCGCGTTCGCGACGAAGAGGTCGCAGCCGCCGAATGCGCGCTCGGTCTCCTCGAAGAGCCGTCGCAGCTGGTCCGGGTCGCCGACGTGGGCTTTCACGACCGTGGTCCGCACGCCGAACGCGGCCGCATCCGCCGCTGTCCGCTCGGCGGACGCGCGGTCGCGGAAGAAGTTCACCGCGACGTCCGCACCTTCCGCGGCGAGCCGCAGCGCGATCGCTCGACCGATCCCGCGCCCGCTGCCGGTCACGAGCGCGGCCTTTCCGGCGAGGCGGCGCGGCCCGATCATCGGGGCGAGCGTAGCCGCAGCCGGCGTGCCGGCTCCAGCCCGAGCGCATAGCCGCCGATGCGCACGATCGCCGTCGTCACCGCCGATCCGGTGGTCCTCATGCCCTTGGCCGCGGTCGCCGAGCGCCTGGGGGCGCAGGTGGTGGCGTTCCGCGCGGTGGCCGAGATGACGGCGGACGAGACTCCGCTCGCGATCGTCGCGAATCTGGAGCTCCCCGAGGCGCTGCGAGCCCCCGCGGACTGGCAGGCGCGATGGCCGGATGCGTTCCTCGCGGCATTCATCTCACGGCCCGATCGCGCGCTCTGGGACGAGGCTCTCGCGAGCGGGTTCGACCTCGTCGCCACGCGGGGGTCGATCCCCCGCCAGCTCGAGCAGCGCCTGGCGGCGTGGCGCGGTCGGGTCGCCGGCCGGCGGATCCGTCTGTTCGCGGTCGACGACGCGGCCGGCCGTCTCGGGGTCGTCCACCGGCTGGAGGACGAGCAGGCCGGACCGATCGCGATCTATCACATCGGCGGGGTCCTCTACGCGGCCGGAGATGTCTGCCCGCACGCCGGCGCAAGGCTCTCGCAGGGCGCGCTCGATCGGTCCACGATCACCTGCCCGCTCCATGGGAGCCAGTTCGACGTGTGCAGCGGCGAACGCCTGCGTGGACCCGCGGACGACCCCATCCGGACCTACGTCGTGGAGGTCAGCGAGGGCACCGCCTACCTCGTGCTCGGGGAGGGCTAGGCCGGATCGCCGCGGGCGACGACGTCGAGGACGATCTTCGCCAGGGCGTCGGCCGCGCTCTGGCCCTCGGCCTCGAGGGTCCGATCGGGCCCCGGCCAGCGTCCGACGGCGTGCCAGCGTCCTGCCGGATCCATGCGCAGCTCGAACTCGGTCTGGCGCCGTTGGACGAGCCAGCCGAGGAGCGACTCGAGGGTCGGCTCGGGCCGGCGGCCGCAGGCGGCGCAGGGTTCAGCCACCGGGTGCCCGGCGACGATAAGCGCGCGCATCACCTCGGCGCTGATCATCAGCCGGCGTGCTTGAACGGGGTATCGGCCATGCGGAGCGGCTCGCCCTCTCGGAGCAGCCGCGCGCCGGTGATCCGCGCGACGAACAGCGTCGAATCGCCGGCCGGCAGCGAGGCGTCGACGGCGCACTCCAGGTAGCCGAGGGCATCGTGCAGGACCGGACAGCCGTTCGGACCAGGCTCCCAGCCGACGCGGTCGAGCTTGTCCGGCACCCTCGCCCAGTGGCGCCCAAGCGTGCCGGCAGTGGCCGACGCGTCGCGCGCGAGCAGGTTCACGTTGAAGACGCCGCTCTTTCGGAGAAGCGTGATCGAGTGCGAGCCGTTCTCGACCGACACGGCGAGCAGCGGCGGGTCGAACGAGATCTGCGTGAGCCAGTTCGCGGTGAAGCCGCTGTGCTCGGCGCCATGGCACACGGTGACCGCGTAGAGGCCGTAACTGAGGAGCCGCAGGCAGGCGCGGCGTTCGGAATCGGTCGTTCCAGCACGCGCGGGGGCCGTGTCGGCCATCCCGGAGATGATGTCACGCACCTGGGCCGACGCGGTTAGTGGGTGTGCGCGCCGGCCGGCGCCGGCGCCGCGGCCTGCGGGGCGACCGAGAGGAAGTTCTCGACCAGCTCCTCGAACTCGGGCCCCTGGTACTGCTCGATCCCGCCGGCGTCGCAGAGCGCGGCGATCTGCGGATC
>DATCNH010000055.1:0-4668 GCA_036565345.1 Candidatus Limnocylindria bacterium | reverse complement strand
AGCCCGGACGCCCGAGCCGGTCGTGCGGTCCGCGCCGGCCGCAGCGCCGGTGGCCACGGCGGCGCCGCGCACGCCCGCGCCTCGCCCTGCGGTCGTGGCGCCGGTCGTCACCACCGGCGCTTCCGGTGCCGAGCTTCGGATGCTCGGTCTGATGAACGCTTCACGCGCCCAGTCCGGCATCGGCGCGCTCGCGCTCGACGCCGGCGTATCGGCGACCGCGCGTGCCCACAGCGCAGCCGAGGCGCAGGCCGGCTACGTCTATCACGACGGCCCCGACGGGACCGCCCGGAGCCGCGACGCGGGGGCGTGTGGATCTGGCTGGTACGGGGAGAACACCGGTAAGGTCTGGAACGGGAACGTCGACGCCCTGCACCTGGAGTTCATGGCCGAGCCGCTGATCCCGATCAATCACCGCACGAACATCGTCGACCCGAGCTTCAGGCGTGTTGGCATCGGCGCCGTCCAGGGTCCCGACGCCCTCTACCTCACGATGGTGTTCTGCAGGTAGTCCCACGCCGCCGCATCGCGGCCGCCCCGCTGCCCTGATACCTTCAGGCCGTGGATCATGAACAGGTCACCCTTCCGAACGGCGTCCGCGTGCTCATCAGCGAGATGCCGGAGGCGCGCTCGGTCTCGGTCGCGGTGTATGTCGGCGTCGGCTCGCGCTCAGAATCCAAGCTGAACGCCGGGACCAGCCACTTCCTCGAGCACATGGTCTTCAAGGGGACCGCCAAGCGCCCGACCGCGTCCGAGATCAGCCAGCAGATCGAAGGCGTGGGCGGCAGCGTGAACGCGTCGACCGACAAGGAGGCCACGGTGTTCTCGGCCTTCGTGCCGGCACGCCACTACCTCCTGGCGCTCGACGTGGTGGCGGACATGATCCGCTCGCCGCTCCTCCGGGAAACTGACGTCGAGTCCGAGCGGAACGTCGTCGTCGAGGAGATCCGGATGTACCGCGACCAGGCCCCGGACCGGGTCCACACGCTCATCGACGAGCTCCTGTATCCCGCGCATCCGCTCGGTTGGGAGATCGCCGGCCGCGAGGCGGTGGTCCTCGGCCTCACCGCGCCGGCCCTGCGTGACTTCATGACCGCCGGGTACGCGCCGTCCCGGATTGTGGTCGCCCTCGCAGGGCGGCTCGACGCGGGTGAGGCGCGGCAAGCGGTCGAGGCCCATTTTGGCGACCTCGCCGCACGCCAGCCGCTGCCGATACGGCCGGCGCCGCGTCCCGGCGGCCTCCGGACGAAGGTGCTGGCGAAGCGCGGCGAGCAGGCGCATGTCTGCATCGGGTGGCGTGGCGTGGACCAGGATCACCCGGATAAGTACGCGCTCGACGTGCTGAACGCGGTGCTCGGAGAGGGGATGTCCAGCCGCCTCTTCCTCGAGCTCCGTGAGAAGCGCGCGCTCACCTACGACGTCCACAGCTATGACGCCAATTACTCCGACGCCGGCCACCTCGTGATCTACGCGGGAGTCGCTCCGGCCCGCGCGGTCGAGGCCGTGGCCGCCGCCCTGGCGGAGGTCGCGCGCCTTCGGGCCGAACCGGTGGGCGATGCCGAGCTCCTGCGGATCCGCGACTTCGCCAAGGGCCGGATCGAGCTGCGCCTCGAGCACAGCCGCGGCGTGTCCAGCTGGCTGGCCGGGCAGGAGCTGTTCCTCGGTCGCGTCCGCACCGTCGAGGAGGTCTGCGCGATCATCGACAGTGTGGGCCCCGAGGACATCCAGCGTGTCGCCCGGCTGTACCTTCGGCCCGAGCTTGCGTATCTCGCCGCCGTCGGCCCGCGCGCCACGGTGTCGCAGCTCACCGCTCCCGGTGCGGCAGAAATGACGATGGAGATCGCTTCGTGAGCGAGTCGAACGTGCAGCGAACCCTGATCATCCTCAAGCCGGACGCGGTCCAGCGCGCCATCGCGGGGGAGCTGCTGGCGCGCTTCGAGAAGCGCGGGCTGCGGATCGCGGCGTTGCGCCTCCTGCGGGTCGAGCGGGTGCTCGCCGAAAAGCACTACGCCGTGCACGCGGGCAAGTTCTTCTATGACGATCTCGTGAGCACCATCTGCGCCGCTCCCGTCGTCGCGGCGGTGCTCGAGGGCCCGAATGCGATCGCCGTCGTTCGGTCCATGGTCGGCGCGACGCGACCGCACGAGGCCGCGCCAGGCACGATCCGCGGTGACTATGCGTTGGTCGGACTGCGCAACCTCATCCACGCCAGCGACGCTCCGGAGACCGCGGCGGCGGAGATCGCGCTCTGGTTCGGCGACGGGGTCGTGAGCTACACCCGCGATGTCGAGCGCTGGACGACCGACGAGGGCGCGCCGCGCTAAAGCGGGCGTAGCGCCTTCAGGAACTCGGTGGCGAAGGCGGCGATGGGTCGCAGGAACGAGTCGGGAACGATGCCCCCGGCGAAGAGGCCGAGGAAGATGACGATCCCAATGACCCCGGCGGTCGGCCGCGCTTCGATCCGCCACGCGTCGGGGGATCCCCGGAACAGCGCCACCCCGGCCCGTAGCTGCGCGATGACCAGCAGCAGCGTCGCACCGAAGAGCGCGGTCCCCGCGACGGGCGACACGGCGTACGCGATGAGTTCCACGAAAAAGTGCCCGGGGAACGACACGAGCGGCGGCGCGCCGATCATCGCGACGCCGCCCGCGATGAACGTCGCGGCGGCCAACGGCGCGTGGCCGACGTTGGGCCGATCGGCACCGGCGTGGCGCTCGAGCGCCCCTGCGGCGAGGAGCTGCTGGGTCGCCGCCACGCCGGTGACGAGCGCGATGGCGATCCCGCCGATGATGCCCGGTCCCGACAGCGTCGCGATCCCGGCCAGTGCCGCGCCGAGATTGGAGATGACCGCGTAGACGACGAGCCGTCGCAGATCCTGCGCGCCACAGGCAAGAAGCGCCCCACCGACCGCCGAGACGAGGCCGATGCCGAGAAGGAGATCCTGCACCCGGCTCAGCTGGATGATCGCCGGCAGCAGGCCGCTCGTTGCGAGGATCTGCGCGAAGGCGATGAACGTCAGCGGCACGAGCACCCCGAAGTAGAGCCCAAGCGCCGCGACGGGCGCCTCCGCGGCGAGGAGCGCGGCGTGGGTGTGGAACGGGATCGCCGCCAGCATCAGGGCGAACGCGATGAAGATGAGGACGACCAGCAGGACGACGGTCTGGGCCGGCTGGTCCTTGGGCAGCGCCGTTGCGAGGGCGAGCGCACCGAGTCCCAGGCACCCCCCGAGCACGACGAACGAATAGTGGCGGATCGCGGCTTCGACGCTTCGGTTCCGATCGATCTGGAAGGTGAACGAACCGACCGGGATGAGCAGCCCGACGAGGAGCAGGGAGAAGATCAGGAGCGGCGTGGTGAGGACCAAGACGCCGGCCGCGACCGCGCCGATCGCGAGGGCCGTGGGAAAGAAGTTGTACGCCGGCTGCGCGATCGCCACGTCGATCGTGAGCAGTCCGAGGGTCGCCAGCAGCGTCACCGTCGCGAGCCGGGCCAGCGGGGATAGGCGCAGCGACACCCCGAGGAGCTCACCGGTCGCGTCGTCGGAGTGCGTCGCAACGAGCGCGATGGCGATCGCGATGGCGCCCAGGGTCAGGCCCGAGACGTATGGCAGGCGCTTGCGGATGGCGAAGGCCAGACCGGCCGCGGCGCCGAGCAGCAGGGCTGGGGCGGCGACGATCACCCTTCGCGGCTCGCTCGCTCATTGACGATGAGGAAGGCGCCGGCCAGGGCGATGATGAGCTCGAGCCACGCGAGCACGAGGGTGAGCCCCAGCCGCGCGTCGGGCGTGATCCGGACGAGCAGCAGCACACCATTGATCAGGAGGATCGCGGCAAGCGACACGCGAACCGCCGTTCGCGCCGTGAGCAGGATCGCGGTGCCGCTGGACAGCAGCCAGATCCCCGCGACCTCGATGATCACGCCGGTCGGGCTGTCGAGCGGCGCGATCGCGACCGGATCGCCGCCGATGGTGCGGAACGAGGCATAGGCCACCGGCGTCACCATTGCGGCGACGAAGGTCGCGACCCAGAGGCGCCAGCCGGGATCCTCCCCATAGCCGGCGTCGCGTGCAGCGACGAACAGGATGCCGGCCGCGACGAGGCCCGCGCAGCCGCTGACGGCAATCTCCGAGGGTGTTGCGGCCGAGGCGCCGATCGCCGTTGCGGTGATCGTCACCGCAGCGATCCCGATGGCGATATGGCGGAGCCTGCGTGCGCCGTTCGCGGCCAACGTAGTCAGCGCGATGAGCGCGAGGTAGATCACCGGACCGACCAGACGAGCAGGATGACGATGAGCCCGGTGGCCAGCCAGACGCCTCCGTGCCGCTCGACCGCGGCGAACGTGTCCGACGTGCGCGAGGTGGCGATATCGAGGAACCGGAAGATGGTCAGGCCGGCGGGGACCGGGTCGAAGATCGTGACGAGCTCGCGGAGGCGGACTGCCAACGGGGTGAGGTCGGGGACGAACGGTCGGACCGATCTGGCGACGACGACGAACAGCGTCGCGAAGGCCGCGATCGCCGGGACGAGCAGCCCCGCACCGGCCACGGCCGGGGCGAAGGGCCGGCCGACGACGACGGTCACACCTTGATAGATCGGGACGGCAAGGAGGAGCGCGAGAAGGACCGTCGCGAGGAACGCCACGGCGGCCGCCGACGCATCGAGCGCCAGCGGC
>DATCNH010000054.1:0-10765 GCA_036565345.1 Candidatus Limnocylindria bacterium | reverse complement strand
GGGCTCGCGCGAGCGCGAGCCGCTGCCGCATCCCGGTCGAGTACCGCTCGACATAGTCGTCGGCGCGATCGGCGAGCTTCACCGCGGCAAGCACGGCGTCGATCCTCCTGCGGGTCTCGCCTGGCGGAACGTGATAGAGCGCTGCGAAGTACTCGAGGTTCTCGCGTCCAGTGAGCTTCCAGTAGAGGCTGCGCTCCCCTGAGAGCATCGCGCCCAGGCAGGCACGGACTTCGCGGGGCCGTTCGCGGGCGTCGATCCCGAGGATCTGGATCTCGCCGCTGGTCGGCTCGAGCAGCGTCGACAGCATCCGCAGGGTCGTCGTCTTCCCCGCCCCGTTCGGACCGAGCACACCGAAGATCTCCCCACGCTCCACCTCGAGGTCGATCCCGTTCACGGCCACCGCACGCTCCCGGCGGTCCGGTTCGCGCCGGAGCCGCTGCCAGGCCGTCCGGCGGCCGCGCTCGAACACCTTGCTCAGGCCACGGACCGCCACGGCGGGCGTCCCGCCCTCACTCAACGGTGATGATCACCCGGTCGTCGCCGTCGCTCACGTCGATGAGCGGGCCGGAATGCTGGACGTTGTCCAGGAGCTCGTCGAGGTCCAATCCGAACTTCGCGAGGTGACCCTTCACCAGGCTGCTCGTCGCGAGCTTCGCCTTCCCGATCCGGGCGATCGCCAGCGGCACGGCGATATTCACCTTGCTCTTGCCGCCGGAGGTGACCATCACCCGCAGCACGCGTCCCCGCATCCACGAGGGCGGGGCGCCCGGACCGGCCCCCCGACCAGGGGCCCCGGGCAGCGGGGGCGGCGAGGGGGACGGCGGGCGGCTTGGATCGTCGACGTCCCCGATCGCCCGCAGTAGGCGGAAGGCCTGGTCGGCGTCGATCTTCCCGTCCGCCAGGAGCTGGAGGATCTGGCGGCCCTCCTCAGTCGGCATCAGCGGCGGCCGGACCGTGCCTCGTCGAGCGCACGGGCGGCTGCGTCGACATCGAGCTCGCCGCGGGCGAGCCGCTCGAGGATCTCCCGCGATCCGGCGACACCGGCACCTGACGGCGGACCCATCAGGAGCGTGGCCTCCGGGTCGGTGGATGGCGAGTCCGCCGGCGCGGCGGGGGCCTCCGGCACTCCGGCGCCGCCAGGGTGGAGCTGTAGATCGCCGCTCACGGTCTTCACGCTCACGCGGGTCGCCCCACCCCCGATGACGACATGCCTGTCGCGGCGGCCCTCGGCGGTCACCGCGGCGGCGAGCGTGCAATCCAGATCGCCGCTCATCGTCTTGAAGCGGACGTCGTACGAGATCCCGGACAGTGCGAGCTCGACATCGCCGCTGATCGTCTTGAGGCGATGCTCGCTGCCAGCCTCGAGCTCGCCGGTGAGATCCACATCGCCGCTCACGGTGACGATGTCGCAGGCATGGACCCGGCAGCGCTCGAACGTCAGGTCCCCGCTCACGCTGTTCGCATCGAGCGCGCCGGCGAGATCGGTGCAGGAAGCGTCGCCGCTGACGGTCTTGAGGCGGATCGGGCCCTGGACATCGGCCAACGTGACATCGCCCGAGACGCTCTGGACCTCGAGCGAGCCGCGCGTGCCGCGGACCTCCAGGTCACCGCTCACGGTCGTCGCGTCGATACGGGTTCCGCGCGGGACCGCGATATCGAAGTCGACCGCCACCCGGCCGCCGCGGAACAGGTCCAGCCAGCCGCGATCCTGCTCGTACAGGTGAGGCCACACGCTCAGCTCGTCGCCGTTTTGCTCCATCCGGACCTCGACGTTCTCGAGGAGACGCTTGGCCCGGTCCTCGCTCGCGCCACGCACGCGCTTGCGCGCGCGCACGTGGATCTCTCCGTCCCCGCCGACGGCGATGCGACTCGCCCCGGAGACGTTCCGCAGATGCAGCCGCGGAGCGCCGTCGACGGTGAACCGCTGCTCGATCGTCTCCGAGTGCTCCTCGCCGCCGCCGAACGCGCCGAGATCGAAGCCGAACCCGCTGCCGATGCTCTCCCGGACGGTCCGGCCGACGCGTTCGGCGAACTCCGGCCCGAGGTCGTGGAGGTCGTGATGGAGCTCGGTGCGGTTCCGGTGCCGCTCCGCGCGCTGCTCCGCGTGCTCGGCACGGCGCGAGGCGCGATCCGCTTCGCGCTCGGCGCGGCGGAGCTCCCGCTCGGCCTGCCGGGCGGCGATGAGCCGTTCCCGCGCCGGGTCGAGCTCCTCGCGGGTGGACTGCCTCGGGTCGATCCGTTCGTCGCTCATCGTCCGTTCTCCAACAGCGCCGCGGCGTCGTCGGGAGCGATCTTGCCGTCGGCGAGCTCTCGCAGGATCTCTTTGCGGCGCTCGGCATCGCGGTCGGGCTCCGCCCCGGACGCGAAGCCAAGTGCCCGGATGACCGCGTCGAGGCGACCGCGGACCGTCGGGTAGGAGATGCCCAGCTCCCGCTCGACGTCCTTGAAGTTGCCGCGGGCCCGAATGAAGGTCTCCAGGAACTCCAGCTGGTCCGCGGCAAGCCGATGGAACCGCCCTAGGGAGAAGGCTCCCTCGAGGCGCGTGCCGCACCCCTCGCATTCCAGGCGGGTGACCTGGAGCGACTCGGCGCAGATCGGGCAGCGCGCGATCACCGGATTCGCCATCGGCGCGACTGTGGGCCGGAACTCATCGTCTGTCAATGCAAACTCAACGTTATGTATCCAGAGATGCAGATCGTTGAGGTGGAACGCAGGGACTATGCGATGGCTTGCTTGATCCGCTCGGCGAGGGCGGGGCCGACGCCGCTCACCGCGGCGAGCTCGCCCACCGGGGCGTCGCGCATCGCGCGCACCGATCCGAACCGCTGGAGGAGGGCCCGCTTCTTCGCCGGGCCGACCCCGGAGATCTCGTCGAGCACCGACCGAGTGGCGCGGCGTCCGCGAAGCTGTTGGTGATACGTGACCGCGAACCGATGCGCCTCGTCCCGGATCCGCTGTACCAGATAGAGACCCTGGGACTGCCGAGGAAGGAGGACCGGATCGTGCCGGCCGGGGAGGAACAGCTCCTCCCGCTCCTTCGCCAACGCGACGATCGGGATCTGCAGGAGGCCGGCGTCGGAAAGCGCGGCGATGCCCGCCGACAGCTGACCCTTGCCGCCGTCGAGGATGACCAGCTCCGGCATCGGCCAGTCTGCCGCGGCCGGCGGACCCTCGGCGAGGGCCGTCGCGTCGGTCGCGGTCCCCTGGCCCTCGACCGCCCGCACCGGTGCGGCGCGGCTTCGCGCGAACCGGCGGCGCAGCGTGTCGTGCAAGTTCGCGAAGTCGTCGTTCCGGTCACCGAGCTTGGTGCGGAACCGCCGGTACGCCTGCTTCGCCGGCCGCCCGTCCTCGAAGACGACCATCGAGCTGACGACATTCGTCCCCTGCACGTGGCTCACGTCGTAGCACTCGATCCGCCGCGGCGGCCCCTCCAGCCCGAGGGCCTGCTGCAGCTCGCTGAGCGCGCTGTCGGTCTTACCCCGATCGGCAAGCCACCGCACCCGCTCCTGGGCAAGCGCGTCGGTCGCGTTGCGGACCGCGAGCTCGGCGATCCGCCGTTTCTTCCCCCGCTGAGGCACGTGGAGCGCCACCTTCGTCCCGCGCTTGTCCTCGGCGAACGCGACGAACGTCTCGGCGTCGGCGATCTCGACCGGTACCACGATCTCGGGAGGGAACGTCGCCGCCGCCGCGTAATGCTGGCGGACGAAGGAGCCAAGCACCTCGGCGACGGTGGCGCCTTCGGAGCCCTCGAGGAAGAAGTGATCGCGGCCCACCACCGTGCCGTCGCGCACCCGGAGCAGCTGCACCGCGGCGTCGCCCTGCTCGATTGCGGCGCCGAGCGCGTCGAAGTCGTCGCCCTGGTACGCGTGGACCTCCTGCCGGTCCATCGTGCGCTCAATGGCGCTCAGACGGTCGCGGAACACGGCGGCTCGTTCGAAGGCCTGCGCCTCGGACGCGGCGAGCATGTCCTTCCGAAGGCCGCGGGCGAGCGCGTCGTAGCGGCCTTCGAGGAACTGGACGCTCCGGTCCACGGTGCCGCGATATTCCTCCTTCGTTGTCGCTCCGACGCAGGGCGCGGTGCAGCGCTTCAGGTGATAGAGGAGGCAGGGCCGCCCCCCGGGGAGCGCGGATGGCGGCACCGTACGACCGCGGCCGGTGTCGCCGGCGACGATGGTGAGATTGCAGGTCCGGTACGGGAACAGCTTCTGGAGTAGGTCGAGCGAGGCGTCCACGGATTTCGCGTTCGCGTACGGCCCGAAGTACCGCGCGGTCCGGTCCCCGAGGGTGCGGGTGCGGAGGATCCGCGGAAAGTCCTCGCCGAGGGTGACCTTCACGTAGGGATAGGACTTGTCGTCCTTGAGCCGGATGTTGTAGTGCGGCCGGTGCTGCTTGATGAGGTTCGCCTCGAGGAGAAAGGCCTCCGAGACGGTCCCGGTGAGTACGTACTCGATCCGCTCGGCGCGCTCGACCATCCGGACGTGGCGGACGTCGAGGCTGGGCCCGAAGTACGACCGGATCCGGTCGCGGAGCAGATCGGCCTTGCCCACGTAGAGGACCCGTCCGCGGCCGTCCTTGAAGAGATAGACGCCAGGCGCCGCCGGGAACGAGGCGGCCTGCGCGACGAGGGCGGCGCGGCGATCGGGCGAGCTCACGGGAAAAGGATAGGAACCCGGGGCGCGGGTATCATTTCGCCCAGCAGATGCGGCCTTCCGTGCAATGAAAGAGTCGACCCCGGCCGTGCGCGCGGTGCGCCGCTCGGTCCAATCCGTCGACCGCGCCCTCGACCTGCTCGAGGCCCTGACCGCCGCCGAGGGAGAGGTAACGATCACCGCGCTCGCCGGACGGACGAAGCTCCATGTGAGCACGGTCCATCGGCTGCTCGCGACCCTCCTCCGACGCGGGTACGTGCGCCAGAATCCGGACACGAGCCGGTATTACGCCGGAGCCAAGCTCGCGGCGTTCGGCGACGGCCGCGGACGCTTCAACGAGCTCCGGCTGGCCGCCCGCCCGATCCTGCGCACCCTGGTCGATCTCACCCGGGAGACCGCGAATCTGAGCGTCCTCGACGACACCGCCGCGGTGTACATCGAGACCGCAGCCAGCCCCCAGGTCGTCCGGCTCTTCACCGTGGTGGGGAACCGGGTCCCGCTGCACGCGACCGGCGCGGGGAAGGCGCTCCTCGCGGCGCTCCCGGCGCCCCGCCGCGAAGGGATCCTCGACCGCACCTCCCTCGAGCCACACACCGCGAAGACGATCGTCGAGCGTGCCGCGCTCGTGAAGGCGCTCGAGGCCGCCCGGACGAACGGCTACGCCCTGGACGATGAGGAGTTCGACGAAGGGGTCCGCTGCATCGCGGTCCCGGTCGGACCGGTCGGCGCGCCAATCGCCGCGCTGTCGATCTCCGGTCCCGCGAGCCGGCTGACCCGGCAGCGCTGCATCGACCTCGTCCCCCAGCTGCGCCGCTGCGCGCAGGAGCTCGCCGAGGCGGTCCGCGAGGGGCAGGCACCGTGAGCGTCGCCACGCCGGTACGGGCCGGGCTTCGCGGTCCGGCGCTCATCGGTGCGCTGACCGCGCTCCTCGGCCCGGAGAAGGTCCTCGGCGGGCCGGATGACCTCATGCTCTATGAGTACGACGGCTCGATCGACACCGCGACACCGGATGCGGTCGTCCTGCCGAACGACACCGCCGACGTCGCCCGCCTTGCGCGCCTCTGTTCGGAACACCACGTCCCGATCGTCCCGCGTGGCGCGGGCACCGGCCTCTCCGGAGGGGCGATCCCGGTTGAGGGCGGGGTCGTCGTGTCGTTCGCGCGGATGGCACGGCTCCTCGAGCTCGATGTCCCGAATCTGCGCGCGGTCGTGCAGCCCGGCCTGGTGAACCTGCATCTGTCGACCGCCGCGAACGCGCATGGGCTGTACTTCGTCCCCGATCCCTCGAGCCAGAAGGCCTGCACCCTGGGCGGCAACGTCGCCGAGAACTCCGGCGGGCCGCACACCCTGGCCTACGGCGTGACGACGAACCACGTCACCGGGCTCGAGATCGTGCTCGCCGACGGCACGATCGCCCGCCTCGGCGGCAAGGCGCTCGATCAGGACGGCTACGACCTGGTCGGCACGTTCGTGGGATCGGAGGGCACCCTTGGAATCGTGACCGAGATCACGGTGAAGCTCACGCCGCTGCCCGAGGACAAGCGCACGCTCATGGCGGCATTCCCGACGATGGACGACGCGTCCAACGCGACGTCCGCGATCATCGCCGCCGGGATCGTGCCGAGCGCGATCGAGATGATGGATCAGCTCGCGACCGAGGCGGTCGAGGCATCGGTCGGGGCGGGGTACCCGCTCGACGCCGGCGGCATCCTCCTGGTGGAGGTGGACGGGGTCGTCGACGGCCTCGACGCGCTGCGGATGCGGATCGAGGCAATCTGCAACGAGCATCACGCCGCCTCCATCCGGGTGGCGCGCACGGCGCTCGAGCGCGACCGACTCTGGGCCGGACGGAAGGGCGCTTTCGCCGCGATGGGCCGCCTCTCGGCCGACTACTACGTCCAGGACGGCGTCATCCCGCGCACCCGGCTCCCTGAGATCCTTCGTCACTGCGCCGACGTCGGCGCCCGCTATGGCTTCCGGATCGCGAACGTCTTCCACGCCGGGGATGGCAACCTGCATCCGCTCATCCTGTTCGACGGCTCCAAGGGCCAGCCCGAGGTGGACCGGGTGAAGCAGGCCGGGCGCGAGATCCTCGAGGCCTGCCTCGACGTTGGCGGCTCGATCACCGGGGAGCACGGGGTCGGCATGGAGAAGAACTGCTTCCTCCCGCTCCAGTACTCGCCCACCGACCTCGCGGCGATGCGCCGCGTCCGCGATGCCTTCGACCCCGAGGGCCTCTCCAACCCCGGGAAGATCTTCCCCACTCCTGGCCGCTGCAAGGAGTTCACGCTCCATGCCCATCGCTGAGCACGTCCGTCCCGCGACGGCCGAGGCCTGCGCCGCGCTCCTCGCGCGGTTCGCGGCGGACGGCCGGACCGTCCGGGTGCGCGGCGGCGGAACGAAGGACCACCTCGGCACCCGGGAGGACACCGCGGTCGTCCTCGAGACCGGGGCGCTGTCGGGGGTCGTCGACCACGTTCCCGCGGACCTCACCGTCACCGTGGCCGCAGGGACGCCGCTGGCGGCGCTCGACGTCCGCCTGGCGGAGGCCGGGCAGTTCCTTCCGCTCGATGCGCCGTACGCCGCACGCGGCGCGACGGTCGGGGGCACGATCGCCACGAACAGTGCGGGCTTCGGCCGGCTGCGCTACGGCGGGGTCCGGGATCTCGTCCTCGGCCTGCGGGTCGCGCTGGCCGATGGGACCGTCGCGCGATCCGGCGGCCGGGTGGTGAAGAACGTCGCCGGCTACGACCTGAACAAGCTCTTCGGCGGATCGTTCGGCACGCTCGGCGTCATCGTCGAAGCGACGCTCAAGGTGCTGCCGCTGCCGCCGGCCGCCGACGCGGTCAGCGTGGCATTTCGCCGGAGCGAGGACGCCTTTGCGGCGGCCGATGCGATCGTGCGGACCTCGCTCCGTCCGACGGCGCTCGTCGTGGAGCACGCCGACGACGACCGGTGGCGACTCATCGTCGCCGCCGCGGACGAGGCGGAGCCGGTCGCGCGGGCGATGCGCGAGGCGCGCGCGCTCGGGCAGGCCGCCGGCGCGTCGGTCGAGCCGCTGCCCGACGCCGCCACGGTGCTCGGGGCGCTGCGCGATCTGGTCGACCAGGCCGCCGACGGTGTGGTGGTGCGCGCCTCGCTGCCGCTCTCGGCGCAGCACGCCTTCGCCAGCGCGGCCGTCGCGCTTGGGCCGTTCGCCCGACTGGTCGCCGATGCGGGCAGCGGCACGGTACAGGTCCAGCTTCACGGGACCGACGCCGCGGTGGTCCGGGCGGCCGACGGCCTCATCGTGAACGCGCGCGTGCTCGGCGGCACGGCGCGGGTCGAGCGCTCGGCGATCCACGGGCTTACGACATTCGGCGACCAGGTCCCGAACGGCGCGTTCCTCATGCGCCGCCTGAAGGACGCCTTCGATCCAGCCGGCATCCTCGAGCCCGGCCGGCTGGCGATCGCCTGATGGAGCAGCGCCCGATCGCCTTCGCGGGCTTCCCGAACGCCGACGCGCCACCGCAGGACCTCATCAGCCGCTGCGTCCACTGCGGCCTCTGCCTTCCCACCTGCCCGACCTTCGCCGAGCTCGGCGTCGAGATGGACTCCCCACGCGGCCGCATCCGGCTGATGAAGAGCGTCTGGGACGGACGGATCGACGTGACCAGCGACGGGTTCGACGAGCACATGTACAAGTGCCTCGACTGCCGCGCCTGCGAGACCGCCTGCCCGTCCGGCGTCGAGTTCGGCAAGCTCATGGAGGGCGCCCGCTCGCAGGTCGAGGCAGCCCGTCATCGTCCGCTGCCCGAGCGTCTGCTGCGCTGGGTCGTGTTCCACCAGCTCATCACCCGGCCGCGCCGGCTCGCTGCTTTCGCATGGCTCGGCTATATGACGAAGCGGCTGGGCGGCCGCTGGCTGCTGCGCCGCATCGGCGTCCGCCGGCTGGCCGACCTGTTGAGCCTGGTCCCCGACGCGCCGCCGACCGCGGGGACGCTCCCGGATCGGTTCGAGGCCGATGGCCCGGTCCGAGGACGCGTCGCTCTCTTCACCGGCTGCGTGATGCGCTCGGCCTTCGCCGCGACGAACGCGGCGACCGCGCGGGTGCTCGCGCGCAACGGGATCGAGGTCGTCGTGCCCGCCGAGCAGACCTGCTGCGGTGCCCTGCACGCCCATGCCGGCGAGCGCGCCGATGCCCGCGCCCTGGCGAAGCGGAACATCGCGGACCTCGAGTCCCTGCCGGTGGACGCGTTCGTCGTGAACGCCGCCGGCTGCGGCGCGAACCTCAAGGAGTACGGCTGGCTGCTCAAGGATGACCCGGCCTGGGCCGAGCGCGCGCACGCGTTCAGCGCGCGGGTCCGCGACGCGAGCGAGTACCTGGCCGGCGTCGGGCTCGCGTCCACCCCCGGACCGCTCGCGCTGCGCGTCGCCTATGACGACCCCTGCCACCTCCTGCATGGCCAGAAGATCAAGGATCAGCCCCGCGCGCTCCTTGCCGCGATCCCCGACCTGACCCTCGTGCCCCTCGGCGAGGCGGACTGGTGCTGCGGCAGCGCCGGCACCTACAACGTCACCCAGCCCGATCTCGCTACGCGCCTCGGGCACCGAAAGGCCGAACACGTCATGCGCAGCGGCGCGGAGCTGGTGGTCACCGCGAACCCCGGCTGCCAGATGCAGATCGCCGCGGCGCTGCGCGACGCCGGGTCGCGGATCCCGGTCGTGCACCTCCTGGACCTGCTCGATCGCGCGTACCGCACGCTGCCGCCCGTCCGATCCGTTGGAGCACCCCCGGCCGATCGGCGGTGAGGCGCGGCGTCTGGGTGATGGCGCTCGCCCATCTGGTGAACGACACCTATGCCTGGATGCTCCCGGCGCTCCTTCCGCTCCTGCTGATCAAACTCGAGCTCTCCCTCGGCTCGGCCGGCCTCCTCGTCACCCTGTATCAGGCGTCGTCGTCGTTCACCCAGCCGCTCCTCGGGCACCTCGCCGACCGTGGCACGCAGACGCGCTGGATGGCCTGGACCGGCGTCGCGATCTCCGGCCTCGCCGCGGGAAGTCTCGGGCTCGCGCCGAGCTTCGCCGCGGTCGCGCTCGTGCTGCTCGCCGGCGGCCTGGGGACGGCGCTCTTTCACCCGGTGAGCGCGTCGCTCGTCTCGGCCGCGCTCCCCAGCGCGACGCGCGGGCGCTGGATGAGCGTGTACATCAGCGCCGGGAACTTCGGCCTGCCGATCGGCACATTCACGCTCGGCCTCGTGGTCGCGGCCGCCGGGCTTGGCGCGACGTGGATCCTCGCGATCCCGGCCCTGATCATGGCGGTGCTCGTCTGGCGGTTCGGGCCGACCCAGGTGGCGCGCCAGAGCGGCCCGGCCCTCGGCCTTCGCGAGATCGTGCAGGCGAATCGGCGGATGCTCGGGCGACTCGTCGCGGTGGCCGCCACCCGTGCCTGGGCATCCGCGATCGTCGCGTCATTCCTCCCGATCTACGCCGTGGCGCGTGGCGCGTCGGTGATCGACGCCTCGCGCCTGCTCACCCTGTTCCTGCTGGCGGGTGCCGTCGGCGGCCTTATCGGCGGCACGCTCGCCGATCGGGTGGGCCGCGACCGGGTGATCGTGACGAGCCTGCTCGTGTCATCGCCGTTCTGCGCCGTCCTCGGTGCCCAGACCGCGGTGGGACCGCTCTTCATCGTCGCGACCGCGGTCTGCGGGCTGCTGCTGAACGGTTCGTTCGTGGTCCTCGCGGTCCGCGGCCAGGAGAGCCTGCCCGGCAGCCTCGGGATGGTGAGCGGGCTGATGCTCGGCCTGTCGATCGGGCTGGGCGGCCTGGCCGTCGCGCCGATGGCGGTCCTCGCGGAGCGCGTCGGGATCCCGGTCGCGCTCGATGTCGCCGGCGCCCTGGCCGTGGCGTGCGCGCTGATCATGCGCACCGTGCCGAAGCCGCCGGCACAACAGGGGCCGCGGCCCGCCGTCTCCGCGGAGGCCGCCGACTAAGGCGCCAATAGTGTCGTGTCTCGGAAGTCGCGCGCATCTTCATCGGCCCGGCACCGCCGATGCCTGCGTCGCCTTCGTCCGTGCACTCGGTCACGCATCTCCGGATGCGTTCCCTCGCGTGCTCCTCGGCTCCTTGGCCTCGGC
>DATCNH010000053.1:0-2310 GCA_036565345.1 Candidatus Limnocylindria bacterium | reverse complement strand
ACCGCGCTCGTCGGCGAGGCGCGAAACGCGGATCTGAACCGAGTCACGTACCGTCCGCGGAAGCGAGAGCCGCAGGGCAAGGGCATCCGGGTCATCAAGCGCGGTCTTCAGGAGCTCTTCGACATAGAACGGGACACCTTCGCTCCGCGCGAACACCGCGCGGGCGAGGTCATCGGTCCCCCTCTCCCCGAGGAGCGCACGGGTCATGCTCAGCACGCCCTCCGGACCGAGTGCCGGCACGGCGAGACGGGCGACACGCCGTTCGCGATCGAGGTCGCCGACCAGCCGGCGGAGCGGGTGGGTCGCCCCGACATCCTCAGGTCGGTAGGTGAACACGATGCAACAGCCCCCGTGAAGGGTGCCGGCGAGGTACACCAGGAGGTCGCGGGTCGCAGGATCGGCCTCATGCAGATCGTCCAGGACCAGCAAGACCGGACGGAGCGCGGTCGCGTCCTCGAGGAGGAGCTGGATCGTTCGAAAGAACCGGTCGCGCCGTTCGGTGTCGGCCATGACGAGATCGTCGGCAGCGACTCCCAGGTCGAGCTCCGGGAGCAGGCGCCGAAGCTCACCGACGAGCGTCCCCAGCAGCCGCCGAAGGATGTCCGGCCCGCGTGCTTCGACGAACGGCCGGAGCGCGGCGATGAACGGCTCGTACGGTGTGGCCGTCGAGCGATGCGAACGCCCGCCGAACACGTAGAAGCCCTCCTCCTGCGCACGCCGGGCAAGCTCGCGGACCAGCCGGCTCTTTCCGACACCCGCCTCGCCGGTAAGCGCGACGATCCGGCTCTCCCCCGCCGCCGCGGCCGCCAGGTGCTCGTCGAGCGCGGCGAGCAGGGTGGCCCGCCCGACGAGCTCCGGGCAGACGAGGAGCCCGGTCGCGCCGCGGAGCGGCGGCGGAAGCAGCATCGCGGGAACCCGGACGACCGGTCCCAGGGACCGCGTGCTCGTCGCCGTTCCGGTCTCGACGGCGTAGACATGGACCGCTTGGGTGATCCCCTTGAGCTTCCAAGAGCCGAGGTCGCGCATCGGCGCGATCGCACCGCTCCGCACGAGAGCCCGCACCGTGTCAGTGACGAGGATGCGGCCGGCCTCGGCTTGCTGGGCGAGGCGAGCCGCGACGATCACCGCCGCGCCGACGTAGCCCCCGCCCAGCTCGACGGCCTCGCCGGTGTTGATGCCGATCCCGATCCGGAGCGCGAGGTCGGGATGGCGCTTGTCGTGTCGTCGAGCCCGTTCAACAATGCCCAGGGCGCACCGGACCGCCGATCCGGGGGTCCGAAAGACCACGTAGAAGCTGTCGCCTTCCGTCTTGATCTCAGCGCCGCGGTGCACCGCGACCTCGGCCCGGACGAGTCCCCGATAGGCCCGCAGGAGCCGCGCGGTGGCGGAGTCCCCTTGGGTCTCGACGAAGACCGTGTAGTCGCGGAGATCGGCGAAAAGGTAGGAGCGGACGACGCCGGCCGGCACCGGGCTATTGTGCGCACCCGGCCAAACCGCCTTAGCCGGAGAACTCCTCCCAGACCGCCAGTGAGATCTGCGCGATCGCTCGGTCGTCCTCGATGTTATCCCGGGGAAGCTCGCGAGCGCAGATCGCGATCGCGTATGGCCCGGCCGGCGCATAGACGATGCCGACATCGTTCCGCAGCCGCCGATACGAGCCGGTCTTGTGCGCGACGACGGTACCCTTTGGCAGCAGGCCGGGGATCCGGGTGCCGGATTGGATCCGCTTCATCAGCTCCACGACCGCGTCGCAGCCGGCCTCTCCGAGGATCGCGTTCGTCCCGATCAGCTCCAGGAGCCGGCAGAGATCGGCCGGCGTCGCCCGGTCGGCCTCCTCGGGGATCATCGACCGGCCGCCGCTGCCGACCGAGAGCCGCAGGAGCCGCCGGAGCTCTTCGTAGCCGCCCGGCTGCCGATGGTCCAGATCGACCAGCTCCATCAGCATCTCCCGGATGTCGAATGGGATCCTGATACTGCGGAGGCCGTACCGGGCCATCGTCTGCTCGACCCGCGCCTTGGTGACGCGGTCCAGCAGGAGATCGGTCGCGGTGTTATCGCTCACGGTCATCATCAGGACCGCGAGGTCGCGGAGCGTGGGCGCGAGCCCCGCGTCGAGGTACTGGAGGACGCCCGATCCGGCGACCCGGGTGTCCTCGCGATAGACGATCCGCTCCGCGAGATCGATCCGGCCGCTCTGCGCGTCCTCATAGAGGGTCACCAGGAGCGGGAGCTTGATGACCGACGCGGTCGGGAACAGCTCGTCCTCGTGGTACGCGATGTGGCGGCCTGTCGAGAGCTGGGTCGCGGCGA
>DATCNH010000052.1:0-15191 GCA_036565345.1 Candidatus Limnocylindria bacterium | reverse complement strand
GAGCGGCTCCTGCCGAGCCGATAGCGCCGGAACGGACCTACCGGACCACGAACGGGACGGCGGCCTGGAGCGCCCAACGATACAGGCCGTCGGGAACGACACCGAGGACCACCGTCGCGAGCGCGGCGACCCCGAGGCCGGCGGAGAGGATCGGTGCGGGCAGGATCCGCGGTGCACCGGTCGCCGGGTCGTACATGTAGAGGTGAACGACCACGCGCAGGTAGTAGAACGCCGCGACGACCGCGTTCAGGGCGATCGTGACGGCAAGCCAGACGAACCCGGCGTCCAGGACCGGCCCGATGACGAACACCTTGGCGATGAAGCCGACCGTCGGCGGGATCCCGGTGAGCGAGATGAGGAAGATCGCGAACGCGAGGGCGCCACCGGGGTGCCGCCGCGAGAATCCGTCGAGCTCCTCCAGCGTCGCGCCACGCGTGCCGCCGAGATCAAGGTAGGCGAGGCAGGCGAACGCTCCGAGATTCATGATCCCGTAGGCGAAGACGTAGAACAGGACCGCGGCGCCGGCCGATCCGCCGGCTCGGTACGCGGCCACCGCGGCCAGGATGTAGCCGGTGTGGGCGATGCTCGAGTACGCGAGCATCCGTTTCACGTTCGTCTGCGCGAGCGCGACGATGTTTCCCCCGGTCATCGTGATCGCCGCAAGGACGGCGAGGAGCACGCTCCAATCCACCGCGAGCGGACCGAGCGCGCCGAGCATGATGCGGAGGATCGCCGCGAACGCGGCGGCCTTCGGAGCGACGCTCATGAACGCCGTCGCCGGTGTCGGCGCTCCGTCGTAGGCATCGGGGGTCCATTGGTGGAAGGGCACGACCGCCGCCTTGAACGAGAGGCCGACGGTGACGAGAGCGAGGGCGACGGCGCTCGCCCCGGTGAGTCCGTCGCGCGCCACGACGGCGGTGATCCCGGCGTACGCGCTGGTCCCGGCGATCCCGTAGAGCCAGGCGAAGCCGTAGAGCAGGATCGCCGAGCTGAACGCGCCGAGGAGGAAGTACTTGAGCCCGGCTTCGTTGCTGTAGCGGTCGCGCCGCTGCATCGCGGCCAGGATGTACACCGGGATGGTCATGAGCTCGATCCCGACGAACAGGGAGATGAGGTCGGTCGAGAGCGCGATGGTCATCGCGCCGACGGTCGAGAACAGGATCGTCGCGTAGTACTCGCCGGCCGGGATGCGATGCCGCTCGAGGTACTCCGGCGCGACGAGGGTGGCGAGGATGGCGAGCACGCAGAACAGGACGCGGAAGAACGTGGCGAAGGTGTCGACGACGACGAATCCGGAGAAGTACGTGCCGCCAGCCGTGGTGAAGGGACCGCTGAAGATCGCGGCCACCAGACCCGCGACGGCCAGGACCGGGAGCCAGCGGCGGGACTGCCGACGGTCGAGCAGCGCGTCGCTCATGAGGATCAGGAGCGCGGTGACGGTGACCGCGATCTCGGGGAGGACCGCACCGACGTCGGTGGTCACTTCAGCACCACGAGGGAGGCGTCGGTCGCGAGTGCGATGATCCGGGCCACGGACGGCTCGATGTAGGCGATGGCCGCCTGGGGAAAGACCCCCAAGAAGACCGTGAGCACGAGGAGCGGCACCGCGCAGGCGATCTCGAGCGGCGAGAGATCGGGCAGTCCGCGATAGGCCTCGCGGACCGTGCCGAACATGACCCGCTGGAACATCCAGAGCAGGTAGACCGCCGCGAGGATGACGCCGAGCGCGGCGAGTGGCCCCCAGAACAACCCGCCCGGCCCGGTCGCCGGATTGAACTTGAACGTCCCGAGCAGCACGAGGAACTCGCCGACGAACCCGGAGAGCCCCGGCAGGCCGAGCGACGCGAGCACGAACACGCCGAAGAACGTGGTGTAGAGCGGCCAGCGGTTCGCGAGGCCGCCGAGGTCGGCGATCTGGCGGCGATGGGTCTTCTCGTACTGGATCCCGACGAAGAGGAAGAGCGCACCGGTGACGAAGCCGTGGTTGAGCATCTGGAGCACCGCGCCCACCGCGCCCTGCGCGTTCAGCACGAAGATCCCCAGGGTCACGAAGCCCATGTGCGCGACCGACGAGTACGCGACCAGCTTCTTCAGGTCCTTCTGGACCACCGAGACGATCGCGCCATACAGGATGGCGACCACCGACAGGAGGATGAGGACGGGGAGCCAGGCCTGCGTCCCATAGGGGAAGAGCGGGAGCGCGAACCGGAGGAATCCGTACCCGCCCGCCTTCAGCAGCACGCCCGCGAGCACGATCGATCCGGCGGTCGGCGCCTCGACATGGGCGTCCGGGAGCCAGGTGTGGAACGGGACCATCGGCATCTTGATCGCGAACGCCAGGCCGAAGGCCAGGAACACCCAGAACTGGAAGTCGGCCGAGAAGCGCGCCCGGCCGGCGATGAGCTCGGGGAGCGACAGCGTGCGCGATCCGGCGTCGCCGCTCGCCAGGTACACGGCGATGATCGCCACGAGCATGAGCAGCGATCCGGCGAGGGTGAACAGGACGAATTTCAGGGTCGCATAGACCCGCCGCGGGCCGCCCCAGATCCCGATGATGAGATACATCGGCACGAGCATCAGTTCGAAGAACACGTAGAACAGGAATAGGTCGAGCGCCAGGAACACCCCGACCATCCCCACCTCGAGCAGGAGGAACGCGGCCATGAACTCGCCCACGCGCGTCTTGATGGCGCCGCCGGAGGAGTACAGCACCGAGAGGAACGTGAGGAGCGTGGTCATCGGGACGAGCAGCACCGAGAGGCCATCGACCCCCAGCTCGTAGCTCACCCCAAGCCCGGGGATCCAGGGGATCTTCTCGTGCAGCTGGAAGCCGGGATCGCCGAGATGGAACTGGGAGAGCATCACGATCGAGAGCACGAGCTCGGCGAGGGTGGTCACGATCGCGACCTGCTTGGCCGCCCGGTCGTCGCGGATGAAGAACGCGAGCGGCACCAACCCGGCGAGCGGGATGACGATCAGGAGGGTGAGCACGTGGTCCAGACCGATCGGGCTCATCGGTGCAGGATCCCCGCGGCGTACCCGCCGTACACGACGAGGACCGCGAGCAGCCCGGCGACGACCGAGAACGCGTAGTTCCCTACGAGGCCGGTCTGCGCGCGCCGAAGCCCCCCTCCGGCGAGCCGGAAGCCCCAGCCGAGTCGGTTCACGAGGCCGTCGATGATGTGGATGTCGAAGGCCCACGCCGCGCCGGAAAGGGCTTTGCCAAAGTCGACGAACCGCCGGTCGTAGAGCTCGTCGACGTAGTACTTGTTCACCAAGACCCGATACAACGGGCCCGAGGCCCGAGAGACCGCGGCCGGGTCGGGTCGGTGCCGCGCGTACATCGAGAGGCCGATGACAATGCCGCCGATCGACGCGGTGACGCTCACCGCGGCAAGGGCGAGGAACTCTTCCCAGTTCGTTGTCGATCCCAGCGCGGGCGCGGCCTCGGGCCTGGCGGCGACGACCGGCTCGAGGAACGCATGGAGGAGGCCGTGGTCCGGCGGGAAGCCGATGAACCCCGCCAGGACGCTGCCGGCGGCGAGCACGAGCAGCGGGACCGTCATCACTCGCGGCGACTCGTGCGCGTGCTCGAAGAGGTGCCGGTCGCGGGGCTCGCCGTGGAAGGTGAGCCACATCGCCCGGGTCACGTAGAACGCGGTCAGCCCGCCGGTGAACACGCCGACGACCCAGAGGATCGGGTAGCCATGCAGGAACGCCGACCCGACGATCTCGTCCTTCGACCAGAAGCCGGCGAGCGGCGGGAGCGCGGCGAGCGCGCCGCCGGCGATGAGCATCGTCCAGTACGTCACCGGCATCTTCGCCCGCAGACCACCCATCTTCCGCATGTCCTGCTCGTTCCCGGCCCCGTGAATGACCGAGCCCGAGCCGAGGAACAGCAGCGCTTTGAAGAACGCGTGGGTGATGAGGTGGAACATCGCCGCGACCGGCGCGCCAACTCCAAGGGCGAGGAACATGTATCCGAGCTGGCTCACCGTCGAGTAGGCCATGACCCGCTTGATGTCGAACTGCACGAGCGCGATCGTCGCCGCGAAGATCGCGGTGATCGCGCCGACGATCGCGACCGTGGGGAGCACCGGGCCGGCCAGGACGAACAGCGGCGTCGAGCGGGCCACGAGGTACACCCCCGCGGTCACCATCGTCGCGGCGTGGATGAGGGCCGAGACCGGCGTGGGACCCTCCATCGCGTCGGGGAGCCAGGAGTACAGCGGAAGCTGCGCCGACTTGCCGGTCGCCCCGAGGAAGAACGCGAAGCAGATGAGCGTCAGCACGCCCTGCGCCGGCGCGTTCGAGGCGAGTCGCTCGAAGACCTCGACGAAATTCATCGATCCGAAGACGAGGAACGTGGTGATCATCCCGATCGTGAATCCCCAGTCCCCGATGCGATTCATGATGAATGCCTTCTTCGCCGCCCCGGCGGGCTCCGGCCGTTCGAACCAGAAGCCGATGAGCAGGTAGCTGCAGAGGCCGACCCCCTCCCAGCCGACGAACATGAGCAGGTAGTTGTCGGCGAGGACCAGGATGAGCATCGAGAAGACGAACAGCGGCAGCCAGGTGAAGAACCGGTGGAATCCGTGATCGTGCGCCATGTACCCGATCGAGTAGAGGTGCACGAGGAACGAGACGACGGTGACGACCAGGAGCATCGCCGCCGAGAGCGGGTCCACCAGGGCCGCGACGTTCACGTGGAAGTCGCCGACACCGATCCATTCGTAGAGCCGGACGGTCGTCTGCTCCCGGCCACCGTGGACCTCGAGGAACACCAAGATCGCCAGCAGCGCGGCGGCACCGACGGCCGCGGTAGCGATCGGTCCGGTCGTCTGGCGAAGCCAGCGGCGGCCGAACAGGCCGTTCACGAAGAATGCCGCGAGCGGCAGGGCCGGAATGAGCCAGACCAGGTCGATCGCGCTCATCCTCGCATCGCCGTGGCCCCGTCAACATCGACCGACGGCCGGTTGCGATAGGCGGAGAGAACGATCGCCAGCCCCACCGCCACCTCGGCCGCGGCGATGACGAACACGAACACGACGAAGACGCTGCCGCGCTGGTCCACCGAGCCGGCGCGGCGGGAGAAGGCCACGAGCGCCAGGTTCGCGGCGTTCAGCATGAGCTCGACGCACATGAGGATGACCACCGCGTTCCGGCGCACGAGCACCCCGGCGGCGCCGATGAAGAACAGCGCCGCGGACACGGCGATGAACGCGCCGAGCGGCACGGTCATGGGAGCGGCTCCCCGGCCGGCCCGGTCGGCTCCTCGTCGTCGTCTCGCTTCACCAGGACGATTGCGCCGACGAGCGCGGCGAGCAGGAGCACCGAGGCGACCTCGAACGGGAAGGCAAAGTCACCGAACAGGCTCGTCGCGAGCGGGATGAGATCGCCGCCCGGGGGAAGCGGCACGCCGTCTCGGAACGAGAACGCCAGGCCGATGACCGGCAGCGCGATCGCCGCGACCACCGCCCCGGCCCAGGGTGTCTGACGCTGGAAGAACAGGGCGTAAGCGCGCTCGTCCTGCTTGGTGAACATCACCCCGAAGAGGATGAGAACGGTGATCGCCCCCACGTAGATGAGCACCTGGAAGGCGGCGATCGTCTCGGCGCCGAGGAGCAGGAACATCCCGGCCACGCAGAAGAAGGTGAAGGCCATCAGGAGCGCCTGGGCGGTGATCCGCCGGAGGAGCACCACCCCGGAGGCTGCGGCGATGACGCCGACCGACAGCAGGCCGAAAATGAGCGGCTCGAACAGGTCGTACACCGGCTAGGAGACGATGCCGCGCGGCTCGTGGAGGGCCGCGGTCTCGCGGGTCCGGACCCGGAACCCGCGCAGGCGGCGCTTCTGGAAGTACGGCAGGCCGAAGATGAGGGCGGCGACGAGCGCCCAGTTCACGATCGCGATCGGCAGACGCGCGTCGGTGAAGGCGAGCAGCAGGACCGCGGTGACCATGATGTTCACCAGGGCGAGGGGGATGAGGACCTTCCAGCAGAAGCCCATGAGCTGGTCGATCCGAAGCCGCGGGAGCGTCGCACGGATCCACATGAACGCCAGCACGAAACCGTAGGTCTTCGCCGTGAACCACAGGATCCCCAGCGCCGGGACCGCCTCGACCCCCGGACCATGCCATCCGCCGAACCAAAGCGTCGCCATGATCGCGGAGACCACCGTCACCTCACCGTACTCGGCGAGGAAGAAGATGCCCCAGCGCATGCCGGAGTACTCGGTGAGGAATCCCGCGACGAGCTCGGACTCGGCCTCGGGCAGGTCGAAGGGGTTCCGGTTCGTCTCGGCCAGCGCGGCGATGAAGTATGTGACGAAGGCCATCGGGAGGATGAGGACGTTCACCAACAGGTCCGGCTGCGACCGGGTGATGTCGACCATCGAGAGCGAGCCCACGTAGAGCACGACCGTCACCAGGGCGAGGATCTGCGGGACCTCGTAGGAGATCAGCTGGCCGGCGGAGCGGAGCCCACCCATGAGCGAGTACTTGTTGTTGCTTGCCCAGCCCGCGATGACGATCCCGAGCACGGTCATCGAGCCGAGCATGGTGAGGTAGAGCAGCCCGATGTTCAGGTTGGCGCCAACGAAATCCGGTGCGAACGGGAGCACGACGAAGGACGCGAGCATCGGACTGAACACGATGGCCGGCGCGGCGAGGAAGAACGGGGCATCGGTCAGCTTCGCGCGGACGTCCTCCTTGGAGAGGAGCTTGATGGCGTCAGCGAAGGTCTGGAGCAGGCCGAACGGACCGACGTGATAGGGCCCAAGGCGGTCCTGCATCAGGGCCTGGATCTTGCGTTCGAGGAAGATCTGCGCGAGCGCGCCATTCAGGACGAGGAAGACCGCGAGACCCACGGCGATGACCAGGCGCAACACCGCCCAGATCGCGGGATCGATCCCGAACGGTCCGACCGGCATCGCCTAGCCGCCCCGCGCGTCGCTGCGCGGAGGAAGGAACGATTTCCGCAGGGGGTGTCCCGGGAACGACTCTTCGAGGAAGATCCGGCGCAGGTCGGGGTGACCGTCGAACACGATCCCGAACATGTCATAGGTCTCGCGCTCGCACCAGTTCGCTCCGGGCCAGACGGACGAGAGCGTCGGGACGTGCGGATCGAGCTCGGTGAACGTAGTGCGGAGCATCGCCGACAGGTGCGTCGACGTACCGCGCACGAAGGTGATCGATCGCAGCTCGGCGCCCGTGTCGACCCCCGCGTTCACCGAATACAGGTCGCAGGCGGTCCGCGGATCGTCGCGCAGGATGGTCGCGGCGGCGACGAGATGCTCACGGGCGACGTCCACGACCAGCATGTCGTGGAGGGTGGACACGCGGGCACGCTCGCCAAGCGTCGCCGCGACCCCGGCGACGATCCCGGGAAGCGCGGCGTTCGGCCGCGGCGAGCTCAGTACCACCGAAGGACCCCTTTGCGCCAGGCGTAGAAGAGACCGACCACCAGGATCAGGACGAAAACGGCCATCTCGACCAGCCCGTACCAACCCAGAGTGCGGAACAGCACGGCCCACGGGAAGAGGAAGATCACCTCGACGTCAAACACCACGAAGAGCAGCGCGAAGATATAGAAGTGGCTCGGATACCGGCCCCAGGCCTGCCCGACCGGCTCCTCTCCCGATTCGTAGGTCGCGAGCTTTTCGAGCGTCGGCTTACGCGGCGCGATCAGCCGAGAGATGGCCAACAGGATCGTGACGAAGCCGGCACCGACGGCGAAAAAGGCGAACACATAGAAATAGGACAGCTGATAGTCGGGCACCGGCGTAGCGTACGAACGCCCTCACCTCCCCGCAAACGAGGGGCCCGGGCTGAGCACGGAATCTGGGTAAATCGCCGGCCTGCGGCTCGCTGGACGAGCGAGCAGGTCCTTCCTGGGATCGCCCGGACGCACGACCGTCACGGGACCTTTACGCGGTTGACACATCTTGCGCGGGCAGGGTACGGTGGCACCCGTCTCCGGTCGTCAGTACGGTTTCCGTACATGACTCACTCGTGGGGAGGACCGCTCGAACGCGGGCCGGAGACCGGATCCGTAGCGATCCGGGCGGCCACCGTTCGCTGCGGTGACCGCAAGCTGACATTGGGGAGGACCAACGGTATTGGGGAGCTCGTCCCGTCGTTCACAGGCGACGCCGTCGTCGCGGCGCATCGCACTCGGTATCGCCGCGCAGGCGTCTGAACGATTCGAACGATCGGCCCAACGGGTCCGGTCCCTCCTTCGCCTCCCGGCCGCGGTGATCGCGCCGCTCCGTCCGGCGATCCGCGTCGGTGCGAACGCGCTGGTCGCGATCATCGTCGTTTCCCTCCCGTTCGTCGCCACCGCGGCGGCGCATCCGGGAACCGAAGTGTCCGCTCCCACGGCCGCGATCGGCGACGGCTCCGCGACCACCGACCGGCTTCCCGAGGCGCCACGCGCACAGGTCGAGGCCCGGGGGGGCACGATCATCGCCGGCCGCAACCCGATGACCGTCGCGGCGGAGGGGATCCGGCCGGTCGTTTCCTACACCCTGTCCACCCGTGATTCCCTGAGCTCGATCGCCAACTACTTCGGTGTGTCACCCGAGGCGATCGCCTACGCGAACGGCATCACCGACCCGGCGAAGCTCCAGGCCGGCAAGCAGATCGCGGTCCCGCCGGTCGAGGGCGCGCTGTACACCGTCGCCACCGGCGACACCGTGGAATCCGTGGCGCTGAAGTTCAAGGTGGATCCGGACGTGATCCGCACCTACAACCGCCTGTACTTCGAGCCGGAGCGCTTCGCCCCCGGTGAGCGCATCCTGGTTCAAGGCGCAGCCCTCCCGGCGCTGGTCTATCAGACCGCCGACACCGTGATGGCCGAGGCCGAGAAGCCGACGGTCATCGCCCGGGCCGCCGCCGCCGCTCCCCCGCCCGCGCAGCGCGGGGGCACCCTGGCCTGGCCGGTCAACGGGGTCATCACCCAGAACTTTTGGTCCGGACACACCGGGGTGGATCTGGCGGCCCCGTACGGCAGCCCCCTCGCCTCGTCGGTCGACGGCGTGGTGAGCGCGACCGGGTGGGTCGCCGTGGGCGGCCTTCGGGTCTGCATCACCAGCGGGTCCCTCGAGGAGTGCTACTACCACACCGGGGCGGTCTTCGTGAGCCCCGGCCAGCAGGTGGCCAAGGGGCAGATCGTGGCGTCGATCGGCATGACCGGCGTGACCACCGGCCCGCACGTCCATTGGGAGACCAAGATCAATGGAGCGTTTCAGAATCCGCTCGGCGTGATCTGGTAGCCCTGGCACTCCCCGCCCCAGGCACGCATCAGTCGCAGGACCGAGGCCCGCGCCGCATGGCGCGGGCCTCTTCGCATACTGAGCGGGTGCTGACCGCCGTCCACACCGATCGCGCCGGACGGATCGTCGTCGCCACCGACTACGGCGCGGCCGCGCTCTTTGGCGGGCAGGGGCGAGCCCTCGAGGAAGGGATCCCGCTTCCGCCCGACGCCCGGGTGGCCCCCCTCCCGGACCGCGATGCGGTCGGCATCGACCGTCAGGGCCATCCCCGCTCGCTCGGCGCCCACCGCTGGGCCGCCGCCGCGATCCTGGCACCCGGTCACCTCCGCACCCGCCTTCCGGCCTGCGTCGTTCGCGACGACCTGCCGCCCCTGGAGCCCCTCGGGTACGCGGCCGTCGCTGCCGACGCCGACGGGAGCCTGGTCGTCGCGGCGGTCCCGACCGGCGAAGCACGCGCGGCGGCCGCGCCCACCGACGCCGACCTGGCCGCCGCGATCACCGCCGGCCTGCGAGCGCATCCGTCGAGCGTCGTCCTGCGCCAGCTCGCTCGCGGCGCACGGGAGGATCAAGGTGGGGGCGCGGCGGCGATCTTCCTTGCCCGGGGGAATGCGCCGCTCCCGGTCGGTGACGATCGCATCACCGCGGCGGATCTTGCCGACATCGCGATCGCCCACTTGGACGGCGGAGGCGACGGCGTGACCTTCGGCCTTGCCGGCCAGCGCGACCCGCTTGACCGGCCCCGCGTGGTGGCCGACGCGGCGGGCCGCGTCCGGGCAGCCCTTCCCGCGGCGCGGATCGGGGTCCGTACGAATGCCGCCGTGGCCGCGGCGATCGCGCGCGTCGCCGGGTCCGGCGTGGACGCGGTCACCGTTCCACTGTCCAGCGCGCGCGCCGAGACCTATGAGCGGCTGCTTCCCGCGCGCGAGATCCGTTGGCCGGACGTCCGCGGCGGCATCCGCCAGGCGGTGGCCAGCGGTCTGGCCGTCACGATCGAGCTCCTCGTGCTTCCCGGCCTCACCGACCGGGTCGAGGAGATCGACGCGCTCGTCAGCGTCTTGCGGGAGCTGCCGTCGGGCAGCACCCTGCGGCTTCGCGACTTGGCCGCCGACCCCTATCTGCTGTTGCGCGCAAATCCCGGCGGCGAGCCGCTCGGCATCGAGGTGGCCCTCGCGCGGCTGCGGG
The DNA here is from genome assembly GCA_036565345.1 of Candidatus Limnocylindria bacterium. GTDB lineage: Bacteria > Chloroflexota > Limnocylindria > P2-11E > P2-11E > UBA4735. The sequence continues at coordinate 4,736 of DATCNH010000052.1, read as the reverse complement.
CCGAAGCCCCCCAAGTACGGCTGGCATGAGCGAGTTCCTCGATCGGGCGCGGCTCGTGGTGCAGGGCGGCAATGGCGGCCGAGGGGTCATCTCGTTCCGCAAGGAGGCCCACGTTCCGCGCGGCGGGCCCGACGGTGGCGACGGCGGCCGGGGCGGTGACGTCATCCTGCGGGTCGACGGCGGGCTCACGACGCTCGTCGAATTCCGGTACCGGCGTACCCAGGCGGCCCCGAGCGGGGGCGACGGCGGCGGGAAGAACAAGAGCGGCAGGGCCGGCGGCGACCTCGTGCTCCGGGTCCCGGCGGGAACGATCATCACCGACCGGAGCACCGGCGCAGCGGTCGCGGATCTCATGCATGCCGGCGAGGAGCTCATCGTCGCGCGGGGCGGGCGCGGCGGCAAGGGCAATGCGCGGTTCGTCTCCAGCGTGCGACGCGTCCCGCGCATCGCCGAGGACGGCGAACGGGGAGAGAGTCGCGAGCTCGACCTCGAGCTGAAGCTCATCGCCGACATCGGTCTGGTTGGGCTGCCGAATGCGGGCAAGTCGTCGCTCCTCGCCGCGCTGACCCGGGCCCACCCGAAGATCGCCGACTATCCCTTCACCACCCTGACGCCGAACCTCGGTGTGGCGCGGATCGACGAGCGCGAGCTCGTCGTGGCGGATATTCCCGGGCTGATCGAGGGTGCGCACAGCGGCGTGGGGCTGGGCGAGGAGTTCCTCCGCCACATCGAACGGACCCGCCTCATCGTGCACGTCGTCGACGCGTCGCTCCCCGATCCGGTCGGGGACATCGCGACGGTCGACACCGAGCTCGCCGCGTACGGCCATGGTCTCACCGAGCGGACGACGATCTACGCCTTGAACAAGATGGATCTTCCGGACGCGCGGTCGAACGCCGGTCCCCTAGCCGCCGCCCTGGGGGAGCGCGTGAACGCCGTCTCCGCCGCCAGCGGCGAGGGCGTGCCCGAGCTCGCTCGCCGGATCTTCGCGCTCTGCCCGCCGCGTCCGGTCGCCCCTCCCGCCGCGCCGCTCGAGCGCCGGATCGCATTCAGTGGCACCGCGCGCGACTGGACCGTCACCAAGGAGGCCGGTGGCTACCGCGTGACCGGGGGCCGGGCCGAGCGCCTCGCGACCGGTATCGATTGGGAAAGCCCGGACGCGGCCGCCTATTTCCAGCGGCTGCTCCAGAAGACCGGCATCGAGCGCGAGCTCCGTGCCCTTGGCGCGAAGGACGGGGACAGCGTGCGCATCGGAGAGAAGGAGCTCGAGTGGCACGAGCAGGGGCCTGGCGCGTGAGGCTCGGCGTCTTCGGAGGGACCTTCGACCCGGTCCATGTCGGTCATCTGGCGATCGCCCGTGCCGCGCTCGAGGCGGTCCCCTTGGACCGGGTCCTGTTCGTGCCGGCGCGCCGCTCGCCGTTGAAGGAGCGTGGGCCCTTCGCCGGCGAGGCCGACCGGGTCGCGATGCTGGAGACGGCGATCGCCGACGAGCCACGCTTCTCGCTCTCGCATGCCGAGCTGGAGCGCGAGGGGCCGTCCTACACCGTGGAGACGCTCGAACGGCTGGCCGGCCGTGACGAGCTCTTTCTCATCCTCGGGAGCGATGCCCTTGCCGGCTTCCCGCGCTGGAAGGATCCTGACCGGATCTCCCGCCTGGCCACATTGCTCGTCGCAGACCGTCCCGGGGCGCCCGTGCCGGGACCTGACGCCCAGGTCCGGATGTTCGACGCCCCGCGGCTCGACATCTCATCCCGCGAGCTGCGCGCACGGGCCGCCCGGGGGCGGTCGCTGCGGTACCTTGTTCCGGAGGCCGCTTGGCGGCACATCGAGGCGCGGGGACTGTACCGCGCGGAGGGACCATCGCCGCGAACGATCTGACCGCGCGCGCACTCGCCGACATCGTCGTCGACGCGGCTACCGACAAGAAGGCCGAGGACGTTCTGGTGATGAACGTCTCGGAGGTCACGAGCTTCACCGACCTCTTCGTGATCTGCAGCGGGCGCAGCGAACGGCAGGTCCAGTCGATCGCGGACGGCATCGTCGAGAAGGCGAAGGACGCCGGACGCATCCCGGTCGGGGTCGAAGGCTACGCGGCGGGTCGCTGGATCCTCATCGATCTTGGCGACGTCGTCGCACACGCGTTCGTCCCCGAAGAGCGACAGCTCTACCGGCTCGAGCGCCTCTGGGGCGATGCCCCGGTCGTGCTGCAGATCGAGTAACGGCGATCGTCCCGGGCGGTCAATTGGTCGTCGGTCCCTGCGCTTTCGGTCGCTTCTCGTGCATCGCGGTCGATCGTGCCCAGAATCGCCGCTCGGGGACCGCACCGCTAAACTGCTGGTCCGGACCATCCGATCGCCGCAGCAGGCACCGCACATCTCGAGGGGGCTGTAGCTCAGTTGGTAGAGCGCTTGAATCGCACTCAAGAGGTCAGGGGTTCGAATCCCCTCAGCTCCACCGCGCCGTGAATCGACTCGGTGACGACCCCGACCGCCAGGCGAATATCGCGTTCGCGCTGATCGTGGTTGGCATCGTGTTCGTGGGCGGGATCACGATCTGGCTCTTTTACGGGGCGCAGTTCTAGGGCGACCGATGTAACGATCCGGTGACATCCTGGCGGCGCGGGCGTTAGGCGGGGTATGCGGACGAGATCGCGGGCCTGGCTTGGCGCGCTCATCGTTGCCCTGGTTTGCTCGGTCGGGCTGGCCGGCCAGGCGGCGGCGGGCTCGCCGGCCGGCGCCGGCGTCGCCGCTACCTCGGTCCAGGCCGGCGGGGCCGATGTCGTCCTGTTGGTGAACGCCTATCGAGCCGCGAACGGACTCGGGCCGGTGGCGGCGAACGGATCGCTGGCCTCGGCGGCGGCCTGGATGGCGAATGATCTGGCGACGAAGAGCTACTTCTCGCACATCTCCAGTGATGGGCGGAGCCCGCAGCAGCGGATGGCCGCCTTCGGCTACCCGGCATACGCGCTGTACACCGGCGAGAACATCGCTGGCGGCCAGCCGACCGCCGCCGATGTCGTGGCCGGATGGAAGGCGAGCCCCGCCCACAACGCGATCCTGCTGTCGGCGAGCTTCGACGCGATCGGTGTGGGCTATGCCTACAACGCCGCCTCTACCTACAAGTCCTACTGGGTCGCCGACCTTGGCGGACCGGGAGGCAACCGGGCCGCCGTGGCGCCCCCGCCGGTGGCCATCGTCGTCGCGCCACCTCCAGCGCCCAGCGCACCATCCGCGGCGCCGGCGACGGCCGACGGTACCGGCCCGACGGCGCCGGGCACTGACGCGCGTGCTTCCACCGTGGCGCGCGGCGAGCCGAGGGACGCCGACGCGCCGGCGACGATGGTCTCCGACGGATTCGCGATGCGCAGGCTGCTCCATCTCCTCGAGGTGCTCGACCGGCTCGATCGCCGCTCCTGAGCCGGACTCCGATCAGCCGCACGGCCTCGATCGCTCGAGCGGCGCCTGGAACCCGCGCGCCACCGCTCGGTATCCTCGTGTCAGCGCAGAGGGGGGGCAAGAGCGATGGCGACCACGCACCTGCAGAACTACATCGACGGCCGGTGGACCGACGCGGCGAGCGGCGAGGCGTTCGAGGATCTCGATCCGGCGACCGGTGCGGTGATCGCCACGGCGACCCGATCGGCGAAGGCCGACGTCGACCGCGCGGTGGATGCCGCGCGCCGCGCGGCCGACGCGTGGCGCCTCCAGCCGGCCCCGAAGCGCGGCGAGATCCTGTACCGGGCAGGCGAGATCATGCTCAAGCGCAAGGACGAGCTGGCCCGCGAGATGACGATCGAGATGGGCAAGGTGCTCGCCGAGGCCAAGGGCGATGTCCAAGAGGGCATCGACATGACCTACTACACCGCCGGCGAGGGACGCCGCCAGTTCGGTGACGTGGTCCCCGCGGAGCTCCCGAACAAGTGGGCGATGAGCATGCGACATCCGCTCGGGGTGGTCGCGGCGATCACGCCGTGGAACTTCCCGTTCGCGATCCCCACCTGGAAGATCATGCCCGCCCTCGTCCTGGGGAACACCGTCGTGTTCAAGCCGGCGTCCTTCACCCCGATGCTGGCGGTGCGCCTGGTGCAGATCCTCGAGGAGGCCGGCCTGCCGAAGGGCGTCCTCAACCTCGTGCTCGGTCCGGGCGGATCGCTCGGGGACGCGCTGGTCACCCACCCCGGCGTCGACCTTGTCTCGTTCACCGGGTCGAGCGACGTGGGCGCGCACATCTGCGAGATCGCCGGCAAGCTGCTGAAGCGCGTGTCCTGCGAGCTCGGCGGGAAGAACGCGATCGTCGTGCTGGACGACGCGGATGTCGACCTGTCGCTCGAGGGCATCGTGTGGTCGGCGTTCGGCACCTCCGGTCAGCGGTGCACCGCGGCCTCCAGGGTCATCACCCATCGCGGGGTGTCCAACGAGGTCATCGACAAGCTCGTCGGCCGGACGAAGAAGCTGAAGATGGGTCATGGGCTCGACGCGGGTACCGACCTTGGCCCGGTCATCTCCGCCGAGGCGCAGCAGAAGATCCACGGCTACATCGGGGTCGCCGAGAAAGAAGGCGCCACCGTCGCGGCGGGCGGCCGCATCCCCACTGATGGGGCGCTGGGGAAGGGCTTTTTCCACGAGCCGACCGTGCTCATCGATGTGAAGCCGAACATGCGCGTCGCGCAGGAGGAGATCTTCGGCCCGGTGACCGCGGTCATCGAGGTGAAGGACCTCGACGACGCGATCCGGGTG
>DATCNH010000051.1:0-16599 GCA_036565345.1 Candidatus Limnocylindria bacterium | reverse complement strand
GAAGGCCCGGAAGTCGGCGCCGCCGCGCAGCGAGAGGGTCTTGGTGATCGCCGCGGTGAGCGTGGTCTTGCCGTGGTCGATGTGCCCGATCGTCCCGACGTTCACGTGCGGCTTGGTGCGCTCGAACTTCTTCTTTGCCATTTCGTTCTCGCAGGGGCTACGCCCCTGCCACCCCCTCGTTCTGCTTCTGCCGGTCGCTCGCCGTGCTCGTGGTCATGACTTGCCCTTGGTGATCTCGGCCGCCAGGTTCGGCGGGAGAATCTCGTAGTGGTCGAACTCCATCGCGTAGGTGCCGCGGCCCTGGGTCGCCGAGCGAAGGTCGGTCGCGTAGCCGAACATCGTCGCGAGCGGGACCATGCCGGCGATGACCCGCGCGTTCGCACGCTCGGTCATGCCCAGCACCTGGCCGCGCCGGCTGTTCAGGTCACCGATCGCGTCGCCCATGAATTCCTCGGGCACGGTGATCTCGACCTTCATGATCGGCTCGACGATCACCGGTCCGGCCTTCGGGACCGCGGCCTTCAGGGCCATCGAGCCCGCGATCTTGAATGCCATCTCGTTCGAGTCCACCTCGTGGTACGACCCGTCGACGACCTTCGCCGCGACGTCAACGAGCGGGAAGCCGGAGATGATGCCGTTCAGCATCGCCTCGCGCATGCCCTGCTCCACCGGCTTCGCGTATTCCTTCGGGACGCGGCCGCCGACGATCTTCCATTCGAAGGTGAAGCCCGACCCGCGCTCGAGCGGCTCAAACTCCACGACGACATGCCCGTACTGACCCTTGCCGCCGGACTGGCGGACGTACTTGCCCTCGCCCTGGGCCGGCTTGGTGATCGCCTCGCGGTAGGCGACCTGCGGCCGGCCGACGCTCGCGGCGACCTTGAACTCGCGGAACATGCGGTCCACGAGGACCTCGAGGTGCAGCTCGCCCATTCCGGCGATGAGCGTCTGGCCGGAGTCGGGATCGGTCTGCACGCGGAACGTCGGGTCCTCTTCTGCCAGCCGGGCGAGCGCAAGGGACATCTTCTCTTCGTCGGCCTTCGTCTTCGGCTCGACGGAGATCTGGATGACCGGCTCCGGGAACTTGATCGTCTCGAGGATCACCGGCTCGTCCGGGTCGCAGAGCGTGTCCCCGGTGAAGGTCTGCTTCAGGCCGATCGCCGCCGCGATGTCACCGGCGGACACGAACTCGACATCCTCGCGGTGGTTCGCATGGAGCAGGACGATGCGGGCGATGCGCTCCTTGCGATCCTTCGTCGCGTTGTAGACGGCGTCGCCGGCGTGGAGCGTGCCCGAATAGACCCGGAAGAACGCGAGCTTGCCGCTGAACGGATCGGCGGCGATCTTGAAGGCGAGGGCGGCGAACGGGTCGTCCTCGTTCGGGCGGCGGACGATCTCCTCCCCGGTCTTCGGGTCGGTGCCGACCACCGGCGGGACCTCGAGCGGCGAGGGAAGATAGGCGATGACCGCGTCGAGGAGCGGCTGGACCGCCTTGTTCCGGAGGGCCGCGCCACAGAGCACCGGAACGATCTTTCCCGCGATCGTCGCGGTGCGCAGGGCCGGTACGAGTTCTTCGGCGCTGATCGGCTGCCCTTCGAGGTACTTGTGGAGCAGGCCGTCGTCGGTTTCGGCAACCTTCTCGACCAGCTTCTCGTGGGCCGCCGCGGCCGCGCTCCGGTACTGCTCGGGAATGTCCTTCACGACCGCGTCGGCCGGGGTGTCATCCTCCCAGAACAAGGCCTGCATCTTGATGATGTCGATGACCCCGACGAAGTCGGCTTCCGCGCCCATCGGCAGCTGGATCGCCACCGGGTTCGCGCCGAGGCGGTCGACAATCATGTCGAAGCACCGCTCGAAGCTCGCACCCATGCGGTCCATCTTGTTCACGTAGCAGATGCGCGGGACCGCGTACTTGTCGGCCTGGCGCCACACCGTCTCGGACTGCGGCTCGACCCCGGCGACCCCGTCGAACACCGTGACCGCGCCGTCGAGGACCCGGAGCGAGCGCTCCACCTCGACCGTGAAGTCCACGTGTCCGGGCGTGTCAATGATATTGATGCGGTGATCGGCCCAGAAGCAGGTCGTGGCCGCCGCGGTGATCGTGATCCCCCGCTCCTGCTCCTGCGGCATCCAGTCCATCGTCGCGGCGCCTTCGTGGACCTCGCCGATCTTGTAGATCTTCTTCGTGTAGAAGAGGATCCGCTCGGTCACGGTCGTCTTGCCGGCGTCGATGTGGGCGATGATCCCGATGTTCCGGACGCGCTCGAGCGGATACTCACGCTTGCTCGTCCCGCCTTTCGCGGCCTTGGTCTCGATCGTCATCGCGCTACCACTTGTAATGGCTGAAGGCTTTGTTGGCCTCGGCCATCTTGTGGGTCTCGTCCTTGCGGCGGACGGCGGCACCGGCGTTGTTCGTCGCGTCCATCAGCTCGCTCGAGAGCTTCTCGGCCATCGACTTGCCCGGCCGCTTGCGGGCCGCCTGGATGATCCAGCGCATCGCGAGCGAGCCGCGGCGCTCGGCCTTGATCTCGACCGGGACCTGGTAGGTGGCGCCTCCGACCCGGCGAGGCTTCACCTCGATGAGCGGCGTGGCGTTGCGCAGGCCGGTCTCGAAGACCTCGATGCCCGGCTTGCGGGTCGCCGCCTCGGCCCGCGCGATGGCGTCGTAGACGATGCCCTCGGCGGTCGAGCGCTTGCCGTCGCGCATCACCTTGTTGATGAACTGCTGGAGGACCACGTTCTGATACTTCCGGTCAGGGATGGTGCGGCGCTCGGTGGGGCGTGCACGACGTGGCATGAGCTATTTCGCCTTCTTCTTCGCGTTCGGGTTCTTCGCCCCGTAGAGGCTCCGGCCCTGCTTGCGGTCCTTCACCCCGGCGGTGTCGAGGGTCCCGCGGACGATGTGGTACTTCACCGACGGGAGATCCTTCACTTTGCCGCCGCGGACGAGGACCACCGAGTGCTCCTGGAGGTTGTGGCCGATCCCGGGGATGTAGGCGGTGACCTCCATGTGGTTCGAGAGGCGCACCCGGGCGATCTTTCGAAGGGCCGAGTTCGGCTTCTTCGGGGTCATCGTGCGGACGATCGTGCAGACGCCGCGCTTCTGGGGAGCGCCCTTGCCGAGCTGCACGTGGCGGCGCTCGAGCGAGTTCCACGTCGTGCGGAGGGCAGGCGTATCCACCTTGGGCTTCTGGCTTTTCCGGCCCTTACGGACCAGCTGCGCGATGGTCGGCACGGAGTTCCTCCTGCTTTTGATCCCTGCTCTTTTGAACCCTGCTCGCTTCGCTGCCCTGCCAGGCGGCTCCGCTCGCGGGGCCCTGCGGCTCAGCGGGCGGAGTCCGCTTCGCCTGTTTGACGACCTTGATCACGTACGGCGCGCAGACGCACCGAACGTGATCGCGGTATTCGTGGTTCTCCCCGACCGGGACGCCGGCCCTGTCGCCAGGGCGCGGGTCCCGAGCGCAGCGCGACCAGTGGTCACAAGATCGCGACCAGGCCGATGCGCGAAATGAGCGTCCCTACAAGAAGCCGGGACGTTCACCGCCTCGAAAGACAGCCGAATGCGAAGTATGACGGGAAGGGCCCCACGCCGCAAGGCGACGGGCGCGCCGCCGTTACTTGGTCTCGGTGGGGACCTCCTCGGGCCCTTCGAGGTCCAGGATGTCCGTTTCCTGCTCGTCCTCGTCGTCGTCGTCGAGATCCTCGAGCGAGAGTGTCTCGTCCGGCGGAAGCACCGGCAGCTCCTCGTCGTCGCTGCCGAACAGGCCGGCAAGCGCCCGTGGCTTGGGCATCCAGTCGAGCTGCTCGCGCCGTGAGGGCAGCCCCGTGCCGGCGGGGATGAGCTTCCCGATGATCACGTTCTCCTTCAGGCCCAGGAGGCGGTCCTTCTGGCCCATCGTGGCGGCCTCGGTCAGCACCCGGGTCGTCTCCTGGAAGGAGGCGGCCGCGAGGAACGACGAGGTGGAGAGCGAGGCCTTGGTCACGCCGAGGAGCACGGTCTGGGCCGTCGCCGGCTCGCCGCCGGCGGCGATGGTGCGGGCGTTGATGTCCTCGAACTCGAAGCGGTCGAACAGTTCCATCGGGAGCAGCTCGGTGTCGCCCGCTTCTTCGATGCGGACCTTCCGGAGCATCTGGCGGACGATGATCTCGATGTGCTTGTCGTTGATCGTGACGCCCTGGCTGCGGTAGACCTTCTGGACCTCCGCGACCATGTAGCGGTGGACGGCCTCGCGGCCGGAGATGCGCAGGATGTCCTGCGGGTTCGCCGAGCCTTCGGTGAGGAAGTCCCCGGCCGAGACCTGCTGGCCGTTGTCGATCCGGAGGCGCGCCTGGTGGGCGACCTCGTAGACGCGCTCCTCGACCTCCTGCATCGCGATCGTGATCTTGCCGTCCCCCTGGACGTGCACCTGGCCGCCCACCGGTGACGGCATGTCGGTCTTGCCCTTGGTCCGGCGCTCGGGCTTGCCGAGCGCCTCACCGGCGTTGATGTGCTGGCCATCCTCGACCGCGAGGACGTAGCCCGGCGTGATCGTGATCGGCACGGTGTAGGCCTGGCTGTTCCGGACGACGATCTTCCGCGAGCCGTCCGGGTCGCGGACGATCTCGGCGATGCCGTCGATCTCGCAGACGACCGCGAGGCCCTTCGGGACGCGGGCCTCGAAGATCTCCTCGACCCGCGGGAGGCCCATCGTGATGTCGTCGCCGGCGACACCGCCGGTGTGGAACGTGCGCATCGTGAGCTGGGTGCCCGGCTCACCGATGGACTGCGCGGCGATGATGCCGACGGCCTCCCCCGCCTCCACCAGCTTGCCGGTCGCAAGCGATCGGCCGTAGCAGGCGCGGCAGATGCCGTACTTCGCGTGGCAGGCGAGCGGCGAGCGGATCCGCATCCGCTTCACCCCGGCCGCGGCGACGGCCTTGGCCGTGTCGCGGTCGATGTCCTCGCCCTTGCTCACCACGCGGGTCTTTGTCTTCGGGTCATCGACGTCCATCAGGGCGACGCGCCCGAACAGACGGTCGGGGAACGGCTCGATCATGCCGACCTCGTCGGCGTTCACGAAGATGCCATCCTCGTCGCCACAGTCCTCCATCCGGACGATGACATCCTGTGCGACGTCCACCAGACGGCGGGTGAGGTAGCCGGAGTCCGCGGTCCGGATGGCCGTGTCGGCCAGCCCCTTGCGGCCACCGTGGGTCGAGATGAAGTACTCGAGGACCGAGAGGCCCTCGCGGAAGTTCGAACGGATCGGCAGGTCGATGATCCGGCCCTGCGGGTCGGCGATGAGGCCGCGCATCCCGCCGATCTGACCCATCTGCCGGACGTTCCCGCGAGCGCCGGAGGTGGCCATCATGTAGACCGGTCCGCGCTTGTCGAGGGCGCCCATCATCCCATTGATCACCGTGTCGGTGGCCTTGGTCCAATGCTTCACCGTCTGGTCGTAGCGCTCCTCTTCGGTGATGAGGCCGCGCGCGAACTGGCGATCGATCTCGCCGACGGACTTCTCCGTCGCCGCGATGACCGAGGCCTTCTCCTTGGGGATTGCGACGTCATCGATCGAGATCGAGACCCCGGCATGCGTCGCTGAGGCGAAGCCGATCTTCTTGATCCGGTCGACCAGCTCCGCGGTCACTTCGGCCCCGTGCTTCTCGAAGGCCGCCACGACGATGTCGCGGATATCGCTGCGGGTGAGGACCTGGTTGATGAAGCGCATGTCCTCGGGCAGGACGGCGTTGAATAGGGCACGGCCGACGGTGGTCGCGATGACCCCCCCGCCGTGCGGCATCTTGATCGGGTCGTGCATCCCGACGACGCCCAGGTCGAAGGCCGACTGGACCTCGCCGTAGTCGCCGAAGATCCGCGGCGTCATGCCGGCCGTCTTGCTCTCGAGCGTCAGGTAGTAGCAGCCAAGGACCATGTCCTGACGCGGGGTGACGACCGGCTGGCCGTCGGCGGGCTTCAGGATGTTCCGGCTGGCGAGCATGAGGTTCTTCGCCTCGGCTTGCGCTGCCGCGGACAGCGGGACGTGCACGGCCATCTGGTCACCGTCGAAGTCGGCTCCGAAGGCCTCGCAGACGAGCGGGTGGATCTGGATGGCGTTGCCCTCGATGAGCTTGGGCATGAACGCCTGGATGCCGAGACGATGGAGCGTCGGGGCGCGGTTCAGAAGGACCGGGTGGTCCTTGATGACCTCCTCGAGGACATCCCAGACCTCGGGCGAGACCCGCTCCACGTAGCGCTTGGCGCTCTTGATGTTGTGGGCAAGGCCACGCTCGACGAGCTGGCGCATGACGAACGGCTTGAACAGCTCGAGAGCCATCTTCTTCGGGAGTCCGCACTCGCCGAGCTTGAGGTCATTGCCGACGACGATGACCGAGCGCCCGGAGTAGTCCACGCGCTTGCCGAGGAGGTTCTGACGGAAGCGGCCCTGCTTGCCGCGGAGCATGTCCGACAGGCTCTTCAGCTTGTGGTTCCCGGTCCCGGAGATCGCCCGACCGCGGCGGCCGTTGTCCATGAGGGCGTCGACGGCCTCCTGGAGCATGCGCTTCTCGTTCCGGATGATGATCTCCGGGGCGCCGAGCTCGAGGAGCCGCTTCAGCCGGTTGTTCCGGTTGATGACCCGCCGATAGAGGTCGTTCAGGTCGCTCGTGGCGAAGCGGCCGCCGTCGAGCTGCACCATCGGGCGCAGATCGGGCGGGATAACCGGAAGGATCGTGAGGATCATCCACTCCGGCGAGGCGCCCGAGCGGAGGAGCGCCTTGATGAGGCGCAGTCGCTTGATCGACTTTTTCCGGCGCTGCCCGGTCGTCGAGCGCATGTCGTTCTGGAGCTGCAGCGCGAGCTTCGGAAGATCGAGCTGGCGCATGATCTCGAGCACCGCCTCGGCGCCCATCTGGGCGCGGAAGTAGCGGTACTTGTCGGCATACTGCCGGTACTCGGTCTCGGTCATGTTCTGCATCCACTTGATCGCGTTGACCTCGTCGCGCTTCGCCTTCACCTCGTCGCGGACGACCTGAACGTCCGGGGCGATCTCCTGGCGGACGACGCCGAGGTCCTGATCGGCCCGGGCGCGGAGGTCGGCGGTGCGCTTGTCGGCGTCGCTGCGGGTGGTGGCCTCTTCGGCGCGACCCTGCTTCACCTTCGCGTCGGTCTGCTTCTGGAGGCTCCGCTGGAGCTGCGTCAGCATCGTTCGAGTGACGTTCTCGCCCTTGGCGACCAGGGTGAGCTCGGCCGGCTTGAACACGATGTCCTTGGAGGCGGGCTTGCCGATCGCCTCCTCGAGCTGCTCCTTCGCCCTCTGCGCGGCGTTGGTCAGGACCTCGAGATCGGCGGCGAGCTGCTCCTCCTGCTGGCGGACCTTCTGCTCGGTCGAGGTGCGGATCCGCATGATCTCGGCGTTCGCACGGCTCTCGATGGCGCCGGTACGATCCGAGATCGTCTGCTCGAGGCGGCGGATCTTGCCCTCGGCCTCTTCCTCGATCGTCTGGAGGACGCGCTCCTTCTGGTGCTCGTCGATGTGGGTGACGACGTAAAGCGCGAAATAGAGGATCCGCTCGAGGTTCCGGGGGGACATGTCCAGCAGGATCCCCAGGCGGGACGGGGTGCCTTTGAAGAACCAGATGTGCGACACCGGCGACGCGAGCTGGATGTGGCCCATGCGCTCGCGACGGACCTTGGCGCGGGTCACTTCGACGCCGCACTTGTCGCAGATGATGCCCTTGTACCGGATCCGCTTGTACTTCCCGCAGTAGCACTCCCAGTCGCGCGTGGGCCCGAAGATCCGCTCGTCGAAGAGGCCGTCTTTCTCCGGACGGAGGGTGCGGTAGTTGATCGTCTCGGGCTTCGTGACCTCACCGCTGGACCAGCCCCGGATCTGATCCGGGGACGCGAGCGAGATGCGGATCGCGTTGAACTCGTTCACCTCAAGCACCGCTACGCTCCCTGCTCAATCTCACGGCTTCGCCGTGAGAGACGGTGTGACTCGCTCTTCGCGGCGGAGCCGCTCATCGCTCGGTTCATCTATTTGCCCCCTTCGAGGCCAGAGATGTTGATGCCGAGGTCGGGGGTCGCGAGCGCACCCTGCTCCTCGATGAAGCGGATCTCTTCCTCGTTCTCGTTCAGCACTTCGACCGACAGGCCGAGCGACTGGAGCTCCTTGATCAGCACCTTGAAGCTCTCCGGCACCCCCGGCGGCTGAATGTCCTCGCCCTTCACGATGGCCTCGTAGGTCTGGACCCGGCCCATGACGTCGTCCGACTTCACGGTGAGCAGCTCCTGGAGGATGAACGCCGCGCCATAGGCCTCGAGCGCCCAGACCTCCATCTCGCCAAACCGCTGGCCGCCGAACTGGGCCTTTCCGCCGAGCGGCTGCTGGGTGATGAGGCTGTACGGGCCGGTGGAGCGGGCGTGGATCTTGTCCTCGACCAGGTGGTGGAGCTTGAGCATGTAGATCTGGCCGACAGTGACCGGCTCCTCGAACGCGCGGCCGCTGCGGCCGTCGCGCAGCTGGATCTTGCCGTTCTCCGGGAGCCCGGCGGCGCGGAGGGTCTCCTTGATCGCCTCCTCCTTCGCGCCGTCGAAGACCGGCGTGGCAACGTGAATGCCCAGCACCGAGGCGGCCCACCCGAGATGGGTCTCCAGGATCTGCCCGATGTTCATCCGACTCGGCACCCCGAGCGGGTTGAGGACGATGTCGACGGGAGTGCCATCCGGGAGGAATGGCATGTCCTCGACCGGGAGGATCTTCGCGATGACGCCCTTGTTCCCGTGCCGGCCGGCCATCTTGTCGCCGACGCTGATCTTGCGCTTCTGGGCGATCGCGATGCGAATGAGCTTGTTGACGCCCGGAAGCAGCTCGTCGTTGTTCTCGCGGCTGAAGACCGCGACATCGACGATCTTTCCGTGCTCCCCGGAGGGAAGGCGGAGCGAGGTGTCCTTCACCTCGCGGGCTTTCTCACCGAAGATCGCGCGGAGCAGCCGCTCCTCGGCGGTGAGCTCGGTCTCGCCCTTCGGGGTGATCTTTCCCACCAGGATGTCCTGCGGCCCGACCTCGGCGCCGATATACACGATGCCCGAGTCGTCGAGGTCGGCGAGCGCCTCCTCGCCGACATTCGGGATGTCGCGGGTGATCTCTTCCGGCCCGAGCTTGGTGTCGCGGGCCTCGGCCTCGTACTTCTCGACATGGATCGAGGTGAATTTGTCGTCCTGCACGATCCGCTCGGAGAGGATGATGGCGTCCTCGTAGTTGCCGCCCTCCCAGGGCATGAACGCGACCAGGATGTTCTGGCCGAGGGCGAGCTCACCCTGGTCGGTGGAGTACGAGTCGGCGATCACCTGGTCGCCGGCGACCCGGTCGCCGACGTTCACGATCGGGCGCTGGTTGAAGCAGGTGCCCTGGTTCGTGCGCACGAACTTCTGCAGCTTGTAGCGGTACGCGTCGCCGGCGTCCTCCTCGATCCAGATCTCCGCCGCGGACACCGACCGGACCGTGCCGGCGGCGCGGGCGATGAGCACCTGGCCGGAGTCCTTGGCGGCGCGGTACTCGATCCCGGTCCCGATGATCGGGGCCTCCGGGCGAATGACCGGCACGGCTTGCCGCTGCATGTTCGATCCCATCAGGGCGCGGTTGGCGTCGTCGTGCTCGAGGAACGGGATGAGCGCCGCGGAGACCGACACGATCTGCTTCGGCGAGACATCCATGAACTCGGCCATCGATGGCGGCGCCTCGTGATACTCGGCGCCCTTGTGGACCTGCACCCGCTCGTCGACGAAGTTGTTGTTCGCGTCGAGGTGCGCGTTCGCCTGGACGACGGTGGCCATCTCCTGCTCGTCCGCGGTGAGGTAGACGATCTCGTCCGAGACGTGCGGGCGGCCGTCGGGCGAGGTATCGAGACGGCGGTACGGCGATTCGATGAAGCCGTAGGCGTTCACCCGGCCGTAGGTCGCGAGCGAGCCGATCAGGCCGATGTTCGGACCTTCCGGCGTCTCGATCGGGCAGATCCGGCCGTAGTGGCTGAAGTGCACGTCGCGGACGTCGAAGCCAGCGCGCTCGCGCGAGAGCCCGCCCGGCCCGAGGGCCGAGAGCCGGCGCTTGTGGGTCAGCTCGTCGAGCGGGTTCGTCTGCTGCATGAACTGCGACAGCTGACTGCCTCCGAAGAACTCCTTGATCGACGCGACGACCGGCCGAATGTTGATGAGCTCCTTCGGCGTTGCCTTCTCGGGCTCGACGATCGACATCCGCTCGCGGACGACGCGCTCCATGCGGAGGAGGCCCACTCGGAACTGGCCCTGGATGAGCTCGCCGACCGCACGCACCCGGCGGTTGCCGAGGTGGTCGATGTCATCGGCTTTGCCCTTGCCGTTGTTCAGCTCGACGATCCGGACGACGATCTTCACCAGGTCGTCGTTCGTGAGCGTGCGCTGTGACATCTCCAGGTCGAGCCCGAGCTTGCGATTCAGCTTGTAGCGGCCGACCTTGGCCAGGTCGTAGCGCCGGAAATTGAAGAAGAGCGACTGAACGAGGTTGCGGGCGTTGTCGATCGTCGGCGGATCACCTGGGCGAAGCCGCTTGTAGACCTCGACGAGGCCCTCGTTGGTGTTCTGGGCAGGGTCCTTGTCGAGGGTCGCGGCGATGTACTGGTGCTCGGGGTCGGTGTCGATGTTGGTGAAGAGGGCCTTCACCTCTTCGGTCGAGGAGTACCCGATGGCGCGGAGGAGGGTGGTGACGGTGAGCTTGCGCTTCCGATCCACCTTCACCGAGATGACGTCCTTGTTGGAGGTTTCGAATTCGAGCCAGGCACCGCGGTTCGGGATGAGCTTGGCGTAGAAGAGCTGGCGACCGGTCGTCGGGTCGTCGACCGCGGTGAAGTACACGCCCGGCGACCGGACCAGCTGGCTCACGACGACCCGCTCGGCGCCGTTGATCACGAAGGTGCCTTTGTCGGTCATCCAGGGGAAGTCCCCGAGGAACACGTCCTGCTCGCTGACCTCGCCGGTCTCCTTGTTCACCAGCTCGACGCGGGCCCAGAGCGGCTTGCTGAACGTGAGATCGCGGGTCCGGCACTCCTCCTCGGAGTACTTCGGCTCGCGGAACTCGCTCGACAGGAACCGCAGGTCGAGGTTCTTGCCGGTGAAATCCTGGATCGGGGAGATCTCGGCGAACAGCTCCTGGAGCCCCTCCTCGCAAAACCATTTGAAGCTGTCGATCTGGGTCTGGATGAGGTTCGGGAGCGGGAGCACTTCGGGGAGCGACGCGTAGTTGCGCCGCTGGCGCGGGGACGCGGGGGTACGGTCGAGGGTCAGGGACATGTGGGGGCCCTCCTCAGAGCTTCGGTCGCGGGGGAAGTGCGGGCATGGTGGGGCACGGCAGACGAACTGATAGCAAGGTCGTCATGGTAGGACGGGATGCGGACGCGGTCAACCGGGAACGGAAGATGTTCGGTCGGCGGCCGACCGGTGTCAAGGGGTCAAATCCCGCGATTCAGGCCTGTTGTGGGCGGTCCAGGTCGATCGAGGTCGGACCAGGCCCGGCTCCGGCGATCGTGGCGGTCGTCACGGCGCCGGATAGGCTCTCGGGCATGCCGCCGGAGTCGCTCGCTTTCGACGCCCTGGGAGGCCGCTGCGAGCTCTATGGGCCAGACCCGGCCCCGTTGCGGGCGACCCGGGCCTGGATCCACCGGATGCACGACCAGCTCACCCGGTTCGACCCCGACAGCGAGCTGTCGCGATTCAACCGCTCGGCGGGTGAGTGGATCCCGGTGAGCCCGGACCTTGAGGCGCTCCTCCGGGTCGCCCTGGCGGCCCACGCCGAGAGCGGGGGCCTGGTCCACGCCGGGATCCTTCCGGCGCTCATCGCCGCCGGGTACACCCGCGACCTCGCCGCCGGTCCGACCCCGCGCACCGCCGACTCGGTCCTCGTCCCGCCGCTTCCCGAGATGCTCGCCGTGCGGGACGGAGCGGCCCGCCTGGCGGCCCGGTCCGCGATCGATCTCGGTGGACTGGCCAAGGGCTGGCTCGCCGACCGGGCCGTCGAACGGATCGGCCCGAACGCCCTCGCCAACCTGGCCGGCGATCTTGCCGCCGCGGGCGGGCCCGATGGGAGCGGCGAGGGTGCGGAGGAGGGCTGGCCGATCGGCTTCGGCGGCACGACGGTGCTGCTCCGGGATTGCGGAGCGGCCACGAGCGGGACGACCAGCCGGCGCTGGGGCGTAGGCCTCCACCATCTCATCGATCCACGCACCGGGGCGCCGGCCCGAAGTGACCTGGTCGAGGTCTCCGTTGTCGCGGCGACGGCGACCGAGGCGGAGGTGCTGGCGAAGACCGCCCTGCTGCTGGGCGCCACGGCGGGAGCCGCATTCCTCGACCAGCGGGCGCGCGGCTCGTTCCTGCGCTGAGTGAGCGAATGGCCGTCCGGACCGGCGCTCCCACGACGATGCGATCCATCAGAAAACCAGAACCGGGACCCCGCCCGTAGCGTGGTCCCGGTCCGGCACCTTTCGCGATCCCGCCGGTCGGCGGAGCCGCGGGGGAAACTCTACCTCCGCCGCCAACCCCCGCCCCAGGGCAGGCAGACAGGCGAGCGGTTTGCTACCAAGGATGGTAGCAGCTACTTGAGCTCGGTCGTCGCTCCGGCATCCTCGAGCTTCTTCTTGACCGCCTCGGCCTCGTCCTTACCGACGTTCTCCTTGATCGGCTTGGGCGCGCCGTCGACGAGGTCCTTCGCCTCCTTGAGGCCGAGCCCGGTGATCTCGCGGACGGTCTTGATGACGTTGATCTTCGAGGCGCCGGCCTCCTTCAGGATGACGGTGAACTCGGTCTTCTCCTCGACGGCCTCGGCCCCGCCGGCGCTCCCACCGGCTGCAGGGCCGGCCACGGCGACCGGCGCCGCGGAGACGCCCCAGCGCTCCTGGAGGAACTTGCCGAACTGGGCGATCTCGAGGATCGAGAGGCGCTCGATGTCCTTGACCAGCTTGTCGAACTTCTCGGTGTTGGTGTCAACGGCCATGAGTGATGTCCCTTTCTTCTATGCGGCTTGCTGTCCGCGGGCCTCGAGCACGCGGATGAGGATGGCGAGCGGTGCCTGGAGCGTCGCGACGGCCTGCGCGAGGGGTGCCTGAAGGCTGCCGACGAGGGTCGCCTGTAGCTGGATCCGCGCCGGCAGCTTGGCGAGCGACAGCACGTCCTCGCCGGTCATCGCGCGTCCGCCGACGTACGCGCCGACGATCTTGAACGCCTTGTAGCCCCGGGTCTCTTCGACGAGGCCCTTCGCCAGCTCCACCTCGTCGCCGCTGCCGAGGGCGACCGCGGTGGGGCCGGTCAGGAGCGCGCGGAGGCCGACCTTCTTCGACCCGTCGGCCGCGCGGCCGAAGAGCGAGTTCTTCACGACGTGGTACTCGACCCCGCGCGGGCGAAGCTTTCGGCGGAGGTCCTGCAGCTCCTGCACGGTGAGGCCCCGGTACTGGGTGACAATGATCGACGAGGCCGACGCGATGTCGGACTCGAGCGCGGTGACGGCCCTCGCCTTCGCGGCCACGCCGCCGCCCCTGCGCTTGGTCTTGGGCCCGCTCTTGATCTTTGCCATGTCTCTCCTTCCTTGTCGGTCCGCAACAAGAACGGCCTCCGTCCCGTGCGGGACGAAGGCCGATGGAGACGATGGACGTCACCTGGGCGATTCGCCTCCGCTGGCTCCGCCTTTCACGACCAGTACGGCGTGTGGCGGATTCACTTCCCGTTCGGGAGACCGGCTTCTTTGGCTATGCAGTTGTCGGCTGATTGTACCTGGCTATGCGGTCGCCTTGCCAGCCAGCGCGATCGCCTGACCGGTGTCGATCTTCACGCTCGGGCCATGGGTGCTGGTGAGGTAGACGGTCTCGACATAGTTCGCCTTCAGGCCGGACGGCCGGGCTCGGTTCACCGCGTCCATGACGGTCGCGAGGTTCTGGACCAGGGCGCCCTCGGTGAACGAGGCCTTCCCGACAGTCGTGTGAACGACGCCGGTCTTATCGACCCGGAACTCGATCCGGCCGCCCTTGGAGTCGCGGACCGCCTTGGCGACGTCGAACGTGACCGTCCCGGACTTCGGGTTGGGCATGAGACCGCGCGGGCCAAGGACCCGGCCCAGGCGACCGACGGCGCCCATCAGGTCCGGCGTCGCGACGGCCACGTCGAAATCGAGCCAGCCGCCTTCGACCTTCTTCGCCAGGTCGTCCGCCCCGACCTCATCGGCGCCGGCGGCCTGGGCCTCGCGGGCCTTCTCACCCTGCGCGAACACGATCACGCGGACCGATTTGCCGGTGCCGTTCGGGAGCACCGCCGCGCCGCGGACCATCTGGTCGGCGTGCCGCGGGTCGACGCCCATTCGGAGGTGCAGCTCGACCGTCGTATCGAACTTCGCGCCGGAGGTCTCCTTCACCAGACGGACCGCATCCTCGGGGCTATAGGTCTTGTCGCGATCGATCCGCTTCGCCAGCTCGGTGTAGCGCTTCCCGTGCCCTGCCATCTCATCTCCTTCGACCGTTGCCGGTCTCCCACGTCTGGCCGTGGTGGGCCTCGTTGATCCCTGACTTCGACCCTACGCGGTGATGTCGACTCCCATGCTCCGTGCGGTGCCCTCGACCATCGCCATGGCCGACTCGATCGAGGTCGCGTTGAGATCGGCCATCTTCGTCTCGGCGATGGACCGCACCTTCGCCTTGGAGAGCTTCCCCACCTTGCTCTTGTTCGGCGTCGGCGAGCCCTTCTCGATCCCGGCCTCCTTGCGGATGAGGTCGGCGGCCGGCGGGCTCTTGGTCACGAAGGTGTACGAGCGGTCCTCGAAGATCGTGACGACGGCCGGGACCACCGTGCCGGTGAGCGGCGCGGTGCGCTCGTTGTACTCCTTGATGAACTGCCCCATGTTGATGCCGTGCGGGCCGAGAGCGGTACCGACCGGCGGAGCGGCGGTGGCCTTCCCGGCCTGGATCTGGACCTTGACGACGGCCTTGACCTTCTTCATGTGCTCTTCGCAGGGGCTTCGCCCCTGCCACCCCGTTTCTTGCTCTTCGCAGGGGCTGCACCCCTGCCACCCCGTTCGATCACTACTTGACCAGCTTTTCGATCTGCAGGAAGTCCAGCTCGACCGGGGTCTCACGACCGAAGATCGACACGAGGACCTTGACCTTGTTGCGCTCGGGGTTCACCTCGTCGACCACGCCGTGGAGGTCGGTGAACGGTCCGTCGGTGACCCGCACGGCCTCGCCCTTGGTGAAGGCGACCTTGTACTTCGGCGCGTCGAGCTTGATCTGACGAAGGATCGCCTTCACCTCGCCATCGGAGAGCGGCGTCGGCGTCGTGCCCATGCCGACGAAGCTCGTGACACCCGGCGTGTTCCGCACGACGTACCAGGAGTCGTCGCCCATGTTCATCTCGACGAGCACGTACCCCGGGTAGACCTTGCGCTCGACCGGGTGCCGCTTGCCGTTCTTGATCTCGATCTCCTCCTCGGTCGGCACGAGGACCTGGAAGATCTTGTCGCCCATGTCCATCGAGTGGATCCGGTGCTCGAGGTTCGTCTTCACCTTGTTCTCGTACCCCGAGTAGGTGTGGATGACATACCAGCGGCGGTTCGCCTCCTCGGCGGCCGGAGCGGCCGCAGCCGGCGCGCGGGGGGGCTCGGGCTCCGGCTCCGGCTCGATGACCGGTTCCAGCTCGGGCTCGGCCTCGGCGACGGCCCCGGCCTTGCGCAGGGCGGTCTTCGCCACTTCGACCGAGATCGGGTCCTCGTCCGGCTCGGCGGTGCCGAGGAACGCGCGCGCGGCCTCCGCCGCGGCCGCATCGGACAGCTTGGCGGCGTCAGGCTCCGTCCGCGGGTCGGCGTGCTCCGAGGCGGCCTCGGTGCCGCGCAGCAGGTCCTTCTCGTCGCTGGCTTCGGTCATTCGGGTACTCCTATTGGGTCGGCGGGACCGGCGAGGCCTCGGGCGTCCCGAGGATCCCGCGCGTGACCACAGCGGTGAACAAGTTGTCGAACAGGAAGATGTACGCGGCGATGAGCGTGGAGATGAGGATGACGATGATCGTGAGCCGGATCACGCTCTCGCGTGACGGCCAAGTCACCTTCCGCAGCTCCTGCCATGACTCCTGGGCGAAGCGGACGAATCCGCCTGCTGGTCGCGTCGCCATTCCCTAGCATCCTTTCCTGACTTCAAGCACGGCAGGAGAGACTCGAACTCTCAACCGACGGTTTTGGAGACCGTTGCGCTGCCAATTGCGCCACTGCCGTATGACCTAGCGCGTCTCCCGGTGCGGCGTGTGCTTCCGGCACCGCGGGCAGAACTTCGCCATCTCAAGGCGGTCAGGGTCGTTCTTGCGGTTCTTCTGCGTCGCGTAGGTGCGCGACCGGCAGGTCGTGCACGCAAGGGTGATGATCGGTCGGTTGTCCTTCGGCATTCTGGTTCCGTTCTATCTCCGGTCTGGCTCGGGTCTATTCCAGGATCTTCGTGACGACGCCCGCACCGACGGTCCGGCCGCCTTCGCGGATCGCGAAGCGCAGGCCCTCCTCGAGGGCGATCGGGGTGATCAGGGTGACGGTCAGGGTGGTGTTGTCCCCGGGCATGACCATCTCGGTC
>DATCNH010000050.1:0-3597 GCA_036565345.1 Candidatus Limnocylindria bacterium | reverse complement strand
GCGCCTCGACGCGAAGGTCACCTTCCACGATCCCTGTTACCTCGGCCGCCACAACGGCGAGTACGCCGCGCCGCGGATCCTGCTGGAGGCCATCCCGGGCGTGGAGTTCGTGGAGATGGGCCGCTGCAAGGAGAACTCCTACTGCTGCGGCGGGGGCGGCGGTGGGATGTGGCTGGACAGCTTCACCGGCGAACACGTCCAGGAGCGTCTCTCCGAGCGACGCGTCCGCGAAGCCGTGGAGACCGGCGCGGAGATCCTCGCGATCTGCTGCCCGTACGAGGTGTCCCGCTTCGAAGATGCGGTGAAGACGACGGGGAACGACGGGAAGCTCAAGGTCATCGACATCGCCGAATTGCTCGATCACGCACGGGAGGCATAGCGGATGCGCATCGCAGTGCTGCTCAAGCAGGTCCCGGACATCGTCGAGGAGCTCGAGATCGCGGCGGACGGCAAGGATCTCGCCCGGGACGACCTCAAGTACCGGCTGAACGAGTTCGACGACTATGCGCTCGAGGAAGCGCTCCAGCTGAAGGTCGCCGGCGTGGAGGTCGTCGCGCTCGCGCTCGACGGCGCGGAGACCGATCTCATCCTCTACACCGCGCTCGCCAAGGGCGCCGACCGAGTGTTGAAGGTCACCGGGGCGCCGGCCGATGCGCGGACGTCGCGCGCCGGCGTCGCGATGTTCGCCGAGGCGCTCCGCCCGCTCGCCCCAGACCTGGTGTTGGCCGGTGTGCAGGCGCCGGACGATCTGGAGGGCCAGCTCGGTCCGCTCGTCGCCGCGGCGCTCGGCCTCCCGCACGTGAACGTCGTGACCGGCCTCGCGGTCGATGGCGCCAAGGCACGGATCACCCAGGAGTTCTCCGGCGGGCTCGCCGCCCATCTCGAGGCCGACCTGCCCGTCGTCGTCGGGGTGCAAGCCTCCCGTGAGGCGCCGCGATACGCGGCGATCACCCGCGTGCGCCAGGCGATGACGACCGGAAAGCTCGAGACCGTCGCGGTCGCCGCCGCGACGGGCGGACCCGCCCCGGAGCTTCGCGGCCTCGCGAAGCCCGAGTCGACCACCCACGCCGAGATGATCGACGGATCGGTGGACGAGGCGGCGACGCGCTTGGTCGCGATCCTGCGCGAGCGCGGCTTCGGAGGGAAGCAGGGATGAGCGGAGAGATTTTCGTCCTGGCCGAACAGCTGCAGGGACGTCTGACCGAGGCGACCTTCGAGGCACTCGCGGCGGCTCGTTCGCTCGCGACCGCACTCGGCGTCGAGAGCGTCGCGATCCTCCCCGGAGCGGCGAACGCCGGCCTTGCAGCAGAGCTCGGTGCCGCGGATCGGGTGCTGCATCTCGCCGACCCGCGCCTCGACGCGTATTCACCGGACGCCTACGAATCGGCCCTCCGGGCGCTCCTCGCCGACCGCTCCCCACGGCTCGTCCTGATCCCGAACACGACCGTGGGAATGGACCTCGCGGCCGGCCTTGCCGGGCTGCTCGAGCTTCCGCTGGCCGCGTATTGCCTGGGTCTCGCCGTCGAGGCCCCCGTGGTCGTCGCGAAGTGCCAGGTCTACGGCGGCAAGATCATCGCCACAGTCGCGTTCCCCGAGCGTGGCGTCGTCTCGCTCGTTCCCGGGAGCTTCCCCGCGGCCGAGGGCCGGAAGTCCGAGCCGTCGCCGGTCGAGACGGTGGGTCCGACCGACGCGACGACCACACGCGTGCGGCTGCTGGACTACGCGGTCGCCGAGACGGCGGATGTCGACATCACCAAACAATCCGTCCTCGTCTCCGTCGGTCGGGGCATCGGCGGCCCGGAGAACCTCGAGCTGGCCGAGGAGCTGGCGACCGCGCTTGGCGGGGTCGTGTCCGCGTCCCGCCCGGTGACCGACAGCGGCTGGCTGCCGAAGAGCCGTCAGGTCGGGAAGTCCGGGCTCACGGTGAAGCCGAAGCTGTATCTCGCCCTCGGGATCAGCGGCGCCCCGGAGCATCTCCAGGGGATGAAGGACAGCGACCTCATCGTCGCGGTGAACAGCGATGCCGGCGCGCCGATCTTCGGGGTCGCGCACTACGGCATCGTCGGGGACATCCTCGACCTCGCGCCCGCGCTCACCGAGCGACTGGCCGGCGGCTAGCGGTGGGCCTCGACGACGTGACCCGCCCGGTCTATCAAGGGCTCCCGGAGACGGTCATCGCCGCGTTCTACGGGCTCATCGCGCTCACGCTCGGCACGTTCTTCTTCGGTCTCTGGCTGCGGGTCCGGAAATTCCGCAGTGCCCATGGACGGTATCCGTTGCCGTTCGGTTCGCTCCCCGGCCGGCTGTGGTCGTCGTTCTGGGTGATCGCCAAGCACACGACCATCGGCCGCGACGATCTGTACGTCCGGCTGGCGCATTTCCTGACCTTCTGGGGCTTCGCGGTGCTCTTCATCTCGACGGTCGTGCTCACGATCGACTACGACCTCATCCGCCGGTTCTTCCCGCCGGGCTTCTGGCGGGGGCCATTCTTCCTCGGCTATGAGGTATTCGCCGATACCGGCGGGGTGTTCCTCGTCGCCGGGGTGCTCATGATGATGGCGCGGCGCTGGATCCTCCGCCCGTTCCGGCTGGGCTATGCGCGGGTCGACCTGCCGCCGGCGCGCTACAGCCGCGCCGACTACAGCCGCGGCGATACGCTCTTCCTCTTCTCCCTGCTCGCGCTCGCCCTGAGCGGCTTCCTGCTCGAGGGCGCCCGCATCGTCGCCGACCCGTCGCCGTACGCGGGGTTCTCGTACGTCGGGAACCTCATCGCCGGGGGCATCGCTGCGGTGGGCATCGCGCCGGTGGCTGCGGAGCCCTTCCGCGCCTACATCTGGTGGCTCCATGCCCTGGCGGCGCTGCTGTTCGTCGCGCTGCTGCCGTTCGGCAAGGGGGTGCATATGTTCCTGGACATCGCGACCTTGGTGCTCCGCGATCCGGTGGCCGGGCGCCGCCTGCCGTCGCCGGAGCCGGCACGATGACCGACGCCGTTCCGGCTCAGCTCGGGCTGCACCGCATCGAAGACCTTTCCTGGAAGCAGCTGCTCGAGCTGGACAGCTGCACGAAGTGCGGCCGTTGTCACGAAGTCTGCCCGGCTCGGTCGTCCGGCGCACCGCTATCGCCACGCGATCTCGTCCTCGATCTGCGGGAGCATTCCGACAGCGCGCACGGTGGCCGGCTGCCGTTCGATCCGCGCCGTGGCCAGCCGCTCGACGGGGGACCGCGCGATGGCCAGCTCGCCGGCGGGATCATCCCGGCGGAGACCCTCTGGGCCTGTACGACCTGTCTCGCCTGCGTCGACGTCTGTCCGGTCGGCATCGAGCATGTGCCGATGATCGTCGGGATGCGCCGCGCGCTCGTCGAGGATGGCGCCGTCGACAAGAAGCTGCAGGACGTTCTGGCGAAGTTCGCGCAGCACGGCAACTCGTTCGGCGCGGCAGCCCGGACGCGTGGCCGTTGGACGAGTGGCCTGCCGTTCCCGGTGAAGGACATCCGCAAGCAGCCGGCCGAATACCTCTGGTTCGTCGGCGACTATGCCTCGTTCGACAAGCGGGTCCAGGCCGCCACACGGGCGACGGCGATGGTCCTCCAGCGGGC
>DATCNH010000049.1:0-7866 GCA_036565345.1 Candidatus Limnocylindria bacterium | reverse complement strand
TCGCCCTCGGAGGGATCCTCCAGCGCCGAGGCCGAGACGACGGTGCGGAGAACGTCCATCGGCGTACCGCTCTCGCTCATCTCGGAAAGGATGTTCCGAAGGAACGGGGACAGCGCGCGGTGTTTGACGAGCTCGGCCTTGAAGTCGGTGAGCTCCTTCTTGTTCGGCAGGTCGCCGTTCAGGAGGAGATACGCGACCTCCTCATACTCCGCCTTGAGCGCGAGCTCGTCGATCATGTAGCCGCGGTATTGGAGGAAGTTGTCCGAGACGCTGCTGATGGCGGTCGTCGTTGCGACGACGCCCTCGAGCCCGCGCGGGGCGGCGGCCGCGGTCTTCTCCGTCATCTGGTGTCCATCTTCGCACCGTCAGGCGTGCTCTGCCTCGACCCAGCGCCCGCAGGATCCCCGAACCGTCGGCCCTCCGGTCTGCTCAGGTGTCCTCCCGTCTCCTCGGGCTGCCCGGGACCTTCGGTGCGGTCCGGAGTACGTTCTTCCCACTTGCGCCCGGTCGAGCGACGGCCGTACAGTCGCGCCAGCCAGGTCATGCGGCGCTAAACACGTCACACCCTCATCCCACCCACCAGCGGAGGGCGGCGACCTTGATACAGGGTCGGCGCCCTCACGCTATCCGGCGCCGGATAGATTGAGGGCAAGGAAATGACCATCGCCCGAGGCGCGCTGACCCCACGCCGAACGCCGGTCCCTCCCGACCGGTACCGGCGAGCCGTGCGCCACGCGAAGTCCAACCTGCCGCGTCGCCACGGCCTCCCGCTCGTCGTCGCGCTGCTCTGCTGGTCTCTCCTGCTCGGTGGAGCCGGAACGATCGCCGTGCGGGCCGCGGGAGGCCTCACCGCGGTCGCCGGGGATGCCGGGTCGTTCATCGCCAACGTCGTGCCGGCACCGCGGTCGATCGACATTCCGTTGAGCGACCCCGGCGGCGTTGTCGCGGCCGCGCCGATCCTCGATCAGGCCCCTGACTTCGTCGCGGCGGCGGCGCTCCTCATCCAGGGCCGGGTCCCCTCGTTCGCGGTCGAGACCGGTCGGCATGTCGAGATCACCCTCAACAACGGAGCAGCGGCCGCCATCCCGATCGACGCGAAGGGCCATTTTGCCCTGCCGGTGACGTTGAAGGACGGTCCGAATGCCGTCGTCGCCACGTTGCTCTCCGGGCGCGACGTCGTGGCGACCACCTCGCGGACGATCGTGCTGGACCGAGTCCCGCCGTCGCTTTCCATCGGGAGACCCCGTCCGGGCGATGTGGTCGACGGTTCGATCGTCACGGTCGAAGGCAAGGCGGAGCTCTACTCGGCCGTAACGGTGAACGACCGCAACGTCGTCGTCGGCGCCGATGGGAGCTTCACCGAGGCGTTCACCGCGCCCTTCGGCCCAGTGTCGATCACGGTGGTGGCACGGGACCGTGCCGGGAACGAGGCGCGCTCCCTCGTCACGGTCGTCGTACGCGACAGAAGCGCCGCTGGGGCGGTCACCCTGTTCGTCGCGCTGGACCGGCCGACGGTGGGGCCAGGTGGCCCGGTGACCGCCACGATCACCCTGAGCGATCCCTCCGGACCGCGTGCGGCCACCGCAGTCACGCTCTCTCTGGGGACCCGGGCCATCGGTACGACCAAGACCGACGCGCTCGGGAAGGCGACCATCAGCTTCGTGGCGCCGCAGAGCGAGTCGGTCACCCAGGTGATCGTCCTCGGCGGGGGTGCATCCGGGAGCGCGACGCTTACCGTCACCCGGTAGCGGTCCCCTCGCATCGCGCGACGTGCTGCCCGGTGCGTGTCGCTCCCGCTACGCTCAACCGCTGGGATGAGCGAAGCAAACGGCGTTCTCTTCGCGCTCCTCGGCGGGACCGCCCTGCTGCTCTTCGGCGTGCGGTTCGTCGGCGAGGGACTCCAGCGCGCCCTCGGCAGCCGCCTACGGCACGTCCTCTCGACCCTTACCGGGAACCGGATCAAGGCCTTGGCCGTGGGTGCGGGGGTGACCGCGGTCCTGCAGTCCTCGAGCGCGACCACGGTCATGCTCGTCGGCTTCGCCTCGGCCGGCCTGCTCACGCTCCGCCAGACGATCGGCGTCATCCTCGGCGCCGACATCGGAACGACCATCACGGTGCAGCTTCTCGCGTTCAATCTGCTCGGATTCGCTCCCCTCGTCGTATTCCTGGGCTGGCTGCTCTACACCGCGTTCGCCGGCCGGACGCGGTACATCGGGCAGGGGATCCTCGGCTTCGGCTTTCTGTTCCTCGGGATGAAGCTCATCGCCGACGGCACGCTTCCGCTCCAGCGATCCGACCTCGCGGTCGGGCTCTTTACCGCGCTCGTCTCGCAGCCGCTCATCCTTCTCCTCCTCGCCGCGGTGTTCTCGGCGCTCGTGCGCTCCAGCGCCGCCACCATCGGCGTCGCGCTCTCCTTTGCCGCCGGCGGGCTGATGAATCTCGACGGCGCGATGGCCATCATCTTCGGCGCGAACATCGGCACCGCCGCGTCCGCCCTCCTCGCCTCGGTCGGGGCGAACGCCGAGGCCCGCCGTGTCGCGCTCGCCCATGCGGTCTTCAAGGTGGTGGGGGTCGCGCTGTTCCTTCCGTTCAGCGTCCTGTTCGCGGACCTCGTCCGAATGACCACCAGCGACCCCCAGCGGCAGATCGCGAACGCGCATTCCCTCTTCAATCTCATCGGGGCGCTGCTGTTCCTGCCGTTCACCCCTTTCGCCGCGGACATCTTCACTCGGCTCGTGCCGGACAGCCGGCGGCCGGACGTCGGGGCGATGTACCTGAACCCGAATGTCATCGACACGCCGGCGGTCGCGCTCGGCCAGGCCCTGCGCGAGCTGCTGCGGATGGGCGACGTGGTCCTCCAATCGTTGCGCGACACCGTCGTGGTCTTCGCCCGCGATGACACCGCGCTCATGCGCGAGGTCATCCGTCGCGACGACCACATCGACCGCCTCGAGGAGGACATCAAGCAGTACGTCATCAAGCTTCGCCAGAACGCGCTCACCCAAGAGCAGTCGGAGCGGGAGACCGCGCTGCTGTTCGTGGTGGTCAACCTCGAAGAGATCGGTGACGTGATCGAGAAGAACCTGATGGAGCTCGCCGAGAAGAAGATCCGCGGTCAGCACCGCTTCAGCGCCCAGGGCTGGGCGGAGATCCAGGATCTCCACGCCAAGGTGGTGGAGAACATGGAGCTCGCGCTCGGCGCCCTGGCGGCGAACGACCGCGAGATCGCGGAGAAGGTCGTCCGGCACAAGTCGCACGTGAACACCATGGAACGGCAGCTTCGCCAGGCGCACATCGAACGACTGCACGAGGGTCTGCGGGAATCGATCGATACCTCGAGCATCCACCTCGATGTCCTCGCCTCGCTCAAACGCGCCAACTCGCTGATCACCGGCATCGCGTACGCGGTCCTGGGGCAGCACACCGTTGAGTGAGGCCTACGTCGGTACCTCGGGTTGGGCCTACGCGAGCTGGAAACAGAAGTTCTACCCGCCCGAGGTCAAGACGAAGGAGCTACTCGCGCACTACGCGACACGGCTGCGCACGAATGAGGTGAACTACACCTTCAACCACCTGCCGACCGCCCGGAACATCGAGAGCTGGCAGGCCCAGACTCCGGCCGGCTTCGTGTTCGCGCTGAAGGCGTCGCAGTACATCACGCATATCAAGCGTCTCGCCGAGCCTGCGACGACGTTGCCGCCATTCTTCGAGAAGGTGCGGCCGCTGGGCGAGCGCCTCGGCCCGATCCTCTTCCAGACCCCGCCCTGGCTAAAGCGGGACGACGAGCTCCTCGCGATGTTCCTTGGCGAGCTCCCGACGGACCTGCGGTGCGCGCTGGAGGTCCGCGATGCTTCCTGGTACGACCCGGCGGTGTACGAGCTCCTGGCGGCCCGTGGCGTCGCGCTCGTCCATGGGGAAGGGGAGAAAGCGCCGTCGCCGGTCGAGACGCTCGGGGCGACCGCGGGCTTTGCCTACGTGCGGTTGCGCGCGCGCGAGGGCTATGACGACGCTGCGGTCGAGCGCTGGGCTGGGCGGCTGGAGGGTCTGCGGGCCGCCGGGAAGGATGTGTACGCCTATTTCCGCCACGACGACGATGGCGCCAATGGTGTGGCGGCCGAACGGCTGCGCGATCTCCTCGCGCCCGGTGGCCCGGGCGCCTGACCCAAACCGGGGGGCGGTGCGTACCAGGGTCGTGCGGCACCTGGGCGGCGCGATCGCCCTGGCCATCGGGCTGGCGGCGTGCGCTCCGGCGCCCCTCCCGAGGGACGCCCGCCAGATCGATCCGATCATCGCGACCGCCGAGCGGGGGACCCTCGGGACGGTCCTGACCGCCGATGGGCAGACCGTCTATCTGTTCACCAAGGACGCCCCCGGCCGGACACGGTGCGTCGACCGATGTGCGCAGGACTGGCCGCCGATCATCGTCACCCGTCATCCGGACGCGCGTGGCGACCTTCCCGGAAGGCTGGGGACGACCAAGCGCGATGACGGCCGTCGCCAGCTCACCTACAACGAGGTCCCCCTCTATCTCTACACCGAGGACGCGCCGCACTCCGCTGACGCGAACGGACAGGATGTCGACCACGAGTGGTACGTCGTGCATCCGTGAGCGGCGAGCTCGTCGCGGTCGTCGTCACCGGAGCATTCGCCCTGTATATCGTCGTCGCGCAGCTTGCGCGCGTGCGCGGGATCCGCGCACGCGGACGGACGATCGACCGGGCAGGCGGCCTCGCGCAGGCCTCGCCGCTCTTCGTCTTCGTTCCCTACCTGGCCGTCATCCTGCGGCCCGGTCCCGAGCTTCCATTCTCCGACAGCGTCCGCTGGGCCGGGCTCGCGGTCGCGATCGCGGGCGTCGCCTTCGCCCTCTGGGCGGTGCGCACGCTCGGCCGGCACTTCGATGTCGAGCTCGAGGTCCACGAAGGTCATGAGGTCATCGATCGCGGCCCGTATGCGTTCGTCCGGCATCCGGTCTACGCCGGGCTCGCGCTCCATTTCATCGGTGCGTGCCTGGCGACCGGCAACCTCATCCTCATCGCCGGCACCGTGGGTGTGTCGTTCCCGGCGTTCTATCAGCGCGCCGCGGCGGAGGAGCGGCTCTTGCACGGTCAACTGGGATCGGCCTACCTCGCGTATGC
This sequence comes from Candidatus Limnocylindria bacterium, assembly GCA_036565345.1. Classification (GTDB taxonomy): domain Bacteria; phylum Chloroflexota; class Limnocylindria; order P2-11E; family P2-11E; genus UBA4735. The sequence goes on along the minus strand of DATCNH010000049.1, from coordinate 2,731 downwards.
CCGCAGGGTGGCGATGCTGGTGCCGGGACTGAAGGCTCCTCGCCTCGATTGACCGTCGGTCCGGCTCGACGTGGGACCATGACGCCGATGGAGCTCGGGATCTATACCTTTGCCGAGGTCGCGGGAGAGCCGGGGGCCACTGTCGCCGGCGATGTCCGGCTTCGCGATCTCATGGAGGAGATCGAGCTCGCCGACCAGGTCGGCCTGGACGTCTTCGGGGTGGGTGAGCATCACCGGCCGGACTTCGCCGTGTCGGCGCCCGCGGTCGTCCTCGCAGCAGCGGCGGTACGGACAAAGCGCATTCGCCTGACGAGCGCGGTGAGCGTCATCAGCTCCGACGATCCGGTGCGGGTGTTCGAGGAGTTCGCGACCGTGGACCTCCTCTCCGGGGGCCGGGCGGAGATCATGGCCGGCCGTGGATCGTTCACCGAGTCGTTCCCGCTGTTCGGTTACGACCTCAAGGACTACGACGAGCTGTTCGCAGAGAAGCTTGACCTGCTGCTCCGGATCCGGGAGTCGGTGCGCGTCACCTGGAGCGGTCGCCATCGCGCTCCGCTCGTCGACCTGGCGGTGTATCCGCGGCCGGTCCAGGATCCGCTCCCGGTCTGGGTGGGGGTCGGCGGGAACCCCGAGTCGGCGCTGCGCGCCGGCGCGCTCGGCCTCCCGATGGCGCTCGCGATCATCGGCGGGATGCCGGAGCGGTTCGCCCCGTTCGTGCAGCTCCATCGCGACGCCGCCAGGGAGGCCGGTCACGATCCGCCGCCCCCGCTGAGCATCAATTCGCACGGCTATCTTGCCGAGACCCGGCAGCAGGCGCTCGACGAGGCCTTCCCCGCGTTCGGCGCGATGATGAACCGCATCGGACGGGAGCGCGGCTGGCAGCCGATGTCGCGGCGCGATTTCGACGCGGGCACGGCGCTGCGGGGCGCCAGCTTCGCCGGGAGCGCGCAGGACGCGATCGACAAGATCCTGTTCCAGTACGACATCTTCCATCACGACCGGTTCCTGATGCAGATGAGCGTCGGAACGCTGCCGCACGACAGGGTCATGCGCTCGATCGAGCTCTTCGGGACCGTCGTCGCTCCGGCGGTGCGAGCCGAGCTGGCACGCCGCAGCGCCGCCTAGCGCGGTCGCGCCGGTGGCGCCCGGGCTCTCGCCGCTCAGGGCCGGGGCGCCCGCTCCGGACGATCAAGCCGATCGAGGCGGACCTGGACCGCGTTCGGCGTGCGGCCGAGATCCGCCGCGAGCTCCTCGACGCTCCGTCCGTTGGCGCGGCCGCTGCGGAGGATCGCATCCTCCTCGGCGGTCCACGGCGTGCCGGTCCGGGGCGGCAGGGGCGCGTGCCAGGTGCGGTCCGCGCGCCGGCGCGCGGGGTTCTCGAGGATCCGCGCGGCGTCTTGCAGCGCCCGCACGATGTCCGCGCGTCGCACGATGCTCTCCGCCGGCAGGACCGCGCCGCTGTCGGGGTCGAGGCCCCGGGCGAGGGCGAGGAGCACCTGCGCGGTCGTCGGCGGCATCGCCCCAGTGTCAGGCCGGCCGGCCGGCCGCGCTAGTTGCTTGGGACCTGCCAGCTCGACGGGATCAGGTGGACCCAGGTCTGGCCGGGCGAGAGGAGGATCCGCTCGCCGGTCCGGCTGGTGAAGGTCCAGGGGTCGGTGATCGTCGCCCGGCTCCAGGTGCCGTCCTGGCGGCGACCATCGCGGAAGATCGAGAGGGCGCCGCTCCCGGTCGTCCGGACGTTCACGCCGGTGCTCCCGAAGGAGTCCTCGACGATCGCCGTACCCCAGATGTCGGTGAAGACCACGACGATGTTCCGCGGCGCGATCGCGACGTTCGCCCAGGCGTCGACCTCGCGGACCTCGCGGCCGAGGTTCGGGTCGTACTGCCAGCGGGCGTAGGTCCGGGTGGCCGCGTCGTAGGCGTAGCGGACGCCGTTGTTGTGCTCGTAGGGGATCGCGAGCGCGCTCGCGAACCCCGAGCCGTTCATCCCGCCGGCCCAGCCGATGTGGTTCACCGAGTCGAGGAAGCCCCAGCTTGGGATATCGACCGGCCCCCCGCCGCCGGCGTTGTTCGTCGCCTGGCGCAGGCTGGCGCTCGAGGCGTAGAGGTTGTACGGCGAGCTCCGCCGGTTGCCGGCATCATCGCTGGAGACGCGGAAGTAGGCGCCGGAGCAGCAGGGGTAGTTCGCGTTCAGGTCGATGTACTTCCCGGCGGCGGCGTCCTCCTTGATGTACTGGGTCTCCTCGATCGTCGCGCCGGAGTAGGCCAGCGCGCCGCGGACCATCGGGGTGATCTCGCGGTCGGAGAGCCGTGCCGAGCGGATCGAGCCGATCGTCGCCGGGTCCTGGGAGTGGAAGATCGCCTCGTAGCGCGTGATGCCGGCCTCGACGAGGGTCTCGAAGATGACGTCGGCCTGGCTCGTCCCGCTGTGCGGGCGCGCGGCCGGCGCGTTGTCGATGCGCACGTTGAGCGAGCGGCGGTGAACGTTCGGCTGGCCGGCGGCGAGTGGCGCCCCGTTCAGCGGCCAGCAGGTCGTGCAGGGCGGACGGCTCGAGGCGCCGGGCAGCGTGCCGTCGGCGTTCTTCACGACGACGACCCAGTACACGCCGTAGTCCTCCATCCACTGCGCGCCCTCGATCATCGGCCGGAGCGAGACGACGTAAACGCCGGCGGCGGTCGGGGCCTTCACGGTGAACTGGAACCAGGCGACCTGGGTCGGGCCGACGTAGTC
>DATCNH010000048.1:0-2380 GCA_036565345.1 Candidatus Limnocylindria bacterium | reverse complement strand
CGGTAGGTTCGAGGGCAGGCAGGCATCGAGACAGGAGGCCTACATGGCAGGGAAGCTCGTCCACTTCGAAGTGCTCGCGCAGGACGCCGACCGCGCGACGAAGTTCTACTCCGGCGTCTTCGGCTGGGAGTTCTCGGACTCCGGGATGCCTGGAATCGATTACCGCATGGTCCGGACCGGCGAGGATCAGGGCGGCGCCGTCATGGCGTCCGACTCCGGCAAGACCGGCCTGGTCGTCTATTTCGACACCGACGACATCGACGCGTCGGTCGCGAAGGTGCGGGAAGCCGGCGGCGACGCGGAGGACAGGCAGCCGATCCCGTCCATCGGGTGGTTCTCCGGCTGCAAGGACACCGAGGGCAACTCGTTCAGCCTCTACCAGAACGACGAGTCCGCCCCGATGCCGGACGGACCGCCGCAAGGGTGACCGCCGCATACGTGCTCATCTCCCTCGCGGCCGGGGTCGCGGGGTCGATTCAGGTTGCCGTGATGGGCCGCTTCGGCGACCGGATCGGCACGCTGCAGGCGCTCGCGTTCTCGACTGTGGTCACCGCGCTGCTGGCGCTCGTTGTCCTACTCGTGGTACGGCGGAGCGTCGTCGGCTACGGCGATGCGGTCCGGTCGCCGCCCTGGATGTGGCTCGGGGCTGTGACGGGGGTCTTCATCGTCTTCACGATCACTCTCGTCCAGCCCCGGCTCGGAACGTTCGCGACCGTGGCGGTCTTCATCGTCGCGCAGATCGCGGCGGGCGTGGCGATCGACCGCTTCGGCTGGTTCGGAGTGGAGCGCGTCGGTCTCGAGTGGACCCGCGTGCTCGGGATCGTGCTGCTTGCTAGTGGCGCGGTGCTCGCCTTGCGGCGCTAGTCGCGCACGGAGGCGAGCACGCGCCAGCCGGCGAGCGGGAACAGCGCGACGGCGAGGAAGCCGACTTGCCACGACGTCAGGCCGACGAGCACGCCGAAGAGGCCGGGCATGATCGCGCCCGAGCCGTTCAGGAGCGTCTGCTGGAGGCCAATCGCCACGCCGCTCCGGGCGTGACCTGCGAGCTCTACGGCCGCCGCGAACGACAGCCCGTTCCAGCTCATGCTCAGGGCGCCGGCGAGAACGAGGGCTGGGAGCAGGAGAGGCAGAGGCGCACTCAGCAGCGCCGCCGCGACCGCGACGAGGATCGAGATGGTGAGCGCGATCCGGCGGAGGGGCCGAACGCGGCTGTGCATCCGGTCCGACCAGCGCCCGGCGGCGATTCGGGCGGCGACCCCCAGCGCCTGCACGACGGCGAGCACCGCGGCGGCAGATCCCGCGGTGAGGCCCCGCCGGTCGTGCAGGAACAGCACGGTGAAGCCGACCACGCACATCTGGGGCGCGAGGACGAGCGCGCTGCCGGTCGAGAGGATCCAGATCGCGCGGTCGCGTAGCGGCGGGATGGACGGTGTCGTTGACGGCTCCGGGCGCGGCCCTTCCCGCAGCAGCGCGGCGCCGAGGACCGCGGTGACGAAGCACGAGAGGCCGAGCGCGCGCAGGCCCCACCCCGTTCCTCCGGCCGCGACGATGTGCGGCAACGTCAACGAGGCCGCGAACCCGCCGATTGGGACCGCCGTCTGCCTGATCCCCAGCGCCAGGCCTCGCTCGCTCGCGTCGAACCAGTGCATCACCGCGCGGCCGCTCGCGGACTGGACGCTCGCGCCGGAAAGCCCGGCGAGGGCGAGCAGGAACGCGAGCGCGCCGAAGCTCGACGCGTGCGCGGCGACCAGCAGTGCCGCTCCCGATCCGGTGAGGCCGACCCCAAGCACCGCGCGCTCGCCGAACCGATCGGCGGCGATGCCCCACGGGATGAGCGACAGGACGGAGCCCGCGAGCGAGCTCGCGATCAGCACGCCGACCTGGCCGAGCGAGAGCCGGTGCTCGTCGCGCAGTGCCGGCGCGAGCACGGCGACGCCGAACCAGATCGCGGAGTAGCTGGCCTGTGCCGCCGTCCCCGCGGCTAGCACAATCCAGCGATAACGAGTCACAGCCGTGTCATTTCTCTGTCACAACTCTGAGGTAGTGGCTCTTTGTCACTAAGTCCATTTCTTGCCGCTTTGCCAAGCACAAAGCGGTGTTCCGAGCGCTTCATAGAGTTTGTGGCTCAGAGCCACAAACTTCTTGCTGCGCCACGAGGGGAGATCTGGCCAGGAGCCAGAAGGACGCCTCGACCGAGGGACCGATCAGGAGTGCGAACGCAATCGTTCCGATTCCGACCGTTCCGCCCAGCGCGAAGCCTGCGACCAGAGCCGCGGCTTCGATCGCGGCACGGACGAGTCCGATCCGGCGGCCCGTGCGCCGGGAGAGCACGAGCATCAACGTGTCCCGCGGGCCCGCTCCGTACGACGCGCCGATGTAG
>DATCNH010000047.1:0-63572 GCA_036565345.1 Candidatus Limnocylindria bacterium | reverse complement strand
TTAGTGGGTGTGCGCGCCGGCCGGCGCCGGCGCCGCGGCCTGCGGGGCGACCGAGAGGAAGTTCTCGACCAGCTCCTCGAACTCGGGCCCCTGGTACTGCTCGATCCCGCCGGCGTCGCAGAGCGCGGCGATCTGCGGATCGATCGGGATCCGGGCCAGCAGCGGGGCGTTCGCGGCGATGACCAGCTTGAGCCCCTGGGACGGGCCGAAGACCTCCATCCGCTCCCCGCTGGGCCCCCGGACATAGGACATGTTCTCGACCAGGCCGAGGATGTCCCCGCCCAGCTGCTTGACCAGCTTCACCGCCTTGGTCACGACCATCGTCGCCAGGGCCTGGGGGGTGGTGACCAGGACGACCCCGGCGATCGGGAGGGCCTGCATCACCGTCAGCGGGGCGTCGCTGGTCCCCGGGGGGAGATCGACGATGAGGTAGTCCAGCTCGCCCCAGGCGACATCGCTGAAGAACTGGCGGATCGCCCCGGAGACCATCGGCCCGCGCCAGATCACCGCCTCCTCCTCGCTCGGCAGGAGCAGGTTCATCGACATGATCGGGATCCCGCCGACCGAGGTCGGCGGGCTGAGGGTCTTCCCATCGTGGACCTCCGGCTTGCCACGGATCCCGAACATCCGGGGGATCGAGGGGCCGGTGATATCCCCGTCGAGGACCCCGACCTTGAACCCCCGGCGGCGCAGGCCGACCGCCAGCAGCCCGGCGACCAGGGACTTGCCGACCCCGCCCTTGCCGGACATCACCGCGATGACGAACTGGATCCCGGCCTGCTCGGCGATGCCCTTGGTCTTCATCCCGCCGCCGCCGCCGGGGGCGACCGCGCTGGCCTCGGGCAGGCCCGCCGGGAGGGTGCCGGTGTCGGCGAACTGGTTGAGGTCCCGCAGCAGGTCGTCGACGTTCACCCGGCCGCCGCCGTGCCCGGTCGCGCCCTGGAGCACCGTCTCGCTCTTGCTGATCGCGCAGGAGGCGCAGCCGAGGCCATAGCGGGCGAAGATCCGGGCGGCGTCGGGCCAGCGATCGGTGACCGAGGCGATGGTCATGTCAGGGGTGATCTGCGGCACGGGTGCGGCTCCTTGGCGGGGGGCGGCGATGGTCAGGACGAAGTCTAGCCGGGTGCGGCGCAGCGGCGGCCAACGACGGCCCGACGACGATCCCGCGCGGATGTGGCCCCAGGCGGGTCAGGCTCGATGAGGAGCTACCTCGGCGGCGCTCCGGTCGCGAGATTCCAGAAGATGTAGAAGATGAGCAGCCCCGCGGCGACCGCGCTGACGATGAGGTAGAGGCGGTGCAGCTGCTCGCCGGTCACGCGAAGCGCCGGCGCGACAGGAACGCGATCTCGTGCTCGGTGCGGCCGGCCGTCGCGAGATCGGCGAGGACCTCGCCGATCACGCTCGCGAACTTGAACCCATGCCCGCTGCAGGCCGACGCATAGACGATCCGATCCTCGTCGACCAAGGCGTCGATGACGAAATGCTCGTCCGGGGTGACCGTGTACATGCACACCTTGGTCGACCGTAGCGCACCCTGCCCCGCCGGCAAACGCTCGGCCAGGAACCGTTCGACTGGTAGTGCATCGGCGGCGGTCGTCTCGCGGTCGAGGGTGTCCGGGTCGCAGGGTGTGCCGGCACCGTGGGTGGCGACCTTGAGCCCCTGATCGGCGAGGTAGGGGAAGCCGTAGCAGCCGTGCGCCTGGCCGCTGTCCACGATATACACCGGCAGCCGGGCCAGCGCCTCGCGGTCGCCCGCCGGCTCGAACCAGAACAGCGGGACCCGGCGTACCTGCAGCAGCGGCGCGAGGGTCGGGAGCAGGCGGCCGTTCCAGGCGCCCGCGGTCACGACGACCCGATCTGCGCGCACGGTCCCACCAACGGTGTCGACCGCGATGCCGCCCGGCTCGGCACGGATCGCGGTGACCGGCGAATCGAAGCGCAGCCTCGCGCCGTGGCGCTCGGCCTCGCGTTGGTGCGCGGCGATCGCCCGCTCGGGGAAGAGGAATCCGGCGGAGGATTCGAACACGCCCCACCAATCCGGATCGAATCGGAAGAGCGGCATCCGCGCGCGAAGGGCCGAAGGATCGAGGGCCTCGTGCTCGAGGCCATGCTCGGCGGCGCTACGGAGCGATCCGGCGACGAGCGGCCCGTCGCGCGGCCCGGCATACAGGCCGCCGGTCTGTCGGAGCAGCTCCTCGCCGGTCGCGGCCTCCAGCTCGCGCCAGAGCGTCCAGGCGCGGCGGAGGAGCGGGACATAGTCCGGATGCTCGTAGTAGGCGAGCCGGATGACGCGGGTGCGGCCGCCCGAGGAGCCGAGGGTATGCCCGCGGGCGAAGGCCTCCAGGCCGAGGACCCGCTCGCCTCGCCGGGCCAGATGCGCCGCCGCGGCGCTGCCATCGGCACCGAGGCCGACGACGACGATGTCGCTCATCGCCGGATCGTCGCGAACTCCTCGAGGAACCGGCCGAGGACCATCGCGGCCTTGGGCATGAGGTCGAGCCGAACGTTCTCATCGGGTGCGTGCACGCGCGAATCGGGGTGCCCGTAGCCGATCGCGACCATCGGGATCCGGCGGGGTGCGCAGACCTGGTGCATCGGCGCGGTGCCCGGGCTGGAGAAGAGCCGGAGTGGTGCCTGCCCATAGACCGCCAGGGAGGCGCGGGCCGCGGCGTCGACGAGCGGATCGTCCACCGGAGCCCAATACGGGTGCGTGCCGCCCCAGTTCTTGATCGTGATGTCGGTGAAGCCCCGGCGATCGAGGTGCACGCGCAGCGCCGCCTCGATCGTTGCAGGATCCTGGTCGGGCACGAGCCGCAGGTCGATCTTCACCCGCGCTTCCGCCGGCGTGATCGTCTTCGCGTCGTCGCCGGTCCACCCCGCCCAGATGCCCGCGATGTTGCAGGTCGGGTGGAACAGCTGCGCGATCTGCGCCTCGACACCGGTCCGGCCGCCGACGAACGCCGCCGCGCCGTAGATGTCCCTGAGCTTCTGCTCCTCGAACGGGAGCGTCCGAAGATGCGCCAGCTGCGCCTCGCTCGGCGGACGGACGTCGTCCGAGAAGCCGTCGATCGTCACCGTGCCATCGGGTCGGCGGAGCGTCCCGAGCGCGCTCACCAGCCGCCAGGCGGCGTTCTCGTAGAGCGATGCCCCGCCGGAGTGCGCGTCGTACGCGAGGGTCCGGACCGCGAGCTCGACATAGAGGATCCCGCGGACACCGCAGATGAGCGTCGGCCGGTCCTGCGCGTCCAGGCCGCCGCCCTCCTGCAGCGCCCCATCGCCGACGGTCAGCTCGGACCGCTCGCGAAGCATCTGCTCGAAATGCCGGCTGCTCGACTCCTCCTCGCCCTCGACAAGGAAGCGGACCCTACAGGGGAGCTCACCGATCGCTTCGCGGTACGTTTCGGCGGCCTGCACCCGGATGAGGAACTGCCCCTTGTTGTCGGACACGCCGCGCGCGTACAGCTTCCCGTCGCGGATGGTCGGCTCGTAGGGCGGGGTGGTCCACAGCTCGAGCGGTGCAGCGGGCTGAACGTCGTAGTGCTGGACGCAGATGAGCGTCCGCTCACCGCCTCCCATCTCGCCCACGACCAGCGGCGCGACGCCCGGGCGCTCGATGAGCTCGACCTCGCATCCGGCGCTGCGGAGACGCTCCGCCGTCCAGGCCGCACCGCGCTGCAGGTCGGCAAGCTGCGCGGTCTCGGAGGGGATCCGGCAGTAGTCGCGCAGCTCCTCGGTCCAGGCCGGCGCGCGCTCGGCAACGAGCCGGTCGAACGGATCGAAGCGCATCGCTATGAGGCTATCCGCTTCCGCGCGTGCCGGCGCCGGCCGCGCACGTAGCGGTAGATGAGATAGCTGATGAACAGGACCGGGATGCCGATGACCACGAATTCGACGTAGCGCTCCGGGATCAGGCGCCGGACCGTGGGGCCGAAGATCGCGCCGATGCCGGTCCAGAAGGACCAATAGATGATGCCGGCGAGAAACACAGCGGACGAGAACTCGTGCACCGGGACCTTCGCCGTCCCGCCGATGAGCGACATCGCGACGCGCAGCCCGGGGATGAGCCGGCCGACGAAGATCGCCGCGAACCCGCGGGCGGCGATCCGGCTGCTCCAGCGGTCGACCTGATCCTGCTCGACGTCGATCCAGCGTGCCACCCGATGCGCTGCCGGCTGGCCCCACTTCCGGGTGATGGCGTATGGGATGAGCGTCCCGACCGTCGACGCAGCCGCGCAGGTGAGCACGACCGTCGCGAGGCCGACGAGGCTCTCGCGACGGTTCGAGCCGTAGATCATGATCACGATGTCGCTCGGCGCCGGGAGCGGGACGCCGGCCTCCTCGAGGGCGACCAGGCCAAAGAGCGCGACGAACTGGTGGTTGGCGATCAGGGTGAGCGCGTAGCGGATCCCCTGGCGGAAGAGGTCGAACAGCTCCATCACCGCGGCGTCACGCCGGCACCCCAGTCAAGGCGCGTGCCACCCGGCCGGGTGGGGGATGCCCCAGCAGGTCGGCCAGCCAGGCGCTGATGCCGGCCGACGCGCGCAGGTCCACGCCGGTCGCGATCCCCATCCCATCGAGCATCCAGAGCAGATCCTCGGTCGGGAGATTGCCGGCCGCGCTCTTGGCGAAGGGCGAGCCGCCGGTCCCGCCGGTGCTCGCGTCGACCGTCGTGACCCCGAGCTCGAGCGCGGTGAGCACGTTCACCAGCGCCTGGCCATAGGTGTCGTGGAAGTGGACGGCGAGCCGGCCGACGCCGATCCCAGCGCGCTCGTGGACCGCGATGAGCCGACGGACATCGGCCGGTGTACCGACGCCGATCGTGTCGCCGAGGGAGATCTCGCCGCATCCCGCTGCCAGCAGCTCCTCGGCGATCCGGGTGACCTGCTCCGGCGCGGTCGGGCCGTCGTCAGGATCGGCGATGACCATCGAGATGTAGCCGCGCACCCGTCGGCCCGACGCGGCTGCCGCCTTGGCCACCGCGACCGCGTTCGCCACCGCTTCATCCCGGGACCGCCGTAGGTTCTTTCGGGCGTAGCCTTCCGCCGCGGACACGAAGACCGCGATCTCGTCGGCGCCCGCGGCGATCGCGCGCTCCAGGCCGCGCTCGTTCGGGACGAGCACCGGGTAGCGGACGCCCGGTCGCCGGACCAGCCGTCGCAGGACATCGTCCGCATCGGCAAGCTGCGGCACCGCGGTCGGGGAGACGAACGACGTGGCCTCGATCACGGTGTGTCCGGCATCGGCGAGACGATCGAGCAGGGCCAGCTTGATGTCGGTGGACAGCGTGCGCGCCTCGGCCTGCAGGCCGTCGCGCGCGCTCACCTCCACGATCTGCACGCGCTTCGGTGTCGGCACCCGTACATTCTGGACGTTCGCGCCGGAGGTGACGATGGAATTCCAGGACGTCGTACGCAAACGGAAGATGGTGCGCAGCTTCGAGGATCGGCCGATCGACCCGGAGGTGCTCGAGCGGATCGTCGCGAACGCGCAGCACGCCCCCTCCGCGGGATTCAGCCAGGGATGGGCGTTCCTCGTCCTCGAGGGCCGGGAGGCGACCGAGCGCTACTGGTCCACGACGATGACCGCGGAGCGGCGCGCGGACTTCGGATGGCCCGGCCTGTTCAATGCCCCGGTGCTGATCGTGTGCCTGTCGCACAAGCAGGCCTATCTGGACCGCTACGCCGAGGCAGACAAAGGGTGGGCCGATCGCGACGAGGCGCGCTGGCCGGTTCCGTACTGGGACATCGATACCGGTATGGCCGCCCTGCTCATCCTCCAGACCGCAGTCGATGCCGGCCTCGGGGCGCTGCTCTTCGGCATCTTCGACCAGGCCGGCTTCCGCGCGGCCTTCGGAGTCCCGGACGGCTACGCCGCGGTGGGCACGATCGCCATCGGGTACCCCGCGGCGGTCGACCGGCCCTCGCCGTCCCTCAGGCGAGGCCATCGTCCGACCGCCGCGGTCGTGCACCGCGGCCGCTGGTGACGGCGCGGCGCAGGAAAATGGTCATTCCGGGGGAGGCGCCGGACGCACGACGGGAGGACCGTGGGCCCATGGCAACGAGGACGCACCGGCCGTCGTCGCAGGCACTCCGATCCATCGCGTGCGAGGTCGCCTGGGCGATCCGCTTCGTCCTCAATGCCCTTGCCCGTGCCGGGGTCCGGCAGCCGGAGCTCGTCCCGATCAGGGTGGAGCGAGACTCCCGCTTCCGCTGAACCGGCCCGCCAGCCAGGTCGCACCGGCCTCGGCCAGCGTGGCCGCCGCCGCGGCCCGTACCGCATCCGGAAGATCCGCCTTAGGCCGGATCGCCGCGACCGCCTCGGCCGCGAATGCCGTCGCCAGCGCGAGCCCCCGTTCGCCGAGGTGCACCGCGGCGACGGCGAACGGTCCCTCCGCCGCGGTGCCGTCGATCGTCCGACCGAGCGCCTCGAGGAGCTCGCGCTCTCCGGCATGCCCGTCGAAATCCACCAGCGCCGCGGCCATCGCGGCCAGCCGCTCGCGGTCGGACCCAAGGAACAGGGCGATCGCCGCGGACGGAAGGCCACGACAGAGGAGCGTGAGCGATCGCTCGGGTGACGCGGCCCGCGACGCGAACGACGTCATCTGATCGGCGGTCGCGCGAACATCGTCCTGCGCGTCCGCCCAGCCCTCGACGAGCGCGGCATATGACAGCCAGGGAACCGCCCACTGTGGCTCATCCTGACGCGCGGCCCGGTCGACCAAACGTCGGAGCGCCGAACGGCGCTCGGCCGTGGGGCCCAGACGCGCGCAGGCGATCACCGCTTCGAGCAGCCGGACCCAGGAGACGTAGACGTCGGCGTCCGCATCCCCGGCGACCCCGAAGCTGCCGTCCGCCGGCCAGCGGCCGGAGGCGAACAGCTGGAACGCGCGATATCCCGCGAACTGGCTCGCGCCGTATCCGTACCGGCGCCCGAACTCGGCCGCACGCTCGATCCGAATGAACCGTGGACGCTCGTTCTCGACCTGGAACGAGTAGGCGATGCCATCGGCGTGCGCGCGCGCGAGAGTCTCGGCCGCGCGGGCGCCACGGGCGACGGCCGCCGCCTCGTCGCACAGCTGCAGCGCCGTGCGCGGCGACCCGATCGATTCGCAGGCTGCGAGGGTGAGCAGGGCCGCCGCGGCGATGGAGCGTGCACCGGTCGCCTTCGCGACCGCGAGCGCGCGCTCGGCCCATTCGCGCGCGTCGGCCGTGTCCCCGCGCGTGCTCAGCGCACCGGCGAACCAGGCGAGCGCGTCGGCCTTCACCGGACTGTCGGTCTCGTCGCGGACCAGGTCGACCGCCGATCGGGCGAGCTCGAGATTCCCGCTGCCGTCGCCCATGAGCCATCGCGCTCGCCCGGCGATGTGCAGGAGATCTATCCGGCGGCCCAGGCCGTCCGCCTCGGTGAGCAGGGCGGTGCCCCGCTCGGCGGCGGACCGGGCCTTGAGATGGTCGATCGCCAGATAGGCCCGTGCCAGGCCCAGGTAATGCGCGCTCGTCGCCTGGCCGGATGCGGTGATCGCAGCCTCGAAGGCGGCCACCGCTTCGGACGCCGCATTGACCGCAAGAGCGTCGTTGCCGGCCATCTCGTACGCCTGCGCCGCTCGCTGGCGGTCGCCCCCGGCACGCCAGTGCCGGGCGACGATGGCCGGCGGAGCGTGCTCGCCCGCCACGAGCGCGGCCGCGACGAGCAGGTGGAGCCGCTGCCGCTCCGGGAGCAGCAGGTCGTCATAGATGACCTCGCGGGTGAGAGCGTGCCGGAACGCGAAGGACCCGTCGCCCTCCCGTTGTTCGACGACGAGCTGTTCATCGACCGCCTGGCGGAGATCGTTGGTCAGCTCGGCCTCCTCGATCCCGCGGACCCGGCGCAGGGTGTCGTAGTCGAATCGGCCGCCGATGATCGAGGCGGCGGCGAGCGTCGCCACCGTCGAGGGCCGCAGGCGCTCGACCCGGCCGATGACGAGGTCGCGGAGCGTTTCCGGAAGGCGCAGCTGGGCGCCGCCGCCCGGCTGCCACCCCCGATCCGCCTGGTGGACGATCGCGCCGGCGCCCACGAGGGACTTGAGCAGCTCCTCGGTGAAGAGGGCGTTGCCTTCGCTGCGGGCATAGATCGCGGCCTGGGTCTCCTGGTCAAGGGGCACGCCGCTCAGCGTTGCCCGGATCAGGCGTTCGGTATCGGCCTGGTCGAGGGCCTGGAGCGTCATCGCGGTCGACAGCCGGGCGCGAGCAAGGTCGGCGACCAGCGTCGACAGCGGGTGCCGACGCAGCACTTCGTCGGAGCGGTAGGTGATGAGCACGACGACCGGTGTCCGCAGCAGCTCGCGAGCAAGCTGCTGCAATAGCGCGATCGAGGCCTCGTCGACCCAGTGCAGGTCCTCGAGCACCAGGAGCAGGGGTGCCTGCTTCGAGAGGGTCGTGAGTAGATCCGTGAACGCGCGGCCGATCCGATGGCGCTCGAGCGGTGAATCCGCCGCCACCGGCGCATGGCCGAGCTCCGGTAGCAACGGCGCGATGTCCGGCGCGACCCTGGTGATCGCGTCGCGCAGCGCATCCCCCTGGAACCCCGACCGGAGCGCCGACAGGAACGGGCCGTAGGGAAGGCCGCTTTCCCACTGGAGGGCGGCACCGGCCATGAGCCGGTACCCGGCGACATTCGCCACGCCAGCGGCCTCGCGCGCGAACGCGCTCTTCCCGATGCCCGGTTCGCCAGAGACGAAGACGATCCCTCCGCGACCGGCACTGGCGTCGACCAGGATCGTGCGGAACGCCGCGAGCTCCCGCTCGCGTCCGATGAGGACCGGACAGATGAGTTGCCCCGGTTCGGCGCGCCGCTGCAATTCGGCATTCGGCAACGGCGCCTGCGCCGTGGATGTCCCCGATTGGGCGTCCCCGAAGTCGACGCTCCAGACCCGGATGGACTCGCTGACGCCCTTCAGCACGACGGTCCCCCGCTCGACCAGGCGGTGCGTCTGGCCGGTGCGCACGAGACCGCGTGTGGTGTCGCTCACCAGGAGCTCGCCGGCCGCCGCTTTCGTCGAGAGCCGGGCCGCGACGATGACGGCGCCGCCGACGTACTGGTCGTCATAGGTGATGGCGTCGCCCGCATGCAGCCCCGCGCCCACCTGCAGGGCGCGATCGGGATGCTTGGCGTTATGTGCGCGCACCCGTTTCAGGATCGCCACCGCGCAGTCGAGCGCCGGCACCGCCGATTCGAAGACGATGTAGAACGAATCACCCTCGGTCTTGATCTCGGCACCCCGGGTCCGCGTGACTTCCCTCCGCACGATCGTGCGGTAGTCACGTAACAACCGGGTCGCCGCCACGTCGCCATGCGCCTCGACGAAGCGGGTGTAGTCGCGGAGATCGGTGAAGAGGAACACGCGGGTCACGCGCGCGTTCGCCGAGTCGCGGCCGCGCGGCGTCCGGGCCATCGAGCGATTCTAGGCAGCGTTCGTGGTGGAGGCCCTATGATTCGCGCGTGCCGCTCTACATGGACGTCCATTACAAGATCGATGGCCTGACGGCCAGTGGTGTCGCCGACGCACACCGCCTGGATGAGGCGACGGGGTCGAAGCACGGGGTGCGGTGGGTGAACTACTGGTTCGATGAAGGGTCCGGCCGGGTGTTCTGCCTCTGTGAGGCGCCCAGTGCGGCCGCCGAGGAAGCCTGCCACCGCGAGGCGCACGGCCTCCTCGCCGACGAGATCACCGAGGTCAGCGAGTACGGGGATGAGCCGGTGGGCCTGGGGGACAGCCCGCTCTGCATGGACACGCATTTCCGGGTCGAGGGGCTCACGCCGCAGCAGATCGCCGACGCGATCCAGTTCCATCGGGATGCCGGCGCGAAGCACGGCGTGGAGTGGCTGAAGGCCTGGTATGACGCGCAGTCGGGACGGCTCTTTTGCCTGTCGAAGTCACCCACCACCGAAGCGCACGCTGCCGTACACGGCGAGGCCGGACTCCTGGTCGACGAGATCACCCAGGTGACCGAGGGCGTACCGAGGTCGTCGCGGCGCTAGCGATCGCCCGTTCCGCGGGCCGCAGCGCGCGGTCACGAGTAACACTTCGTCTGCCGCGCGGTTCAAGAGGTATGCGGGCGCTCACCGGCTTGCTCCTCGTCGTAGCCCTGCTCATCGGTTCCTCGACCGTTCGGCCCTGGGCCCGCTCGGCCGCCGGGGCGAGCTGCGTTGGCAGCGAGGGTCCGGGCGTGCCTTCGCCGACCACGGTGCCGGCGAAAGCGTCGGGCTTCCATGCGACGTATTACGGCCAGACCGGATATCTGCGGCTCTGCCCCGGCGAGTCCCGCCGGTCGGTCGTCGCCTATTACAACTCCGGCTCGCTCGGCTGGGTCGGCGGGCAGATGGGGCAGGTCGCGTACCTGGGGACCTGGCGGCGCGAGCCGGGCCAGGATCAGCCGAGCGTCATCGGCGGTGACGGCCAGCGCGGCTCGCCGAACACCGGCTGGCCGCGCTTCGACCGGGTGGCGATCCAGCCGGGGCCGTACGTCGGACCGGGGCAGGTCGCCTGGTTCGGATTCAACGTGCAGGCGCCGGCCACACCGGGGGTCTATCGCGTCGCCATCCGTCCGCTCATCGAAGGGGCGCAGTGGATGGAGGACTACGGCGTCTACTGGGAGATCACCGTCCTCAACGCCGACGGGAGCGATCCACGCCCGCAGCCGGCCGACCCGTCGAACCTCGCGTTCAACATCGCGAGCGACGGCGTGAGCGCCCCGGACATCCTCGCGGTGCATCAGGGCGTCGAGTACGCCGGGGCATATCTCGCCGTGAGCGTCGGCGGCGATCGGCGGCGCGCGCAGACGGTGAACGTTCGTGTGGGCAGCCCTGCCGAGCGGTATTGCTGCCTGACCAGCGGGCCGTCGTTCGATATCGTGACCAGCAACACCGCCTGGGCGACGCCCGCGGCCGCGGCGCCGGACACCTGGACCGCCGACACCGAGCGCCGTGAGCTCGCGGCGCACGAGTACGTGCATCTTTGGCAGTACGACACCGGCGGCCTGGCCTGCATGATCAACGGGCCGCGCTGGCTCTCCGAGGGGATGGCCGAGTCGCTCGGGTATCGCAGCCTTGTCGGCGCGGGGCTCATCCCGCAGGCGAACATGGACGTCTTCATCCGGCGCCAGCTGCGGAGCGCGACCTACGCGTCGCTGGAATCGCTCGAATCGAGCTGGGTCGGGAGCGCGAACCCGTTCGCGGTCGCGTATCTCGCGGTCGATCGCCTGCTCGCGGTGCCCTCGCCGCTCGCGCTGCGCTCCTGGTGTGCCCGGGTCGGGTCGGGGGAGGAGTGGCACAGCGCATTCCAGGCCGCCTTCGGCGAGTCGACCGCGTCGTTCTACGCGCGGTTCGAGCAGTACCGCACCGACTACCTGCGCTAGTCGCTACGCCGGCTCGAACTCCGCAAGGCGCTGCCCGCGCCGCACCTGGTCTCCCGGCGCGCAGAGCACCCGTTTCACCACGCCGTCCGCCGGCGCGCTGACCTGCAGCTCCATCTTCATCGCCTCGATCACGCAGATGAGGTCGCCCCGCCGCACGGACGTATCCGCCGCGGCGTGCACCGCGAGCACGATACCCGGCATCGGTGCGACGATCTCGTCGCCCGCGACCGCGTCGACGCTTCGCTCCCGGGCCGCGGCTTCCAGCGCGTAGGTCTCGCCGCCCAGGCCGACCCAGCACAGCGTGCCATCGACTGCGGCCGTCGCCGGCTGGCCGTCGAGGGTCCAGCGGTGCGCCTCGTCGCCCCGTCGGACGGCGTGTCCGTCGACGGCCCACAGACCTTCGGTGACGCCGGCGAGACCGTTGCCGGTGAGCCGTATGGCGCGGTCCTCGTTCCCTTCCCGTAGGACGACCAGCGCGCTCGCCTCCCCGCCGGCGCGCCAGCCGCGGAGCGACGACCACGGATCGGTGGCCGCGGCGGGCGTCGCGGCGATCCGCGCGGCGGCCGCGAGCGCGTACGCCACCGGCGGGGCGGCCGCGGCCGGCGGAGCGAGGGACGCGAGGTCGCGCCCGATGAGCTCGGTGGTGATCCGGCCGGTGCGGACGTCATGGTGGGCGAGGAGGTTCCGGAGGAACGGCAGATTGGTGCGCACGCCGAGGAGCTCGGTTTCGGCGAGCGCGCGGGTAAGCCGGTCGAGCGCGGCGCCACGATCGTCCGCCACGGCGATGAGCTTCGCCAGAAGCGGGTCGTAGTGCCGCGTGACCACCGACCCCTCGTCGTAGCCGGCGTCGACGCGGACGCCCTCCGGCCAGCGGACGTGCGCCAGGCGTCCGGTCGAGGGGAGGAAGCCGGCCGCCGGATCCTCGGCGTACACCCGGACCTCGACCGCCGCGCGCGGCGTGCCCGGTCGCAGGTCGAGCCGCTCGCCCTGCGCGATGCGCAGCTGCTGTTCGACGAGGTCGACGTCGTACGCCGCCTCGGTCACCGGATGCTCCACCTGCAACCGGGCGTTCACCTCGAGGAAGAAGAAGCCGCCCTCCTCGTCGACGATGAATTCGCAGGTCCCGGCATTTGTATAGCCGACCCGCTCGGCGACGGCGACGGCCGCTGCCGTGAGCTTCTCGCGGAGCGCCACATCGACCGACGGCGACGGCGTCTCCTCGAGCACCTTTTGGTGCCGCCGCTGCGCCGAGCAGTCACGATCGCCGACGGTCAGGAGCGCGCCCTGCTCGTCGCCGAGCAGCTGGATCTCGATATGGCGTGGCCGGGACAGCGCGCGCTCGAGAATGAGGCGCTCGTCGCCGAACGCACCGTGCGCGGCGCGCCGGGCCCGAGCGAGCGCGGCGCGCATCCCGTCAGCCTCGAGGACCAGCTGCATCCCGATACCGCCGCCACCGGCGGCCGGCTTGAGCATCACCGGATAGCCGGTGTCCCGCGCGGCGGCGAGGAACGTCTCGTCACGTTGATCGTCGCCCTGGTAGCCGGGGAGGACCGGCACTCCGGCGGCCTGGGCGATCGCTTTGGCCTGTGCCTTGTCCCCGACCCGGCGGAGCACGTCCGGCGACGGCCCGACGAACCGCAGGCCTGCCGCCGCGACCCGCTCAGCGAACTCGGCGCGCTCGGATAGGAACCCGTAGCCGGGGTGCACCAGGGTCGCCCCCGACTCGCGCGCCGCGGCGACGATCCGCCCGGCGTCGAGATACGATTCCCCCGCCGGCGCCGCGCCGATCCGGATCGCCCGGTGCGCCTCGGCGACGAACGGCAGTCCCGCATCGGCGTCGGAATGGACGGCGACGGTGCGGAGGCCCATCCGGCGAGCGGTGCGGATCACCCGGCGCGCGATCTCGCCGCGGTTGGCGACAAGGACCGTCATCATGTCGGCATTGTCGGCTAGACGTGCCGCGCTCGCCGAAGGGTGGCCGGTCCTCATCTCGGTGTTCGTCGTCGGCGTGCCATTCGGCATCGTCGCGCGGCAGGCCGGCCTTGCTCCGGTCGAGATCATCGCGATGAGCCTCTTCGTCTTCGCCGGGGCGTCGCAGTTCGCAATGGTCCAGCTGTTCACCGACGGCGGATCGGTCCCGTTGATCATCGCCACCGTGTTCCTGGTGAACCTCCGTCACGCGCTCATGTCCGCTTCGGTCCGACCACTCCTCGGCAAACTGACCATTCCTCGTCGGCTCGGTGCCGCATTCTTCCTGACCGATGAAGCGTTCGCGATGGCGACCGGATGGACGCGCCGCGGGAGGCGCGAGGTCGCCTACTACCTGACCTTCGCTGTCGCGCTCTACGTGTTGTGGAACCTGGCGACGGCGATCGGGCTCACCCTGGGGCCGGTGATCACCGACCCACGGCGGTACGGCATCGATCTCGCGATCACGGCCACCTTCCTGGCGATCGTGGTGCTTGGCGTCCGCCATCGTGCGGATCTCGTCGTGGCGGTCACGGCGGCGCTCGTGTCCGCGGCCCTGGCTCTTGCCGGCGCGTCGGTCGTTGCGGTCGTCCTTGCTGGGCTGCTCGCACCGCTTGCGGTCCTCATCGTGGCTGACGAGGGGTGATCTGGCTCGCGATCGGTGGGGCGGGACTCGCGACCTATCTCCTCCGCGCGCTCCCGCTCGCGTTGCGCTCGTCCCGCCCGGTGCCACGGCGCCTCGCCCGCTACCTGGACGTGCTGCCGACCGCGATGATCGCCGCGCTCGTCGGACCTGGCCTGGTCGTTCCGCATGGCGAGGTCACCCATGGCGCCGAGCCGCTTGCCGCGCTCGTGGTGATCGCCGTGGTCGCCTGGCGACGGAATCTCTTGGCCGGGGTCCTCTCCGGAGTCGCCGCGGTGGCCGCCCTGCGGGTCCTCGGTCTGGGCTAAGCCTTTCGCTCCTCGGGCGGCCCTCCGGTGGAGACCCCCGGCGGTGCCCAGCTCGGGGCGCGGCGCTCGAGGAACGCACGCATGCCCTCTTGGCCCTCGTCGCCGACCCGGATCGCGGCGATCCGATCCACCGTCAGGTCACGAACGTCGGCAGGGGCGCGGCCGGTCACCTCGCGGACGAGGCGCTTCGCCGCGCGGACCGCCTCCGGGCCACCGGACAGGATCGCGACGACGAAGGCATCGATCTGCCGGTCCAGCTCGTGGTCGTGGACGACGCTCTCGACCAGACCGACCTCGAACGCGCGATGCGCGTCGAAGCGGATGCCGGTCGTGAAGGCCGCCGTCGCGAACGCCGGCCCGACCTTTCGCACCACATACGGCGAGATGACCGCCGGCATGATCCCCAAGCGCACCTCGGTGAACGCGAACACCGCGGCGTCTGTCGCGACCGCGATATCGGCCACGGCGACGAGGCCGGCGCCGCCGCCGATCGCCGCGCCCTGGACCCGCGCGAGGAGCGGCATCGGGAGGGCGTCCAGCGCGCCGAACAGCCCGGCGAGCGCCGCGGAATCCGCGCGGTTCTCCTCGAGCGAGTACCCGGCCATCCCGCGCATCCAGTCCAGATCGGCGCCGGCGCAGAAGGCGTCGCCCTCGCTCGCCAGGACAACGCAGCGGGCGTGGGCCGGGACGGCCGCGACCGCGCCGGTGAGGTCGGCGATGAGCGCCGCGTCGAAGGCGTTCTTGCGCTCGGGACGTGCGATCGTGATCGCCGCGACGCCGCGCCGATCGACCGCCAGGCGGACGAGCTCGGACACGTGCGGCTACATCCGGAACACGCCGTAGCGCGGCTCAGCCAGGGGGGCGTGCCGCGCCGCGGCGATGCCGAGCGCCAGGACCGCGCGCGTATCCAGCGGGTCGATGACCCCGTCGTCCCACAGCCGGGCGGTGGAGTAATAGGGGGATCCCTGGGCCTCGTACTGGTCGCGGATCGTCGTTTTGAACGCGTCACGCTCGGCGTCACCGGCGAACGTCCCGACGAGCGACAGGACGGTCGCGGCCTGCTCGCCGCCCATGACGCTGATTCGCGCGTTCGGCCACATCCAGAGCTGTCGGGGGCCGTAGGCCCGGCCGCACATCCCGTAATTGCCTGCGCCGAACGAGCCGCCGACGATCACCGTGAACTTGGGCACGCGCGTGCAGGCGACGGCCATGACCATCTTCGCGCCATCCTTGGCGATGCCGCCGGCCTCGTACTCCCGGCCGACCATGAATCCGGCGATGTTCTGCAGGAACACGAGCGGAATGCCCCGCTGGTCGCAGAGCTCGATGAAGTGCGTGGCCTTCAGCGCCGATTCGCTGAACAGAATGCCGTTGTTCGCGATGATCCCGGCCCGCATTCCCATGATCCGGGCCGTGCCGCAGACGATCGTCTCCCCGTAGAGGGCCTTGAACTCGTGGAACCGTGACCCGTCGACGAGTCGCGCGATGACCTCGCGCGCGTCGTACGGCGTACGAGTGTCCTGCGGCACGATCGCGTAGAGATCGGCGGGGTCGTGGGCCGGATCCTCGGGTTCGGCCACCTCGGTGCCCCATTGGAGCGGGCGGTCGAGCTGCGCGACCATGTCGCGCGCGATCGCGATCGCGTGGGCGTCGTCGAGGGCGTAGTGGTCTGCGACACCGCTCGTGCGGGCGTGGACCTCGGCTCCGCCCAGCTCCTCGGCGGTCACCTCTTCGCCGGTGGCGGCCTTCACCAGCGGCGGACCGCCCAGGAAGATCGTGCCCTGACCCTTCACAATGACCGTCTCGTCGCTCATCGCGGGGACGTACGCGCCGCCGGCGGTGCACGAGCCCATCACCAAGGCGAGCTGCGGAATGCGCTCCGCCGACATCCGCGCCTGATTGAAGAAGATCCGGCCGAAGTGCTCGCGGTCGGGGAAGACCTCATCCTGCCGCGGAAGGAACGCCCCGCCCGAGTCCACCAGATAGAGGCAGGGGAGCCGGTTCTCGAGCGCGATCTCCTGCGCACGGAGATGCTTCTTCACCGTCAGTGGGTAGTAGGTGCCACCCTTGACCGTCGCGTCGTTCGCGACGATGACGCACTCGGTGCCGGACACCCGGCCGATCCCGGCGATCATGCCGGCACCTGGCGCGTCGTTGTCATAGAGGTCGAGCGCCGCGAGCGCGCCGATCTCGAGGAACGCCGAACCTGGATCCAGCAGCCGCTCGACCCGCTCGCGGGGCAGCAGCTTACCGGCCCTCGTGTGCTTGTCGCGGGAGCGGGCTGGGCCGCCCTCGCGGGCGGTGGCGAGGCGGCGGCGCAAGTCCTCGACCAGTGCGGTCATCGCCGTCGAATTCGCGTGGGCGCCGGGCGAGCTGCGGTCGAATGACGAGCGGAGGACCGGCATCGAAGCCGATGCTAGCCGCTGGCGGCCTCGCTCCCGGCCAGGCGCTCGAACGCGCGGCCGACGTCCGCAAGCACCTGCGCGCTCACGTTGCTCGACAGGCGGTACCGGACGATATTGCCCTGGCGGGCCGGCACGACCGCGTCGACGTCCCGCAGCACCTTGAGGTGCTGGCTGGTCGCGGCGCGGCTGCGCTTGATGACGCGTGCGAGATCGCTCGCCGCGAGCGGGGTCTGGTTCAGCGCACGGACGATCTTCAGACGAGTCGGGTCACAGAGACTGCTGAGGATGTCTCGTGCCGCACGCTCGCCCTCGCGGCCGAGCATCGCCTGCTCGGCCACCGCGACGGCTCTCGCGTCGATCGGCCGTTCCGCTGCGTCCATCCGCCGCTCCTCCAGGGCTGTCCCTTTCCGGTGGATGTATGCATCCGGCGTGCCGCGGCGGCCAGGCGGGCCCGCGCTCGTGCAGCTGGCGGCCCGCCAGCCGGCGGTATCCGGTAAACTGACCTTCCACGCGCGCGGCTGTAGCTCAGTTGGATAGAGCGCAACGCTACGAACGTTGAGGTCGGGGGTTCGAGCCCCTCCAGCCGTACCGCCCACTCGGTTAGCGTCCCTGGGATGATCAGGCCGGGGACCGCACCGTACTACGGCTGGGTCATCGTGCTCGTGCTTGGCGTCACCGAGACGGTGTCCTGGGGCGTCGTCTATTACACGTTCAGCGTCTTCGTGACCCCGACCTCGGCCGAGCTCGGCTGGTCCCGAGCCGAGATCGCCGGAGCGTTCTCCCTCGCGCTCGTCGTGTCGGGGATCTCCGGATTGTTCGTCGGCCGGTGGCTCGACGATCACGGACCGCGCCTGCTCATGACCGTGGGGTCGGTCGCCGCCACCGCACTCGTCGTCGCCTGGTCGCAGGCCCGTGACCTGCTTTCGTTCTATGCCGTCTGGGCGCTCCTCGGCATGGTCATGGCGACAGTGCTGTACGGACCGGCGCTCGCCACGGTCACGGTGTGGTTCCGCCGCCGCCGCGCGCGCGCGCTCACCGTCCTCACCCTCATGGCCGGCCTGGCGAGCACGATCTTCGTACCGCTGGCGGCGTGGCTGGTCGTGGTCCAGGGCCGCCGCGACGCCCTGCTGACCCTGGCGGTGATCCTCGCGGCGGTGACGATCGTCCCGCATGCGGTGTTCCTCCGCCGCCGGCCGAGCGATCTCGGCCTCGCAGTGGACGGAGACCCGGTCGACGTCCCGAGCCCGCATCCGCCGGAGCTCAGCTCGTCGCCGCGCGAGGCCCTCCGGCAACCGACGTTCAAATGGATCGCCCTCGCGTTCGCCCTGTTCGCGCTCGGGGTCGGGGTTCCGGTGCATCTGGTCGCGTATCTCGGTGATCACGGCTACTCGCTCGGGTTCGCCGCGGCGGCGACCGGCGCGATCGGCGCGGCCCAGGTCTTCGGCCGACTGTTCTTCGCGCCGTTGGAGGGCCGGGTCGCCCCACGCACACTGTCGGTCCTCATCTATGCCGCCCAGCCGCTCGCGCTTCTCGTGCTCCTCTTGGTCCCGAATGTCGTCGGCGTCGTGCTCTTCGTCCTGTTGTTCGGTGCCGGGCGCGGCATGGAGACGCTCCTTCGGTCGACGCTCACCGCCGGCCTCTACGGTCCGGCGCGCTTCGCGAGCATCTACGCCGCGGTCACGCTGTTCACCATGCTCACCCAGGCGGTGTCGCCGGTCGGCCTCGGTCTGGTCTATGACGCGGCGGGCTCCTACGCCCCCGGTCTGTGGGCGTTGTTCGGACTGTCTGGCGTCGCGGCGGTGGCGGTCTATCTCGGGGATCGGCGAACGTCGAGTACGTAAGAGCGCCATCCGAATGCCGGATGGCGCTCTCCTGATCTGTGTCCCGAATGTTTGGCGGTCTAGACGAACTCCGCCTTACGGACCTTCAGCGGTCCCTTCGCGTAGTTCGGCGGGGTGTCCTCGATCTTCTGGTGGTGGTAGTCATGCGTCGTCACTTCGTGCTGGGTCCGCTGCTCGCTCGCGGCGAGGAGCGATTGCATGGAGCTTTGGTCAACGACCTGGAAGCGAACGTCGCAGCCGCCAAACCGACAGGGGAATCCGCCCGACTTCATCTAGTACCTCCGTGCGCCACGCTGCTGCTCGAAGCAGGCGCTGCAGTAGACCGGCTTGTCGCCGCGCGGCTGGAAGGGCACCTTCGCCTCCTGGCCACAGCTGGAGCAGGTCGCGGTGAACATCTGCCGCTCACCACCCGCGAAGCCGCCACCGCCGCCGCCACCGCGGGTCTCGGAGCGCCGCGCGGCGCGGCAATCCTTGCACCGGCCGGGCGGGTTCTGGAGACCGCGCTGCTGGTAGAACTCCTGCTCGCCTGCCGACCAGATGAACTGCTGGCTGCAGTTGTTGCAGGTCAGGGTCTTGTCCTGAAGGCTCACGTGCTCTCTCCCTCCGACTGAAGCGAATGCGAAGTGTATCGAACCCCGGCCGGGTCCGCCCTGTACGGTCCGGTGGATGCAGCGTCGGATCGATCCCTGGCTGGCGGTCGGTCTGGCGATCGCCAGCGTCCTCCTGTTCGTGGGCGTGTACGGGGAGCGGATCGCGCCGAACGAGCCGTTCTATCTGTTGGTGAACGCACCCGGCGGGGACGTGCGTCCGCTCCCGCCGGGCCGGCCGTTCCTCTTCGGTTCGGACGCGCTCGGCCGGGACCTCTTCAGCCTCGTGCTTGCCGGCGCCAGGACGACCCTGGCGATCGTCGTCCTGGCCGGCTTGGCCCGCCTGGCCGTCGGCTTCCTCCTGGCGGTCACCGGAAGCTGGTCCCACACCGCACGCCTGGCGTTGGACGGGCTCGCCGACCTGGTGTCCGCGGTGCCATCGACGATCGTGGCGGTCTTCTTTGTGCTTGCCTTCGGTCAGCAGGGCGCCCCCGCCGCGGTGTTCGTGGGCGCGCTGCTCGTCACCGGCTGGGCCGGGCCGTATCGCGTCCTGCGTGCGGAGCTCGGACGGCTGCGCGTCGCGCAGTTCACCCAAGGCGCCCGGGCGCTCGGCGTACGTCGCCGCGAGGTGCTGCTTCGCCATCACCTGCCGCATCTGGTCCCGGTCCTCGCGGTGTCGGCGAGCCAACAGATCGCCACGGCGCTCGTTGCGCTGGCGGAGCTCGGGGTCATCGGGATCTTCGTCGGACCGCGCCGCGCGATCGACCTGGCCGAGGCGATGGCCGTCGTACCGAATGGCGCCCGCACCGGCTTCGGGGTGCCGGATGTTCCCGAATGGGGCGGCCTGCTCGCCCTCGGCCGCGGCATCGAGAACCTGTACGTGACCCGGTGGGCGTTCCTCGTTCCGGGTACCGCGATCGCGCTCGCCGCGGTCGGGGCGACGATCCTCGGGATCGGCATTGCGCGGCAGTACCGGCGGCGCAACCTGCTCCACGACCTGCGGTCACCGATCACGGCCGTCGTCGTCGTGTCGATCCTCCTCTCGATCGTCCCGTCGTTCGTCCTGCCGGACCGTTACGCCGTAGCGCTCGAGCTCGGACACGCGGCCCGCGATCGCGCGGTCATCGGCGCCGACGCCGGCGCGGCCCTCGCCGCCGCGGGTCTGGCGGTCACGCCGGTCGAGCGCAGGTCGACCAGCTTCGAGCAGGTCGGCACGGCATCGCTCGAGGTCGACGCGGACGCCGGTCGGATGACGTTCCGCGAGGGCCCCGGGGGGGATTTCGTGCCGCTCCTGTTCGGTCCGGCCGGCGGGGGCACGGCCAACGCTCGACTGGTGTTCGCCGGCTGGGGCATCTCGCCCCTTGACTATCCGCCGACCGATCGCGGGCCCTTCTCGCCGCCCGACCTGGGCCAGAACATCGCCACCTGGCAGGACGACCTGGCCACGGTCGCGGTGCTGGGCGCGATCGTCGTGCTGCTCCGCTTGCCGAACATCAGGCTCGGTCGGGGAGTGGTGCAGGGTCCCGCGCCGGATGTGCAGCTCCGCAACCTCATCGCGCGACACCCGGCAGCGATCCTCTACGTCGATGGCCAGCGCGGCCGCCCGCTTCCCGGTAATCAGGCCGACCCGTACCGTCGCCTGGCGGCCGGCGACCCGCTCGGTGCCGCGGCCGGGACCCCGGTGCTGCTGCTGGGCGTCGAGGCGGCGGATCGGATCCTCGCACCGCTCGGCGCGCGTGCCTCGGAGATCCTGCGGAGCCAGCGGGAGGGCGAGGTGACCTACACCTCCGGCCGCTCGCTCGCCGCGGCCCTTCCCGGGACCGCGCGGGTCGACGTGCCGGTGGCCGCGGTGACCACGGCCTCGCGGTCCCTCGTCGCCCTGACGCCGGCCGCGGCAGGGGAACATCGCCTGGTCGTGTGGGCGGTCGCGCCGTCGCGCACCGACGGAACGCGTGGCGCCGAGGACCTGCTCGCGGCGGTCGCGCGGTCTCTCGCCGGGCATCCCCTTCCGCCGCTCGCCCTGGTGCTGTTCGACCCGCGCGGCGACACGCAGGCGAACGCCAAGGCGGTCCGGGCCGCCCTCGGCACCACGCCCCTGGACGTCGTGCTCGCGATCGACACGCTCGCCGGATCGGCCCTGCGCTTCACGACCGCCTACGGCGATCTGGTCGCGGCGTTCGACGCGTACGCGACCCGGACCGGCGCGGCGGCGCTCCACACCGATGCGACCATCGACCCGGACACCGCCGCCGCCGGCGACCTCATGGTCGCGGTCGGTCTTGGCGCCCTGACCGACGTCCATTGGGTCCTCATCCGCGGGGTCGGTCGTGCGACGGAGGGGAGCGACCTGCGTGCGGATGCCGCGTCGGTCGTGGGATATGCGGTCGGTCGCTACGCCGCAGGCGCCCCCGAGCTCCATCCGCGGTGAGGCGTCTCGTGTTCCGGATGACCCGGTTCCCGCTGACGATCGGCGTGCTCTGGGCGGCGTTCGCCGTCCTCTCGCCCATCGCGATGGCTCGGTACGGCCCGTTCATCCTCGCGCCTGGCATCGGCGTCGCATCCCGGGGCCAATCGTCGTTCGGCGGTCCGCAGCTCGTCCCTCCGAGCGTGGCGCAGACCTATCAGGCCTCGCTCGCCGAGGTGATCGTCGCGGCCACCGGACGCAGCCTCGCGCTCCTTGTCGGGGTGCTCGTCTTCTCGCTCACCGTCGGGCTGCTGCTCGGGATCACCGCTGCGCTCCTCCGCCGACGCGCGATCCGCAGCGGCGCGATCCTCGGGCTCACGAGCGTGGTCGCCGCGATCCCGTCGTTCTTCCTCGCCTACTTCCTGCAGATCCTCATCATCTTCATCGGTGGAGCGGCTGGCCGGACGGTGCTTCCGGTGTTCGGCTTCGGCCTCGACGGACATCTGGTCCTCCCGCTCCTTGCGCTCTCCGCTCCCGCCGTCGCGATGACCGCGCAGCTCACCGCGGTGCGGATGGCCGAGGTGTTCGACGCCGACTTCGTGAATACGGCGAACGCCAAGGGGCTGTTGCCGAGCTGGATCGTTCGGGTCCACATCCTGCCGCATGTGCTGCCGCTGTCGCTGGAGGCGGTCGGCAGCGGCCTGCGCATCGCCGTCGCGAGCCTTCCGATCGTGGAGTATCTCCTGCTCTGGAACGGGATCGGGTTCGTGGCCCTCCAGTCGATCGCGCTCCGCGATCCGGCGGCCTTCGCCGCCTGCGGCGTGGTCCTGGCGACGCTCTTTTCGCTCGCCAGCCTGCTGCTCGACCTCCGGCCGCGTCACCTCGCCTGAGCCCAGCGGGAACCGGGCGAATCACCGCGGTCCCGTAGACTTGCCGAGGTTTTCGCGTGGATCGTGGATAGAGAGGGAGTGGCATGACGAAACGGCTCATCGGCATCTTCACCGTGCTCGCGGTCCTGCTGGCCGCCTGCGGCGGTACCGGTACCGGCGGCGCGTCCGGCGCCCCGGCCGCGAGCGCGACCGCGGCGAGCAAGCCGGACATCAAGGTCGGGGTGGCGCTCTCGCTCACCGGCGTGGGGAACGCCTACGGCCCGGCCCAGAAGAACGGCGTCCAGCTCGCCGCGGATCGCATCAACGCCGCCGGCGGCGCGAACGGCGCCAAGCTCCAGCTCGTCATCGAGGACGACCAGTCCACGACCGACGGCGGGATCACCGCCTTCAAGAAGCTCGTGCAACAGGATCGCGTCGCCGCGATCCTCGGCCCGACGCTGTCCGGTACCGCGGTCGCCGCCGACCCGGTCGCCCAGGGCGCGCAGACCCCGGTCATCGCGATCAGCAACACCGGCGACGGAATCGTCGGCAAGTGCTCCTACGGACCATGTGACTATGTCTTCCGCGTCTCGCTCGGCGAGTCTACGGCGATCCCCGAGACGGTCAAGACGGTGAAGGCCAAGCTCGGCCTCAAGAGCGTGGTCCTCATGTACGCCCAGGACGACAAGTTCAGCTCCGACGGCTTCGCGATCTTCAAGAAGGCCCTCGAGGCGGCCGGGATCACGATCAAGAAGGAGATCGCGTACTCCAAGAACGACGTCGACCTCTCCGGCCCGGTCATCCTGGCCGTCGCCGAGACTCCGGATGCCATCGTGAACAGCTCCCTGGCCGGCCCGGCGATCAAGATCCTGCAGGAGGTCGCCAAGCGGAAGGCCGGCCTGCCGGTCGTGGGCGGCAACGGCTTCAACACTCCGGCGATCGCGGCATCCGCCGGCGCAGCCGCCGAGGGCGCGATCTCCGGTGCCGCCTGGTACCTCGACAACCCGTCCGCCGAGAACAAGGACTTCGTCGCTGCGTACAAGGCGAAGTACGGCAAGGACCCCGACCAGTTCGCGGCGCAGGCGTACGCGGCGCTCTACGTCCTGCTGGACGCCCTCAAGCGCACGCCGAATCCGAACAGCGTGCTCCACGATAAGCTCAAGGTCCAGATCGAGCTCACCACCGGCGTGCGGACGCCGCTGGGCGAGATCTCGTTCAACAAGGACCACGACGTGACCCAGAAGGTCTACGTGGTCCAGATCAAGGCCGGGAAGTTCACGCCGATCAACTAGCACCGCATCGGGATCGACGCAGGGCGGGGACCGTGAGGTCCCCGCCCTTCTGCTTTAGCCTGCGGGCGTGGCCGACCAGATCTACAACGCGATCTTCGTCGGGAGCATCTACGCCCTCTTCGCTCTCGGCTTCACCCTGGTGTTTTCGGTGCTGGACATCCTGAACCTCGCGCACCCCGCGATCTTCACCGTCGGTGCGTTCACCGCGCTCTTCGTGATGCAGGCCGGGATACCGGCGCCGCTCGCGCTCGTCATCGCATTCCTCGTCTGCGGTCTGCTTGGCGTGCTCCTGGACCGGATCGCGTTCGCGCCGCTGCGGCGTCGCGGTGCGCCGCCGCTCTCGGCGATGATCTCGAGCATCGGGGTGGCGCTCATCCTCACCCGGCTCATCCAGCTCCGCTACGGGCCGGACCTGCAGGCCTACCCGGCCGGGAGCGTTCCCACCGGGGTGGTCGAGCTCGGCGGAGCGCAGCTCGACGGCCTGCGTCTGGTGATCATCCTCGTCGCGCTGCTCCTGATGGTCGGGCTCACGTTCCTCGTGGGCCGCACGACGCTCGGCCGCCAGCTGCGCGCGCTCGCGGAGGATCCGCGAGCCGCGCGCTTGCTCGGGGTCGATGTGGAACGCGCGATCGCCGCGACCTTCTTCATCAGCGCTGGCCTGGGTGGTGTCGCGGGGGTCCTTTACGGCTTCGCGACGAACAGCCCGTATTCGCAGATGGGCCTGCCGTTCGAGCTGAAGGCGTTCACGGTCATGGTCGTGGGAGGAATGGGGAGCATCCCCGGTGCGCTCGTGGGCGCCTACCTTCTGAGCTTCGGGGAGAGTGCCAGCCTCGCGTTCCTTCCAAGCGAGCTCCGTGACGCGTTCGCGTTCGGGCTCCTGTTCATCGTGCTTCTCGTCCGGCCGAACGGCCTGCTTGGTGCGAAGCCCGCGGACCGGGTGTAGCGATGGATGGGCTGAATGACCTCTTCCTCACGTACTCGACGACGATCGGGGTCCTCGGGATCAATGGTCTCCTTGCGCTTTCTGTCTGGCTCACCCTCTATTGCGGCCAGCTCACCCTGGGGAACGCCGCCTTCATGGGGATCGCCGCCTACAGCTCCGCGCTGCTCACGATGCGCGCGGACCTGCCGTTCCCACTCGCGCTGCTGGCCGGCGCGCTCCTCGCCGGACTGGTCTCGCTCCCGCTCGGTGCGACCGTCTTCCGCCTGCGCGGGGTGTACCTCGCGATCGCCACGCTCGCGTTCGGGGAGGTCATCCGGGTTGTCATCCTCGCGATCCCCGCCACCGGGAAGGGACAGGGCCTCGTCGGCATCCCGGCGACCACCGAGCTTTGGCAGATCTATCTGTCCCTGGCGCTCATCACCTATTTTCTGGCGCGGCTCCGCCTGTCGATCGTCGGCCGGGCCTGGGCCGCGATCCGTGAGGATGAGGTCGCGGCGGCAAGCCAGGGCATCGCCGTCCGCCGCTACAAGCTCCTCGCCTTCGTTCTCGGAGCGCTCATCGCCGGGCTGGCCGGCGGCCTGTCCGCCCACTTCAATTTCGCCCTCCAGCCCGATGAGTTCGGCTTCGCGCGCGCGGTCCAGATCCTCGTCTTCGCCGTCGTCGGCGGGGTCCCGAACGTGCTCGGTCCGCTCCTGGGGGCGCTCCTGTTCACCGGTCTGCCCGAGATCCTGCGTGGCCTGCAGGAGTACCGCGACATCTTCCAGGGGGCCGTCCTCGTCCTGGTAATCGTCTATCTGCCGCGCGGGCTCGTCACGCTCTTCCAGCTGCGGCGGACCCGCCGACTGCAGCGCGTGGGAGCGGCCGATGTTGCTTGAGACGGCCGGCCTCACGCGGCGCTTCGGCGGCGTGGTCGCGGTCGACCGCGTCGACCTGGCCATCGCCGCGGGTCAAGTGTTCGGGCTCATCGGGCCGAACGGCGCGGGAAAGACGACGCTCATCAACCTCCTCTCGGGCCACCTCCAGGCCGATGCCGGCGCGGTCCGGTTCGGCGGCGACGACATCACCGCCGTGCCCGCACACCGCCTCACGCGCCGCGGTCTCACCCGCACGTTCCAGGGCGTGCGCCTCTTCAAGGGCCTTTCCGTCCTCGAGAATGTCCTGGTCGGCCGGCATGTCCGGATGCGCTCCGATGTCCTCGCCCGCCTCGTGCCGTTCCGCCCGACCGGCTGGGCCGATCGTGCCGCCGCGCTCGCGCTGCTCGACCGCATCGGCCTGCGCGCGCGCGCCGCGGCACTCGCGGGCGAGCTGGCGTACGGCGATCAGCGCCGCCTCGAGATCGCACGAGCCCTCGCGTCGGAGCCCCGGTTGCTCATCCTCGACGAGCCGGCGGCCGGCATGAACCCGACCGAATCGGTGGGGCTGCGGACCCTGATGGCCGATCTGGTCGCCGGCGGCCTCACGATCATCCTTATCGAGCACGACGTGCGGCTGGTCATGGACGCCTGTGCCCGCGTCGCGGTGCTGAACTTCGGCCGGAAGATCGCCGAAGGCACCCCCGCCCAGATCCAGGCGGATCCCACCGTGCGCGAGGCGTATCTGGGGGCCGACGATGCCTGAGCCGGCGATGCTCGCGGTCGAGGACCTCGTTGTCCGGTACGGCGCGATCGAGGCGGTCCGCGGGATCAGCTTCGAGGTCGCCGCGGGCGAGGTCGTCGCGCTCATCGGCGCGAACGGGGCGGGGAAGTCCTCGACCCTCGCCGCGATCTCCGGCCTCGTCCGTCCGGCCGGCGGCCGCGTGCTCCTGCAGGGCCGTGACCTCACCGGCGCGCCGCCGCACCAGATCGTTCGGGCGGGCATCAGTCAGGTCGCCGAGGGGCGGGCGATCCTTGCCCGGATGTCGGTGCACGAGAACCTGCTGCTAGGCGGCACGGATCCGAACGCGGGATATGCGCGCTTCCCGATCCTCGCCCAGCGCCGCGCGCTCCCGGCGGGCAACCTCTCCGGCGGGGAGCAGCAGATGCTCGCGATCGCGCGGGCCCTCCTCGCGCGGCCACGGGTGCTGCTGCTCGACGAGCCATCCCTGGGCCTCGCGCCGAAGATGGTGGCCACGGTGTTCGAGGTCCTCGCGGAGCTTCAAGCCGGTGGGACGACGATGCTCTTGGTCGAGCAGAACGCGCTCCGGGCCCTCCGTCTCGCCGACCGGGCCTACGTCCTGGAGTTGGGGCGGATCAGCCTGACCGGCACCGGCGCCGCGCTGTTGCGCGACCCCGGCGTCGCACGCGCGTACCTCGGTGCGTGAGGTATCGATGTTTTGACCTTCGGGTCCCCCGAACGGGGTACCGCGTTCTTCAGGCGCCGGCCAATGCTTGGCGAGTGAAACGCCGCAGCGCGATCGTGCTTGCCATCGTCCTCGCCTTCGCCTTGCTCATCCCCTTCGCGCTGTCGGGCCAGACCCGCGCGGTCGGGCCGGCGAGCGTGCTGGCGGTCCTCGCGGGACGGGTCGAGCTGGCCCACGGGACCGCGGCCTACACCTCGGCCACCGACGGCGAGACCGTGGTCTCGGGCGATCGGGTGCGGACCGACGCTGTCGGGCGTGCGGTCATCACCTTCTTCGATGGATCGACGCTCGAGCTCGCGCCGGCGACCGAGGTGACGGTCTCTGCCGCAGCCTCGCCTGACGGCGCGGTCGACCTGCTCATCGCGCAGACGATCGGACGGACGGTGTCGAGCGTCCACAAGCTCGTCGATCCACGGTCGCGCTACGAGATCCGCACGCCATCGCTGACCGCGGCGGTGCGCGGCACGAAGTTCGAGGTCGTGGTCGCCGCGGATGGCTCGGCCATTGAGCGCACCAGTGAAGGGCTCGTCGCGGTCAGCTCGGCCGGCGCCGCGGTCCTCGTGCCGGCCGGCATGGAGACCCGCACCGCCCCCGGCACGGCTCCCACCGCCCCCACGCCGCTCTCCGCCCGGGCGACCGCATCCGCAGCGGCGGTCACGGCGCCCCCGCCGAGCGCGGCCACACCGGCACCGGCGCAGGGCTCAGACGTTTCGTCGAGTGCGAGCCCGTCCCCGCTCGCCGGACCGTCCGCCGCGGGCCCCGCGACGCCGGGCACGACGGCGCCGTCGTCCGTCGCTGCCGGCCCCGCGATCGCGACGATCTCGCCGCTGACCGCCGGAACGCCGGCACCGCTGCCGATCGGGACCCTCGGTCCCCTGCCGACGCTCTCGCTTGCGCCACTGCCGACCCTGCCGGTCGCGCCACTGCCGACGGCCTCCCTCGCGCCGCCGCCGACGCTCCCGGTCGCCCCGTTGCCGACAGCCTTGCTCGCGCCGATCACCCCGCCGCTGACCAGCACGGCGCTTCCGGTGGCGCCGATCCCATAGGGCCGTTCGATCCCGCCGGCCACCCTGGGACCTGGCTCAGCACCGGTGCCACGTGGGTGATCGCGGGGCGCCACACTGCGTGGGTGACCCGCGCGCTCGCGATCGTCAATCCCGCTGCCGGCGGCGGAATCGCGCGCGCCGATGTCGACGCGCTCTTGCAGACGCTCCGCGCTCGCTTTGCCGCCATCGACATCGTGGAGACCGGGCCAGAGTCGCCGACCGCCGAGGATCTCGCGCGTCGCGGCGTCGCCGAGGGCTACGAGGCGATCCTCGTCGCGGGTGGCGACGGAACGGTCGGCGCGGCGGCGCGGGCGGTCGTGAATACCGACGCCACCCTTGGGATCCTGCCGTTCGGCTCGTTCATGAACATCGCACGCGCGCTCGGCATCCCGCGCGACGACCGGATCGCCGCATCGCGGATCATCGCCGCCGGCCACCACCGGGAGATCGATGTCGGGCGGGTGGGGGACCACCTGTTCTTCGAGGCCGCCGGCATCGGGCTGGATGCGCATGCCTTCGAGGCGGGGCACGCGTTCCAGCGGGGCGAGCGCTCGAGCGCGATCGCCGCGATCGGCGCGCTGCTGCGCCGCTCGGGGGTCCGGGTGCAGTTCGAGACCGACGGTCGCCGGCACAGCCATCGGGTCCTCCAGGCGGTCGTCTGCAACGGACCGTGGTACGGCTGGGGCTTCGAGGTCGCGCCTGGAGCGCGGATCGACGACGGACGCCTGGACCTGGTGGTCTTCGGCGGCGGTCGCCTGGCGGTGCTCCGCGAGCTCATCGCCGCCGCGGTCGACCGCGATCGTCCGGCCCGGGGCCGGCGCTACCTGGGGAAGCGCATCGTGCTGTCGTCGCGCGAGCCCCTGGAGGTCCATGCCGACGGTCAACTCGTCGGAGCGCTCCCGCAGACCTTCGAAACGCTCCCGCGGGCGCTTCGGGTCTTCGCTCCCGCATCTGTAAAGCATCCGTAAGGTCGCGTCCTTCGGCGCAACACCCGCCGCCTCTGCCGGATATCCATAGCAGAACGCCTGGAACGACCGGGCGCTCAGGAACGGAGAAACGACAGATGAAGCTCGCATCGATCAGCACCCGCAGGGTCAGCGCGATCATCGGGACGGGCATCCTTGGCGCCGGCCTGCTCGGCGGCATGGCGTTCGCGGCAGCTCCCAGCACGGGCGACCTCACGCTCGCGGCCACGCCCTCGGGCAACGTCGCAACGGTCGCGGCGGACAAGACCGACCGCCATGCGAAGCTGAAGGCGGTCCTCGATGTACTCGTCGACAAGGGCGTCATCACCCGCGCGCAGGCGGACGCGATCCTCGACGCGGTCAGCAAGCACACCGGCGACCACGACCGCAAAGGTTTCCGCGAGTTCGTGGGGGGTGTCTTCCAGGAAAGCGTCGGCTACATCGGTCTTCCGGCTGAGGCCGTGAAGGCGCAGCTCGAAGCGGGTAAGAGCCTCGGTCAGATTGCCGGACAGCAGTCGGGTAAGAGCCGGGACGGGCTCATCGCCGACCTCACGGACAAGGCCGAGGCCCGGATCAAGGCCGCGGTCGCCGCAGGCAAGCTCACCGCTGAGCAGGCCGAGCAGCTCCGCACCAAGGTCGATGCGGCCATCGTCAAGCTGGTCGACCGCGAAGGTGGCCGCCACGACAAGGCGGCCCCGAAGACCCCGAAGAACCCGGCGACGCCGACGGCCAAGCCCACCCAGTAGCACCCGCGTCCATCCTTCATCCCTCCTCCAGGCGAATGGCGCCGGATCACCGGCGCCATTCGCGCGTCCGGAGCGGAGCGCGGTCAGTCGGGTTCGAGCGCCTCGGCGGCGGCCGGGTAGGTCCCGAGCACCTTCACCCAGGCGCACGAGCGCCGCATCATCTCCACCGCGTCGGCGGCGGGGGAGATCGCCGGGTCGCCCTCGAAGTCCAGGTAGAAGACGTAGTCCCAGGCCGCGACGCGGCTCGGGCGCGACTCGATCTTCGTGAGCTGCACGCCCACCGTCGCGAACGGTTGGAGCGTCCGCAGGAGCGCGCCGGGCACGTTCGCGGTGACATAGGCGAGGCTCGTCTTCGGTCTCCCCGAGCGCATCGCCGCCGGGATCGCCTCCGCGACCGACGTGTCGCCCCGCGGTGCGAGCGCGAAGAAGCGGGTGGCGTTGCTCGCCGAGGTCTCGATCCCGTCGGCGAGGACGGTGAGGCCATAGCGCCGCGCCGCGCGGCCGCTTGCCAGGGCCGCGACCTGCGGGTCCCCGGCGCGCGCGACGTCCGCGGCCGCTCCGGCGGTGTCGTATGAGACCTCCGGTTCGATCCCATGCTCACGGAGGAAGGTGTCGCATTGCGCGAGGGCCTGCGGGTGCGAGCGTGCGATCCTGGTCCCCATGAGGGTCGCGCCGGGGACGCCCAACAGGCCATAGCGGACGCGGACGATCGCCTCCGCGACGATCGTCGCCCCGTCGTCCTCACGGAGCAGGTCGTAGACATCGGCGACCATCCCGGCGTGGCTGTTCTCCACCGGCACGACGGCCCCCGCAACGCCGCCATCCGCGAGCGCGGCGAACACCTCGCCGAAGCTCCGTTGCGGCATCAGGTCGGCCGCCGGGAACAGGCCCGCCGCCGCGGCCTCGCTGAACGCCCCGGGCACGCCCTGATACGCGATCCTCATCGGTGCGATCGATAGACGGGGGTGCGCCACTCCGGATGGGCCGGGTCGTCGCCGTGGGTGATGGCGAAGTAGCGTTCGCCGATCGCCCGGGCCACCGGGCCGATGACCCCAGCGCCGATTGTCCGGCCGTCGATCTTCACGCAGGGGGCGACCTGCGCCCCGGTGCCGCAGAAGAAGACCTCGTCCGCGAGATACAGCTCCGTCCGGTCGATCTGCCGCTCGACCATCTCGAGGCCGAGCGACTCCCGTGCGAGCGTCGCGATGGTGTCGCGGGTGATGCCCTCCAGGATGTCATCGGTCACCGCCGGGGTGATCAGGGCGCCGTCACGGACCAGGAAGAGATTCGAGCCGCCGCCCTCGGACACATGGCCGTCGCGGGTGAGGAAGATCGCTTCATCGGCATCTCGCTCGTGCGCCTCGTCGACGGCGAACGCCGTGTTCAGATAGGACCCGGTGAGCTTGCCGCGTGCCGGGATCGCATCGTCGGAGGTTCGCCGCCAGCTCGTGGTGGACGCGGTCAGGCCGCCGACCGGGAGGTACCCGCCCATCGGGCAGGCGTACATCGCGAAGCCATCGCGAAGCCCGCCGAGGGTCACCTTGACCACCCGGGCGGCCTTGTACGCGAACGGGCGCAGGTAGATATCGGCTCGGAACTCGTTGCGGCGCAGGAGCTCGATCGCGAGATCGGCGAGCTCGTCCGCAGCTGCGGGCAGCGCAATGCGCAGGATCCGGCAGGAGCGCTCCATGCGTGCGAAGTGCTCGACGAGCCGGAACGCGAAGAGCTGCTCCTGTTCCGGGTGCCAGTAGGCGCGGATCCCCTCGAACACGCCGGTGCCGTACTGGAGGGCGTGGGTGGCGATGCTGACCTTCGCGTCGGCGAATGGGACGAACCTGCCCTCGAAGTAGGCGGAGCCGACCTCGGGGATCTCGGCGGTCGGGGCCGGAGCGGCACCGGGATCGTTCAGGGCGCGTTCCATCTGCGTCTCCCTCTCGCCGGCCATCGGCTAGCCTCATTGTGTGGAAGTGCTCCTCGGCCTGCACGGCCGCGTCGCCACCGCGATCGTCCTCTATCTCACCATCGTCGGGCTCTGGGGGCTCTGGCTCGGCATTCGCGGACAGGGGCCGACCTCGAGCTACATCGGCGCGCTGGTCATCGCCGAGATCGCCGCGGTGGCTCAGGGCCTGTTCGGGGTCGTGCTGCTCTTCAGCCGCGCACCGGCGAACAGCGTCCATATCCTCTATGGCTTCGCCCTCGTGGCGGTCATCCCCCTCGCCGCGACGCTCGTCCGCCACCGGCCGCCCCGGGCCATCTCGTTCGCGTTCGGCTTCATCGTCCTCTTCGCCGCGGGCCTGGCGATCCGGGGCATCACGACCGCGAGGTGATCTTCGTCGACCCGCAGCCCGACCTGTCCCTCGCCGCGCTCCAGGCCCTCGCACCGGGGACCGCGTACTTCAACGTCGCGGGCTCGGGGCCGACGTTCCCGGTCGCGCAGGCCGCGGCCGAGCGCTACCGGACCTGGATGAATGGGGTGGGGATGTTCAGCCATGTCGGGTACGCCGCGTACAACGCCGACCTCGCCGCGACGCGCGCCGATCTGGCGGCGTTCCTCGGCGATCCGGGTGGCGCCGAGCGCGTCGCACTCATGCAATCGGCCACCGACGGCCTGAATACCCTCGTCGCCGGCCTGCGCCTCCCGGCGAACGCGCTCATCGTCACGACCGCCGAGGAGCATGCCTCGGCGCTCCTCCCGGTCTATCGGCGCCAGGATCGCGGCGACCGGGTCCGCGTGATCGCATATCGGGACGACGCGGCATTCCTCGATCAGGTCTCGGGCGCGCTGGCCGACGGTGCGTCCGCGCTCGTGCTGTCGCTGGTCTCCTGCCGGACCGGGCGGCTGCTACCGGTCGCCGCGGCCTGCCGGATCGCCCGGGCGGCCGGAGCGGCCACGATCGTCGATTGCGCACAGGCCCTCGGCCAGCTGCCAGTCGCGGTGCGAGCGCTCAACGCTGATGCGGCGGTGTTCCTCGGGCACAAGTGGCTCCATGGCCCGCTCGCGACCGGCGCGATCTGGGTCGGCGATCTGGAGCGCTTCGATCCGCCGCGCCTGGGGTGGCGCTCACGCGTGTCGCATGACCTCACCGGCGAGTTCGTGCTCGAGCCGGACGCACGCCGCTTCGAGACCGGTACCGTGGACGTCGCCGCGTACGTCGGCCTTCGCCAAGCGCTCGCGGTGCACCGCGGCCTCGGCCGGCTCGTCGGGGGACGGATCGCCGCGCTCCGGGAGCGGCTCCTCGCCGCGCTCGCGCCGCTGCCATTCCGGCTGCTCGGACGGTCGGACGACCCGACCGGCATCGTCGTCGTCGCCCCAGTCACCGGGGCCGGCTCGGCGGGCGAGCTCGTTCAGCGGTTGTGGGACGAGGACGGCATCGTGGCGAAGCACATCGCGGATCCAGGCATGCCCGAGGCGATCCGCCTCTCGTTCTGGGCCCTGCACGACGAGGCGGGGATCGACCGGCTCGCCGCCGGGCTTGCCCGGCTGGTCGCCACGCCGATCACCGGCTGAAGGATCAGCCGGTCGCGAGCACCACCGACTTCTTCTCGAGATAGCCGTCGAGCGCCTCGAGCCCATGCTCCTTGCCGAAGCCGGACTGTTTCGATCCGCCGAACGGGAGCTGGTCGTACGCGACCTGGATGTCGTTCACCCAGGTGTAGCCGGCCTGGATCTGCTCCATCGCGCGACGGGCCTTCGCCAGATCCTTCGTCCAGATGGACGAGCCCAGGCCGTAGACGCTCGCGTTCGCCTTCGCGATCGCCTCGTCAAGGTCGTTCACGATCACGATCGGGAGGGCCGGACCGAAGACCTCTTCGGTGAGCATCCGTGAATCCTCCGGCACATCCCGGAGCACGGTCGCCTCCATGAACCAGCCCTTCGCCAGATCGTCAGCGTCCGGTCGCGTTCCGCCGGCGAGGACCGTGGCGCCGCGCTGTACCGCGTCGGCGATCTGCCCTTCGACCTCGGCGCGCTGCTGCTCGGTATGGAGCGGACCCATCTTCACGCCCTCGGCCATGCCGTTGCCGATCTTCCACTCCTTCTTCGCCCGCTCGGACACCTTGGTCATGAACTCCTCGGCGACGGAGGCGAACACATAGACGCGTTTCACCGCGAGGCAGGCCTGCCCGGCGTTGAAGAAGCGGCCGATCGCGGTGGCGGCGCTCGCGCGGCGGAGATCCGCGTCGTCGCAGACGATCATCGGATCGCTCCCGCCGAGCTCGAGCGTCACGCGCGTCACGTTGTCGGCGGCGAGCTTCATGATCCGCTTGCCGGTCTCGGTCTGACCGGTGAAGGCGATCTTGTTCACGAGGCGGTGCGAGACCAGCGCGTCCCCGATCTCGCCGCCGGAGCCGTGGACGATGTTCAGGACTCCCGGCGGCAGGCCCGCGGAGTTGATGACCTCCACTGCCCGCTGCGTCGCGAGGGGTGTGGTGGAGGCCGGCTTCAGCACGATGGTGCAGCCGGTCGCGAGAGCCGGGCAGATCTTGTTCGCCATGAGCGTGAGCGGGAAGTTCCAGGGGGTGATGGCGACGATCACCCCGATCGGCCGGCGGAGGGTGAGGCCGAACTTGCCCGGATCCTCCAGCGGCACGTAGTCGCCGCGGATCTTGTCCGCGAGGCCGGCGTAGTACTCGAGGTTCTCCTGGACCCGCGAGGCCTCGAGGACCGCATGGGCCAGCGGCTTGCCCTGCTCAAGGGTCAGGAGCTTGGCGATCTCCGGGACGGCGGCCTTCATCTTCGCCGCCGCCGCATGCATGAGCGCGGCGCGCTTGCCCGGGGACAGTGCGGCCCAGGCCGGAAAGGCCTTCGCCGCGGCCTCGACGGCGGCGTCGACCTCGGAGACCGCGCCGCGCGGGACAGATCCGACCACCTCGCCGGTCGCGGGGTTGCGAACCTCGATCGTCTGGCCGCTCTGGGCATTCACGAGCTCGCCGTCGATATACATCTGCGCCATCGGAAACCCTCTTCCATCGTTCCGGGCCGCCGCCCGGGTCGGTCATGTTCTCCGGTAGATTGTGACCGAAACCCGGTATCACGCAGGGGGAGGCTGAACATGCCCGTCGTCCGTCTCGAGAAACAGGATGCGGTGGGGCACCTCGTGCTCGATCGACCGCCGGCCAACTCCTACGACAAGGCGTTCCTCGACGACCTGTCCCTCGCGATCGACGAGGCGCGCTTCGATCCCGCGGTGAAGGGCCTCGTCGTCCGGAGCGCTTCCGAGAAGTTCTTCTCGGCCGGCGCCGACGTAAAGATGTTCGCCTCGACCGACGCGGCATATCAGGCCGCGTTCGTCATCCATGCGAACGAGATCATGTCCAAGCTCGAGCGCACCGCGAAGGTCGTCGTGGCGGCGATCAACGGCCACTGCCTGGGCGGCGGCCTGGAGATCGCGCTCTGCTGCGACTTCCGCTTCGCCGCCGAGGGCGGGTACAACATCGGGCTTCCCGAGGTCACCCTGGGCGTCCTGCCGGGCACCGGCGGCACCCAGCGCCTGCCGCGGCTCATCGGCCGGCAGAAGGCCCTCGATCTCATGCTCCGTGGCGCGGCGGTCCAGCCGGCCGAGGCGAAGGAGCTTGGGATCGTCGACGAGGTGTATCCGCCGGGAGAGCTGCGGCAGCGCGCGCACGACTACGTCGCCGCGCTCGTGACCGGGCCCACCCTGGCGATCGGCAAGATCAAGCTCGCGACGGTGCTCGGCGGCGGGATGGCCTTCCAGGACGGGATGCTCTATGAGCACGAGGCCGTTGGCCGCTTGTTCGCCTCCGCCGACGCGAAGGAGGGTGTCACCGCCTTCGCCGAGAAGCGCAAGCCGAGCTATACCGGCCGGTGAGCAAGGTCGTCTCCCTCGCGGAGGCGATCCGGGACCACGTTCCGGATGGGAGCTCGGTCGCGCTCGGCTGCGCGCTCGAGCCGGCCATCCCGTTCAGCGCGGTCCACGAGCTCATCCGACAGGGGAAGCGCGATCTCGCGCTCATCGGACCGATCTCGGACATCGCCTTCGATCTGCTCATCGGCGCCGGGTGCGTCGCGAGCATCACCACCGCCTGGGCCGGGAATGTCTCGGCCGGCCTCGCCCACTGCTACCGCCGCGCGATGGAGCAGGGGATCCCCCGCCGCATCCGGGTCTTCGACCACAGCAACTTCACCATCGCCCAGGCGCTGCTCGCCGGCGCGCTCGGTGCGCCATATCTCCCCACCCGCACACTCCTGGGCTCCGACATCCCACGCGCGAACGGCACGTTCAAGGAGGCGGTCTCCCCGTTCGACGGCGCGCCGCTGCTGCTGATCCCGGCGATCTCGCCCGACGTCACGATCCTCGCCTGCCAGCGGGCCGACGCCGAAGGAAACGCCCATCTTTGGGGTCCCTGGGGCGTGTCGCAGGAGGCGGGACTCGCGGCGCGGACGGTCATCGTCATTGCCGACGAGGTGGTCGGCCGCACGGTCATCGCGAGCGATCCGAATCGGACGATCGTTCCGGCCCTCAAAGTCTCCGCGGTGGTCGAGGAGCCGGGTGCCTGCCACCCGTCCCCCCTGCAGGGGCGCTATGCGCGCGACCACGCATTCTTCCATGACTACCACCAGGCGACCCGCGATGTCGCCGGCTTCGAGCGCTGGATCGGCGAGTGGGTGACCGGCGTTCCCGACCGCGCGGCCTATCTTCGCAAGCTCGACGGCCGCTGGACCGCGCTCGCCGCCCAGGCCGACGTGGGCGAGCCCGCAGCCGAAGCGCGTTTCTAGATGGAGATCACCGCGGGCGAGGTGATGGTCGCGCAGGCCGCCCGCGAGATCGCCGACGGCGAGGTCGTGTTCGTCGGCATGCGGCTTCCGCTCATCGCGTTCGTCGTCGCCAAGCGGACCCATGCCCCGAACGCGATCGGCCTGTTCGAGCTCGGCGTCGTGCGCGACGTGCCGGCGCCCGAGCTGCTGTACACGATGGGGGATACCCCCAACGTGGCGGGAGCGACCTGGTGCGCGCGGACGATCGACCTCATGGGCCTGCTCCAGCGCGGCGAGGTCGATGCCGGCTTTATCGGCGGTGCCGAGATTGACCGTCACGGCAACCTGAACACCACCGCCATCGGCGCCGACCGCCGGCATCCGGAGGTCCAGCTTCCCGGCAGCGGCGGGGGAGCGGACATCGCGAGCCTCGCCAAGCGGCTCATCGTCATCATGCCGCACGACCGCCGGCGCCTTCGGGAGCGCGTGGATTTCGTCACGTCGCCGGGCTACGGCAATGGCGGCGATTGGCGCCGGTCGGTCGGGCTTCCACGCGGCGGCCCGGCGGTGCTCATCACGACGCTCGGCGTGTTTCGCTTCGCTGCGGGCGAGGCGCAACTCGAGTCATATCACGCGCACGCGAGCGCCGCGGAGTGCGTCGCGAACACCGGCTGGCCGCTGCGCGTGGCGCCGGACGTGCGCCAGACCGCGCCGCCATCGTCCGAGGTCCTCACGATCATCCGCGACTACGATCCCGACGGGTTCTGGACCCGCCGCGGGGAGGCCTGAGCGTGAGCGATCGTCCGATGAAGCTCGGATACAAAGCCTCCGCCGAACAGTTCGCCGCGCGACCGCTTCTCGACTTCGCCGTCGCGGCCGAGGCGCAGGGATTCGACAGCGTCGTGGTGAGCGACCACTTCCAGCCCTGGCGCCACACCGACGGGCATGCCCCGTTCTCGTTCGCCTGGCTCGCCGCCCTCGGCGAGCGCACCTCGCAGATCACTCTCGGCACGAGCGTGGTGACACCGACGTTCCGCTATCACCCGGCGATAGTCGCGCAGGCGATGGCCACCCTCGCGGCGCTGAATCCGGACCGGGTCCTCCTGGGGGTGGGGACGGGCGAGTCAATGAACGAGGTCCCGGTGCTGGCGATCGAGTGGCCGGACTTCAAGGAGCGCTTTGGCCGCC
Organism: Candidatus Limnocylindria bacterium; assembly: GCA_036565345.1. Taxonomy (GTDB): domain Bacteria; phylum Chloroflexota; class Limnocylindria; order P2-11E; family P2-11E; genus UBA4735. The sequence continues at coordinate 25,921 of DATCNH010000047.1, read as the reverse complement.
TGAAAGAGGCGATCGAGATCATCCGGCGACTGTGGACCGAGGAGTCGGTCACCTTCGATGGCACGTACTTCCACACCCGGGGCGCGACCGTCTACGACCGTCCGGAGCGACCGATCCCGCTCTACGTCGCCGCCTCGGGCGAGTCCGCCGCACGGCTGGCCGGCCGGATCGGTGATGGGCTCATCTGCACCAGCGGAAAGGGCTCCGCGCTCTACACCGACACGTTGCTTCCGGCGTTCGCCGAGGCGGCGACGAAGGCAAAGCGCGACCCGGCCGGGCTCGAGCGGATGATCGAGGTCAAGGTGTCGTTCGATCGCGACCGCCAGCGGGCGCTCGAGGACACCCGTCATTGGGCCGCCCTCGCGCTTCCGGCCGAGGACAAGGTCGGGGTAGACGATCCCCGAGAAATGGAGCGCCGCGCCGCCACATTGCCGCTCGAGCAGGTCGCTTCACGCTGGCTTGTTTCGAGCGACCCGGAGGAGATGGTGGAGCAGATCTCCGTCTATGCCGGCTATGGATTCACCCACCTCGTGTTCCACGCTCCCGGGCCGGATCAGCCGCGGTTCCTGGAGCTCTTCGGTACCGAGGTCCTGCCCCGGCTGAGGGCGCGCGCGTCGGCCTGATCGCCTAGCGGGGTGCCTCGACGTCCCGCGCCACCGCCCGTCTCGCGGCGAGCCCGGCGCGGTACACGTTGGCGATCAACAGCCCGACCAGACCGACCAGGAGTAGCCAACCGGCGGTGTCCGGGCGGCCGGCGATGCCCGCCACCGTCCCCGCGATCGCGAGGACCACGAGGATGCCGATCGCGAGCGAGCCGTCCTCGACGAGCAGCCCGAACGTGTTCGACCAGAGGCCGCGCAGGAAGCTAGACATTCTTGACCGCCACCTCGGCGCCCTCCGGGAGGATCCGCCGCAGGAGCGCGACCGCGATGCGGCTCCCGATGAGGAAGGCGCCGAGGATGAGGAGCACCGACAGCGCGTCGCCCGGCCACAGGTCGCCCAGGCCTTCGGCGAACCAGAAGACCCCGAAGCTCGAGAGCATCGCGCCCACGCCGAACTTCAGCCAGTTCTCGGGGACCATCGTGAGCGGATGGCGGAGCACCGCACCGAGGATGACGACCAGGACCCCGGCGGCGATCGCACCAACGATCGCCGCGTTCAGCGCGGCCCCGCCCCCGGCGCCGAAGGCGATGACGATGAACGCCACCTCGGTCCCCTCCAGGAGAACGGCCTTGAAGGCGACGAGCGCACCGACGGTATCGAATCGGGTGTCCGACCGGCCCTGCGCTTTCAGTTCGGCGACCTCGCGCTGGTAGATCAGCTCCTCGTCGTGGAGCGCGACGATCCCGGCAAAACGCAGGATCGCCTTGCGAAGCCAGCGGAGCCCAAAGAGGACGAGCAGAGCGCCCACGAAGGCCTTCAGCGCATGCTCGGGCACCACGTTCACCAGGGTGGCACCGAGGAGGGCGATGATCACCCCGAGCGTGAGCGTGGCGGCGACGCTGCCAACGAGCGGCGCACGCCAGCCGCGGGTGATCCCGACGGCCAGCACGATCGTCGTGGCCTCCGCGAATTCGACCGCGCTCGCGGCAAAGGCCGGCAGGGCGGCGACGACGAGCGATCCCAGGTCCAGGGCCGTACCTCCGGTGGTGTTCGCTCCTTTATACGCGACTGACCGATAATCGCGCCGTGCTCGATCTCGGCCCCCGCTACAACGCCGCCCAGACCTTCATCGACGCGCATCGGGGGGTCCGGGACGATCGGGTCGCCATCCGGTGCCAGGGCGCGAGCGTGAGCTACGGCGAGCTTGCGGCGAACGTCGATCGTGCCGGCAACGCCTTCCGCGAGATCGGCCTCGAGCCCGAACAGCGGATCGTCATCCTCTGCGCCGATTCGCCGGCCTTCGTCTATTCGTTCTTCGGCGCGATCAAGCTGGGGGCGATCCCGGTACCGGTGAACACCCTGCTCACCGCGCGCGACCTCGCCTACATCCTCATCGACAGCCGGGCCCGCGCGATCGTGGTCTCGGCGGCGCTGCTCCCCAAGGTCCTCGAGGCCCGCACCGCCGCGCCGCTCCTGCGGCACGTCATCGTCGCCGGTGCGGCCCCCGGTGACGATCCCGGCCCGGGCGTGCTCTCGCTCGAGACGCTCATGAGCGCTGCGGCCGCGGAGCTGTCGCCGGCGGACACCACGCCGGACGACGCCTGCTTCTGGCTGTATTCCTCCGGGACGACCGGCTTCCCGAAGGGCGCGGTCCACCTGCAGCACGACATGCTCGTCTGCGCCGAGACCTATGGGAAGCACGTCCTCGGGAGCACCGAAGCGGACCGGCACTTCACCGTCTCGCCGCTCTTCCACGCCTACGGCCTGGGGAATGGCGTGTTCTTCCCCTTCCGCGTCGGTGCCTCGACGGTGCTCAAGCCCGAGCGCGCAACTCCGGATCTCGTTTACGGCCTCATCACCGCGGAGCGGCCGACGATCCTCTTCACTGCGCCGACGTTCTACGCCGCGCTCCTCGCGTACCCGACGACCGACTTTCCCTATGACCTGTCCTCGCTGCGGTTCGCGGTCTCCGCCGGAGAAGCGTTGCCGAAGGCGCTCTTCGACGCCTGGAAGGCGCGCTTCGGCAGCGAGATCCTCGACGGCATCGGGTCGACCGAGATGCTGCACATCTTCATTTCTAATCTCCCGGGCCGGGCGAAGGGCGGGACCAGCGGGGTGGTCGTCCCGGGCTATCAGGCGAAGATCCTCGACGACGACGAGCGGGAGCTCCCCGCCGGTCGGACCGGGAACCTCTGGGTCTCCGGCGACAGCGCGTGCGCCTATTACTGGAACAAGCACGAGAAGACGAAGGCGACGATCCGCGGGACCTGGATGGTGACCGGAGACAAGTACCATCTCGACCCGGATGGCTACTTCACCTACGAGGGCCGCAGCGACGACATGCTGAAGGTCTCGGGGCAGTGGGTCTCGCCGGTCGAGGTCGAGGCCGCGCTCATGGAGCACCCGGCGGTGCTCGAGTGCGGGGTGGTGGGGATGAAGGATCAGGACGAGCTGCTCAAGCCGAAGGCCTTCGTCCTCCTGAAGGCGGGGCACCGTGGGACGGATGCGCTTGCCGATGAGCTCCGGACCTTCGTGAAAGGCCGCATCACGCCGTACAAGTACCCGCGCTGGATCGAGTTCGTCGACGAGCTGCCCAAGACCGCGACCGGCAAGATCCAGCGCTTCAAGCTGCGCGACGGATGACCCCCGCGGAAACGGTCGCCGCCTGGCGCGCCGCGGCGACCCGCGACCCCGAGGGCTTCTGGGCCGCCGCCGCGGAGAAGGTCCCCTGGTCGAGGCGGTGGGACACGGTCTTCGCGTGGGACCCGCCGACGTTCCGCTGGTTCGTCGGCGGCGAGACGAACCTCGCCTACAACTGCCTGGACGCTCACGTGAACGCGGGCGGCGGCGACCGGATCGCGCTCATCACCGAGAACGAGCGAGGGGAGCGGCGCGAGCGGACCTACGCCGAGCTGCTCGAGCAGGCCCGCAGCATCGGCCGCGGGCTGCGCGCGCTTGGCATCGGCCGGGGGGACCGCGTCGCGATCTACATGCCGACCTGCGAGGAGGCGATCGCGCTCATGCTCGGCGCCATCCGGATCGGCGCGGTGATCATCGTGGTCTTTGCCGGGTTCGGGAGCGGCGCGCTCGGCGAGCGAGTGCGTCTCGCGGGCGCCAAAGCCGTCTTCGCGACCGACAGCACGTATCGCAAGGGCAAGGACGTGCCCCTCAAGGCGATCGTCGACTTGGCCGTCGCCGATTGCCCGAGCGTCGAGCGCGTCGTGGTCCTCAAGCGCGGACCAGGGGAGATCTCCTGGGACACGACCCGGGACGAGACCTGGGAAGAGTTCCTGCGGCACGGGGCGGGGCAGGACGATGCTCACGCGGTCATGGAGTCGAATGAGCCGGCCTACATCCTCGCCACCTCGGGAACGACCGCCAAGCCGAAGCTCGCGGTCCACACCCACGGTGGCTATCAGGTGCACGTCCGGGCGATGGCCGAGTGGATGTTCGGGCTGCGGCCGACCGACGTCTGGTGGTCCACCTCGGACATCGGCTGGGTCGTGGGTCACAGCTACATCGTGTTCGGGCCGCTCCTGGTCGGCTGCACCACGATCGCGTACGAAGGCGCGATCGATCATCCGGGTCCGGACGCGTTCTACCGGATCATGGCCGCGAACAAGGTCACCGGCGGGTTCACCTCGCCGACGGCGGTCCGGCTGCTGATGCGCTCCGGGGCGGCCGCCGCTGCACAGCACGACCTTTCGAGAGTGGAGCGGATGTTCTGTGCCGGCGAGGTGCTGAACGCGCCGGCCTGGGAGTGGTTCCAGAAGGAGATCTTCGGCGATCGGATCCCGGTCATCGACCACTACTGGCAGACCGAGACCGGCGGGCCGATCGTGGGCAATCCCTACGGGATCGCGATGCTGCCGATCAAGCCCGGCTCCTCCGGGGTGCCGCTCGCGGGGATCGAAGCCGAGGTCCTGACGCCCGAGGGCGAGCTCTGCGCGCCCGGGGAAAAGGGGATCTTCGTCATCACCCGGCCGTTCCCCGGGCTCACCGCGCGCCTCTGGGCCGAGCCGGAGCGGTACGCGAAGGACTATTGGGACAAGGTCCCCGGCAAGCGGGTCTATTTCACCGGCGACGCCACGAGCATCGACGACGACGGGTACGTCTGGTTCAGCGGCCGGGCCGACGAGATCATCAAGATCGCCGACCATCGCATCGGGACGATCGAGGTCGAGACCGCGTTCCTCCGCCACCCCGCGGTCGCCGAGGCCGGGGTCACCGGCCGGCCCGACGAACTTCGGGGCATGGTCATCTCGGCCTTTGTCGTCCTCAAGAAGGGGACTGCGCCGTCGGAGGCGCTGAAGGCAGAGCTCCTCGCCACGGTCCGGCGCGAGCTGGGGCCGCTTGCAGTGATCGGCGAGCTCAACTTCGTGGACCTGCTCCCGAAGACGCGGAGCGGCAAGATCATGCGCCGCGTGCTGAAGGCGGTGATCCTGGGGAAGGACCCCGGGGACATCTCGACGATCGAGGATGAAGGCTCCGTCGAAGAGGCGCGCGAAGCCTGGGAGCAGCTGCGGACCAGTGTCGCGGACCGGGGCTGAGGCCAAGCCGCCGTGGTCGGCGGTGCCGCGCACGGTGAAGGACGAGGTCGCCAAGCTGCTTGGCTCGCCAGTGGCGCGGGCCGAACGTGTCTACGGCGGCTATGCGCCCTCGGCCACCTTTCGCGTCGCGCTCAGGAATGGGCGACGGGTATTCCTGAAGTCAACGTATCCCTTGCCCACGGGAAGCGCAGTGCACTGGTCGGTCGATCGCGAGGAACGGTTCTACCGCTCCGTCGGCGAGCGCGTCGAGCGGTGGGCGCCGCGCTACTTCGGATCGTTCGAGCGCGACGGGTGGCACGTGCTTGCGCTCGAAGATCTCGGCCCCCGGAGCGTCCCGCCATGGACCCACCTGAAGATGCGCCGGGCCGCGCGAGATTACGCGCGCTTCCATAAGAGCACGCTCGGCACGGCACTCCCGCGCTGGCTCTCACGCACTGAGCACGTCGAATTCGTGTTTTGGTCACGACTCGTGGCGCGTGGCGAGATCCGAGCCGTTGCGTCGCTTGCACGTCGCCGGAGGGATGAAGCCGAAGAGTGGCTCGACGTGGCGCTGCCGCTGCTGCGCGACGGCGAAAGACGGCTCGCCCGACTGCGCGGGCCGTTCGCGCTCCTTCATGGCGACACGCGTTCCGACAATATCCGCATCGTCGGTGAGCGGTTGCGGATCTTCGACTGGCCATTCGCGAGCGTCGGCCCGGTGGAGTTCGATTTCGTGGCCTTCGCGCAGACCGTTGCAGCTGAAGGCGGACCTGTCCCCGAAGCGATCCTCGACGAATACACCCGCGTGCTGTCACTGCGCGACGGCGCGATCGACGCGTCGCTTGCTAGGGTTGCCGGCTATTTTGCAGACTGTGCCTGGCGGCCGCCAGTCACTGGCCTGCCGCGCCTCCGCCCGTGGCAGCGCCGTCAGTTCAAGGCCAGCCTTGCCTGGGCGGCACGCCGTTTCGGCCTGCCCGAGCCGCGCTGGCTCGCCGCGGTCGCGGACTAGCCGACCGTGCCGGAATGGCCGGACCTCCAGGTGGTCCGGGGACGCATCGCCACCGCGCTCACCGGCCGCCGGATCGTCGCGGTCCGCATCGGCGACCCGGTGGTCCTCCGGGCCACCCGGCCGATCGATGAGCTGCTCGTCGGCCGGCGACTGGACGGCGTCCGCCACCGGGGAAAGTTCCTGCTCTTCGATCTGGACGACGCGAGCACGATGGTCGTGAATCCGATGCTCTCCGGGGTGTTCGCGCTCGTCCCGGCCGGCACGCGGGTGAGCACGGACACCCGCCTGCGCCTGGAGTTCGAGGGAGGCGATGAGCTCCGGTACCGGGACGACACGCGGATGGGGAAGATCTACCTGGGCGCCCCAGCGCCCGGACTCGCCGAGACCGGTCCCGAGGCGGGCGCGCCCGGCTGGACCTTCGACGAGTTCGCCGCGCGGGCGAAGGCGAGGCGGATGGAGCTGCGCAACCTGCTCATGGACCAGCGGTTCATCGGGGGCATCGGGAACGCCTACGCCGATGAGATCCTCTGGGACGCGCGGCTCCATCCGAAGCGGCGCATCGGCTCACTTACTGCGGACGAGCTCGCGCGCCTTCATGGCTCCGTTCGTGACGTCATTGCCGCCGCGGTGGCCGAGGTCGAGCGGGCGATGCCGCCTGCCCTCGGAACGAAGCCGCGTGACCATCTGCGGATCCGCGGGCGCGCCGGCGGCCCCTGTCCGCGCTGCGGGGCGACGATCAAGCGTGTTCGGAGCGGTCTCGGCGAGGTCGATCTCTGCCCTGGCTGCCAGCCGGCGCCCAAGGGCCAGCTCTACTAGATACTCGGCGGAGAATATGGGGGGTCACCGCACGTGAGCACGATCATCGTCACCCGCGACACGCCCATCGCGACGGTCCAGCTGGATCGTCCGGAGGTCCTGAACGCGCTGTCCGAGGAGCTCATGGCCGATCTCGTGGCCGCCCTCGAGGAGCTCGACCGGGACCCCGAGATCCGGTGCATCGTCCTCACCGGCAACGACAAGGCGTTCGCCGCCGGGGCCGACATCAAGGACGCGTTCGTCACCGCTACCGCGGTCTCGATGCTCGAGCAGGACCTCACCTCGGCCTGGGAACGGGTCCGCCGGGTGCGCACGCCGATCATCGCCGCGGTCTCGGGCTACGCGCTCGGCGGAGGATGCGAGCTCGCGATGCTCTGCGACATCATCGTCGCCTCCGAGACCGCCCAGTTCGGTCAGCCCGAGGTCAATCTCGGGATCATCCCCGGGGCCGGTGGTACCCAGCGGCTCACCCGCGCGGTGGGAAAGTACGTCGCGATGGAGCTCGTCCTCACCGGCCGTCGCATCACCGCCGCCGAGGCGAAGGCGATCGGCTTGGCGGTCCATGTCTATCCCGCAGCCTCCTGGCTCGACGACGCGAAGGCCCTTGCCCGCACGATCGCCGCGAAGGCTCCGATCGCCGTCCGATTGGCGACCGAAGCGATCGACCTCGCGCAGAACTCGACGCTCGACGCCGGCCTCGAGTTCGAGCGCAAGGCCTTCTATCTTCTCTTCGCCACGGAGGACAAGAGGGAGGGCGTCGACGCGTTCGTGAACAAGCGCAAGCCCGTGTTCAAGGCGAAATGAGCGGAGCGCCCCCGCCGGTCCGGCTCGAGCGGGACGGCGGCCTCGCGATCATCACCCTCGACCGCCCGGCCGTCCTCAATGCCTTCGACGAGGCGATGACTCGGGCGCTCGCGGCCGCGGTCGCCGATGTAGGGGCCGACCGCGCGGTCCGCGCGGTGGTGATCACCGGGGCCGGACGCGCGTTCTCCGCCGGCCAGGACCTTCGTGATCGCGCTGCCGCCCTCGAGTCGGGTGCCGAGCTCCACCTGGGCGACGAGCTTCGGCGCCGCTACCACCCGCTCATCGCCCAGATCCGGCGGATGCGCAAGCCGGTCATCGCCGCGGCGAACGGGGTCGTCGCCGGCGCGGCACTCGGGCTCGTTGCCGCCTGCGATGTCCGGGTCGCCGCCGCTTCGGCCTCGTTCCGCGCGGCCTGGAGCCGGGTCGGCCTGGTGCCGGACGCGGGGTCGGCGTTCTTCCTGCCGCGGCTGATCGGCTGGGGTCGCGCGATCGACTTCATCATCGGCGGCGAGCCGGTCTCGAGCGCCGAGGCGCTTCGGATCGGCCTGGTGACCCGGGTCTGGCCGGACGAGGAATTCGCGGCGGCGTGGCGTACCTATGCACGGGGTGTCGCCGCCGGCGCGACCGAGGCCTACGCCCTGTCCAAGGAGGGCCTGAACGCCGCCTGGGACCACGACCTTGACGCGTTCCTCGAGGTCGAGGCCGGCCTGCAGGACCGCGCCGGCCGCTCGCACGACTACGCCGAGGGCGTGCAGGCGTTCCTCGCCAAGCGTCCGGCGTCGTTCGAGGGGCGGTGAGGCCGTGAGCGGCGACGATCGCGATGCCCTGGTCGTGGGCTACGCCCGAACCCCATTCGGCCGCTATGGCGGCGCCCTTGCCGGTGTCCGGCCGGACGATCTGGCCGCGCTCGTCATCCGCTCGGTGCTCGAACGCACCGGCGTCGCGCCCGCGGCGGTGGACGAGGTCGTCTTCGGCACCTCGAACCAGGCCGGCGAAGACAATCGGAACGTCGGTCGGATGGCCGCTCTCCTCGCCGAGCTTCCGACGGAGACGCCGGGTGTCACGGTGAACCGACTCTGCGGCAGCGGACTCGAAGCGGTGAACGATGCCGCCCGGCGCATCCGCAGCGGAGAGGCCGATCTTGTCGTGGCCGGCGGTGAGGAAAGCATGAGCCGCGCGCCATTCGTGCTGCTGAAGCCGTCGGAGGCATTCCCCCGCGGCGAACGGACGCTGGTCGACACCTATCTCGGCTGGCGCCTGGTGAATCCGCGGATGGCGGACCTTGGCTATCACCCGATCTCGCTGGGCGAGACCGCGGAGAACGTCGCGGATGAGCGGCGGATCTCGCGCGAGGAGCAGGATGCCTACGCCGCGCGCAGCCAGCAGCGGTATGCAGCGGCACGCGATGCGGGGTTCTTCGCCGGCGAGCTCGTCGCGGTGGATACACCCGCCGGGCCGGTCACCGTCGACGAGCATCCACGGCCCGGGACCACGGTGCAGCAGCTTGGGCGCCTGCGGCCGGCCTTCCGACCCAACGGGACGGTGACCGCGGGCAACGCTTCGGGGATCAACGACGGCGCCGCAGCGCTCATCGTCGCCAGCCGCGCCAAAGCGGCCGCCCTCGGGCTGCGGTCCCTCGGCCGGATCGTGGCAAGCGCATCGGCCGGCGTGCACCCTGACACGATGGGCCTCGGACCGATCCCCGCGGTCCGCCGCCTGCTCGAGCGGACCGGAGTGACCCCCGCCGAGCTGGACGCCATCGAGCTGAACGAGGCCTTCGCCGCGCAGGTGCTGCCCTGCATCCGCGAGCTCGGGCTTCCAGAGGACCGCACGAACCCGAATGGCGGGGCGATCGCGATCGGGCACCCCATCGGCGCCTCGGGCGCGCGGCTGGCCGGAACGGTGCTGCGCGAGCTCGAGCGGCGGGACGGCCGGTATGGCCTCGCGACGATGTGCATCGGGGTGGGACAGGGACTGGCGACTCTCTTCATGCGCGACTAGTCTCACCGCGAGGGCTCCGGCTGGCGACGGCAATGGAGGGACGCGATGACCGACACGAAGCGACCGAACGACCTAGCGGCACGGCGCGGCTACAGCTATCGGATGTCGCGGCGATCGTTCCTGGTGACCGCGTCGGCCGCGACCGCCGGGAAGACGCTGAAGCTCGGGCAGCTCCTTCCGTTCACCAAGGTCTACGCCGAGCTCGGCAACTCGATGAAGCGGTCCACCGATCTCTACCTCAAGAACGCCGGGAACCGGCTCGCCGGACGTGGGGTGCAGGTGATCTACGAAGACGAGGCGAACGATCCACAGGTCGGGCTGCAGAAGACTCAGAAGTTCATCGACCAGGACAACGTCGACGTCATGCTCGGGATCGTCGCGACGCCGATCGCGTATGCCGTCCGCAACGTCATCGATTCTTCGAAGCTCATCTTCATCGAGACGAACGCCGGCGGGAACGCGCTCACCCGCACGACCACCGACTGCAAGCCCTCGTGCAAGAGCCCCTACATCTTCCGCTCATCGTTCAGCTCCTACCAGATCTCGCACCCGATCGGCGAGTATCTGTCCGGGAAGAAGAACGTGAAGGAAGCCTTCGTGTTCATTGCCGACTACGGCTTCGGGACCGAGAGCGCGGCCGATTTCACCGCCGGCTTTGCCAAGAACGGCGGGAAGGTCACCGGCACGCTCAAGGCGCCGCTCGGGAGCCCCGATTTCCTGAAGTTCGTCACCCAGCTACAGGGACAGCCGACGAAGGACATCTACTCGTTCTTCTCCGGCGCCGACGCGGTGAAGTACATCAAGGCCTGGAACGACCTGGGAATGCCCGCCGCCGGCTACAAGATGAACGGCGCCGGTTTCCTCACCGAGCAGGATGTGCTCCGCGAGGTGAAGGAGGGCGCGAACGGCGCGATCACCTCGCTCTTCTGGGCGTTCGAGCTCGACAATCCCGAGAACAAGGCGTTCAAGGATCTCTTCCAGAAGGAATACAACCTGCTTCCGGACGTGTTCGCGGTGCAGGCCTGGGACGGGATGCGGGCGCTGGACCAGGCGCTCCAAAAGGTGGGAGGAGACACGTCGGACAAGCAGAAGCTCATCCGCGCCCTGGAGGACGTGAAGTTCAAGAGCCCGCGCGGCGATTTCGAATTCGACAAGGACACCCACAATCCGATCCAGGACATGTATATCCGTGAGGTACGGACGGTGAACGGCCAGGCGGTGAACGCCGTCGTCGACAAGGTCGGCCGGGTCACCGACCCGGGGAAGTAACGGGTGTGCGCGGCTAGCATCCCGTCACGGTGACGCGGGCGTGACCCCTGAGCTCGTGCTCCAGCAGGCGCTGAACGGCATTTCGTTCGGCGCCCTGCTGTTCGTGCTCGCCGCCGGGCTCTCCCTGATCTTCGGGATGATGGATGTGGTCAACCTCGCGCATGGCGCCTTCTACATGCTCGGTGCCTATCTCGCGCTCTCGATCGTGCGCCTCACCGGGTCGTTCTGGGTCGCGCTGATCGTCGTTCCGCTCCTGCTCGCGGCACTCGGACTCGTCGTGGAACCGCTGCTCCTCCGGCGGCTTCGCGGCCGGCACCTAGATCAGGTGCTCGTCACGATCGGGCTGTCGCTCGTCATCGTCGACTTCATCCGGCTGCGCGACGATTGGGGCTGGGGCGGGGAGGTCCGCTCGCTCGCGGTACCTGCCGGCCTGGACCATTCGATCGCGATCGCGGGAAGCGATTACCCGCTCTACCGGTTGTTCGTCATCGGCTTCGGCATCGCCCTCGCGCTCGTGCTCACCGCGATCCATCGCCGGACCCGCCTGGGCGCGCTCATCCGCGCCGGCGTCGATGACGCCCCGATGCTGTCGGCGCTCGGTGTCGACACCGACCGGCTCTTCGCGCGCACCTTCGCCGCCGGCGCCGCGCTCGCCGGGACGGCCGGGGTCATCGCCGCTCCGGTGTTCGGACTTCAGCCGGGGATGGACGTCGACGCGCTCATCTTCTCGCTCATCGTGGTCGTCGTCGGCGGGCTCGGCTCGCTTGGCGGCGCGGTCGCCGGCAGCGCCGTGGTCGGACCGGCGGACACCTTCGGCACGGTCCTCGTCCCGCAGTTCGCGCTCGCGCTCATCTTCGCGATCATGGCCCTGGTCCTGCTCTTTCGGCCCACCGGGCTGCTCGGGCGCGTCCGCACCGGCCGATGAGCCGCGCCCCCATCGGCTGGGTCGCCGCCCTGGCGGCCTGGATCGCCATCGCGGCGTTCCCGCAGTGGTCCCGGGACTGGGAGTCGTCACGCTACGCGACGGGGATCATTCGGGACATTCTCATCTTCGCGATCTTCGCCGGATCGCTCGACCTTCTCGTTGGCCGCGCGGGCCTGCCGTCGCTCGGTCACGCGGCGTTCTTCGGCAGCGGCGCCTATGCGGCGGCGATCGTGGGGCAGCGCCTGCAGACGACGGAGCTGCTTGTGGGACTGGGTGCCGCCGCGCTCGTGGCCGGGCTGCTCGCGCTCGGCATCGGCGCGCTCGCGGTGCGCGCCGCCGGGATCTTCTTCCTCATGCTCACGCTCGCGCTCGCGCAGATGGTCTACGCGCTGGCCTTCCAAGCGACCGACCTCACCGGCGGATCCAACGGCCTGGCCGGGGTCCGGCGCCCGTCGCTCTTCGGTGTGGACCTCGCGTCGCCCGAGATGCTCTACCTGCTCGTTGCGGTGGTGTTTGCGCTGGTGACGCTCCTTCTCTGGCGGGTTGCCGGATCGCCGTACGGAAGGGCGCTGGCCGGGATCCGCGAGAACGAGCGGCGGATGCGCGCTCTGGGGTACGACACGCGCATCCTGAAGCTCTCGGCCTTTGTGCTGGCCGGTACGCTCGCGGGGGTCGCCGGTGGGCTCTCGGCCTACGCCTTCCGGTTCGTGTCGCCTAACGACACCGCGCTGGGCACCTCGGTGACCGCCCTGCTCATCGTCCTGATCGGTGGCGCCGGGACGCTGCTTGGCCCGCTCCTCGGCGCGGCGGCGGTCCTGTCGATCGAGCGCGTGCTGTCGTCGTCGGTCGGCTTCTCGCAGACCGTGCTCGGCGTCGTCTTCATCCTGTTCGTTCTGTTCGCGCGTCACGGTATCGCCGGCCTCCTGCGCGATGCGTACGGGCGGATGCGCTCGTGATCGAGGTGCGCGGCCTCCGCCGGGACTTCGGCGGTGTCCACGCGCTCGATGGCGTCGACCTTCGCGTCCCGGTGGGCGAGCGGCGCGCGCTCATCGGTCCGAATGGCGCGGGGAAGACCACCTTCTTCGACGTCCTCACCGGCGAGCTCGCGGCGACGGCAGGGACGGTGCACCTCGGCGGTTCCGATATCACCGCGCTCCGGCCCTGGCAGCGGGCCCGCCGGGGGCTCGCCCGGATGTATCAACGCAACGAGCTGTTCGACGCTCTTCCCGCCTGGGAGAACGTCGCGCTCGCGTTCCGGAGAGCGACCTACCACGCGCTCGGAGGGCCGTCGCGCACCGAGCGGCGCGCGGCGGATGAGCTGCTCGGCCGGGTCGGCCTCGATCCGCACCCGAACGCACCGGCGCTCGCGCTGTCGCATGGCGAGCGCCGCCAGCTCGAGCTCGCGGTGGCCCTCGCCCAGGCGCCGACCGTACTGCTGCTGGACGAGCCCACCGCAGGGATGTCGCCGGCCGAGACCGAGCGGATCGCCACCCTGATCGCCTCGCTCGACCGCTCACTGACGCTGCTCATCGTCGAGCACGACATGGACGTCGTCTTCCGCCTCGCGGATCGGATCACCGTCCTGCACGAGGGCCGGCCGATCGCCGAGGGGACGCCGGACGAGATCCGCGGCGATACGCAGGTGCATGACGTCTACCTCGGCAAGGCGATCGGGCGGTGAGCGCGCTCACCGTGGCCGGCCTTCATGCCTACCACGGCCCGAGCCATGTCCTGCAGGGTGTGGACCTCGAGGTCGGTGGCGGCGAGGCGGTCGCGCTCGTTGGCCGCAACGGCGCGGGAAAAACGACGACGATCGCCGCCATCACCGGGCTGCTGCGCGCGCGTGCAGGATCGGTCATGGTGCGCGGCACGGAGCTGCGCGGCGCACCGGCCCATCGCATCGCGCGCGCGGGGGTCGCACTCGTTCCCCAGGGACGCCGGATCTTCGCCGACCTCAGCGTTCGGGAGAACCTCCTCCTCGCGGCCCGGCCGATCCCGGACGGCTGGGACGAGCGGCGGGTACTGGAGCTCTTCCCAGCGCTCTCCCGGCGACTCGCGAATCGCGGCGACGAGCTCTCCGGTGGGGAGCAGCAGATGCTCGCGATCGGCCGGGCGCTCCTGCGCAATCCCGACGTGCTGCTGCTCGACGAGCCATCCGAGGGTCTCGCCCCAAAGCTCGTCGAGCAGGTCGGCGATGCCCTCCTCGCGTTGCGCTCCACCGGCCTCGCGCTCTTGCTCGTGGAGCAGAATCTCGCTCTCGCGACCCGCGTCGGAGAGCGGCTGTACGTGATGAACAAGGGACGGATCGTCTGGCAGGGGACCCCGCTCGAGCTCGCCGCGCAGCCCGACATCGAAGGCCGGTATCTCGGTGTCTAGGGCGTCCGGGCTCCCCACCGTCGCCGACGATGCGGGCTTCATGGACCAGGCCCTGCTGGAGGCTCGCAGCGCGCTGCTCCATGGCGACGTTCCGATCGGCGCGATCGTCGTCCACGATGGGCAGGTCGTCGGCCGTGGCCACAACCGCCGCGAGGTCGACCGCGATCCGACCGCGCATGCCGAGATCCTGGCCCTGCGGGCGGCCGCGGCGTCGCTCGGGCGGTGGCGGCTACACGGCGGCACGCTCTACGTCACGCTCGAGCCCTGCGCGATGTGCGCCGGCGCCGCGGTCCTCGCCCGGATCGATCTCGTCGTCCTCGGCGCCTGGGACCCGAAGGCCGGCGCGGTCCGATCGGTCGCTGAGCTCCTCGACGAGCCGGACTTCAATCATCGTCCGAAGTGGCGCGCCGGTGCGCGCCGATCCGAGGTGGAGGCGCTGCTCTCCGGATTCTTCGCCGATCGGCGAGCGGATCCCGCTCCCAGTCCCTAGTCGGTCGCGGCGGCGCGGCTCCCATAGACCGTCCACCACGGGACGGCGGCACCCTTGAGAACGGTGTTGAGCAGCTCGATGTTGCGGACGCCGGTGTTCTCGAGCCAGGCGGCGAACTTCGCCGGGCCTTCCTTGGCATACACCGGGATCCCTTCCTTCCAGGTCGCCCGGCCGCAGAGCACCCCCGAGAACTTCGCACCGGCCTCCGCAGCCCATTCGAGCGACTCCCGGAAGACGTCGTCGTTCACCCCCGCGGACAGATAGATGAATGGGAGCGTCGCGGCATCGGCGGCGTCCTTGAAGTGGCCGAGCGCGGTCTTCCGGTCGTACGCGACCTCGCCGGTCTTGTTCGCGCGCGACCCGTCGACGAAGGCCATGTTCACCGGCACTTCGACCTTCAGCACGTCGACGCCGAACCGCGGCACCGAGAGCTTCTCCATGTACGCCTGAACGTAGCGCGGCTTTTGCTTGGCGAAGTCGAGGCCCTTCTCGTCCAGATCCTTGTCGTAGGCGAGCGGCTCCAGGAAGAACGGAACGTCCGCGGCCGAGCACTCGGCACCGATCCGCTCCAGGAATGCGTGCTTGCGGTCGTTGATCTCCTGTTCGTCGAACGGGTCGTAGTACAGGAGGACCTTGATCGCGTCCGCGCCGGCCTCGACGAGGCGGCGCACGCTCCAGTGCTCGAGCAGGTCCGGCATCCGGTTGGCCGGATCGGCGTCGTAGCCGGTCCGCTCGTACGCGAGGAGCACTCCGGTCCCAGGCGAGCGCGCGGCGAGCGCCGGCAGACCGAACTCGGGATCCATGAGGATGGCCGTCGCGTGCGGCGTGAGGGCCCTGGTGACCGCGGTCTTGAATTCGGTAAGCGACTCGTCGGTGGGCTGCCCGCCCTGCTTGCCGATCTCCTTCCGCAGGGAGCCGCGCTGGTCCATCGCCGCCGCGCGGATGACGCCGGTCTCATCGGCGCAGGCGTCGATGCCCTTTGCCTTTCCTGAGGACACGCGGCCCCTCGTCTGTGTCGCCATGCTGCCTCCCGCGCCGGTGTCGGATGACCCGCTCGATGGGGCCGTGCTGCCCGATTCTAGGCGGTCTGGGGGAAGCGGAATCGCGTGGCCGACGTGTTGAAGTGCTTGACGTCGAACGCGATGAGCTTCGACGGCCGCAGGGAGAAGATGTACCCGCTTTCGTAGTGCGCGGCCTTCGGGCGGTACTTGAACCCGGTCCCGTACTTCGCGCCGTACTGCCGCGCGACCCGCCGGGCGAGCGCAGGCCTGATCCCGCGAAGCAGCTCGACCCGCCCATCGCCCTAGATCGCACGGTGGCCCGACTGCGCGCCGAATCCGATCCGGGGGTCACGCGCGAGGTTGCGGGCCCAGCGCGTGGGCTCACTGCCTTCGAAATAGAGCCGCTGATCGATCCGCACGCCCCACTGCTGCACCAGGTGGGGCCTACTGTCGATGGCCGTGGTCGCGATCCAGAAATACGGCGTCTGGGTCATGAGGCGTTCCACGCTTGACCAGGGCAGCATGCCCGTTGAGGCGGTGGAGATGTAGCCCTCGGGCAGCCGCGGCCGGTCGCGCACCGGTGCATTCACCCGCCGATGTTATGCGGCTGGGACGACCAAGATCCGCCGCCCGGTGGCCCCGGGCGCGATCCGCAGCGCCAGGCCCGCCGCGATGAGTCCGAGAAGCGCCGCGGAGACGAACATGAGGTGATAGTCGCCCAACACCTCATGGAAGAACCCCCCGAGGTACGCGGCGATCGCGGCGCCGACCATGTGGCTGAAGAAGATCCAGCCGTAGATGGTCCCGAGCGAGGCGCGGCCAAAGATCTTCGCGGCGAGGTTCGCCGTCGGTGGCACGGTGGCGATCCAATCCAGTCCGTACACGATCGCGAAGAGGTAGAGCCCGCGTGACTCGATGACAAGCGGGAGCGCCGCCAGCGATATCGCGCGAAAGGCGTAGTACGCCGCGAGCAGCTTTCGGTTGTCGAACCGGTCGGAGAGCCACCCCGACGAGAGCGTCCCCACGATGTTCATCGCGCCCATCACGCCGACCGCGCTCGCGGCGGTGACCGCGGTGAAGCCGTGCTCGACCGCGTGGGGGATGAGGTGGGTCCCGACCAGCCCGTTCGAGGTGTACCCGCAGATGAAGAAGCTGCCGGCGAGGAGCCAGAAATCGGTCGTTCGGACGGCGGCGCGGAGCGGCGTGCGGCGCTCGTCGTCCGCCCGCTCGGCGGCGCTGACGGTCTCGCCCTCGCCGAAGGCGCGCGTCCCGGCGTCCGCCGGGCGGTCGCGCATGAAAATGGCCACCGGCACGAGCACCGCGACGCAGGCGACGATGAGCAGGACGATCGCCCCACGCCAGCCGACCGACACCGAGAGCGCGGCCATCGCCGGGATGAACACGAGCGATCCGGCCGACGTCGCAGCCCCGAAGAGGCCGATGACGAGTCCCCGGTGGGTCCGGAACCAGCGGTGCGCGACCGTGGCGCCGAGCACGTTCCCCACCGCCCCGGTGCCCAGGCCCACGACGATCCCCCAGAACAGGAAGAGCTGCCAGAGCTCATGCACCGCGAGGAAAGCACCCAGGCCAACGGCGATGAGCGCCGATCCGCCCAGGATCACCTTCCGCGGGCCGTAGCGGCCGATGAGCGTGCCGGACAACGGTCCCCCGAGGCCGAAGGTGAGGATGCTGATCGCGATCGCGCCGGATACCGTCGCGCGATCCCAGCCGAACTCCTGTTCCAGCGGAAGGATGAGAATCCCCGGCGCTGCGCGCACGCTCGCGGCGACCAGAAGCGCGAGGAATGTCACGGCGACCACGACCCAGGCGTAGTGCGGTCGCATCCAGGACCTCGTCACTCGGCTAGCCTACCGGCGTGGTCGAACGAGAGCTGTACCGCGCGATCGCCGGCGCCTTCCCGACCGGGGTCACCGTCGTGACGACGATCGGCCCGGATGGTCAGCCCAAGGGCCTCACCAGTCAGGCGTTCCTCGCGCTGTCGACCGAGCCGCCGCTCATGCTCGTGAGCGTCGACCGCACGTCGCGGACCCTTGCCGCACTTCGGGAGTCGCGTGCCTTCGTCATCAACTTCCTCAAAGCCGGAGCGGAGGAGCTCTCGACGCGGTTCGCGTCGAAGGCCGACGACAAGTTCCGGGACGTCCCCTGGGTCCCGTCGTCCCTCGCGAACGGCGCCCCGATCCTGCGCGACCACATCGTCGCGTTCGCCGAGTGCACCGTCGAGGAGGTCCACGAGGCCGGCGATCACTTCATGTTCATTGGTCGCGTCATCGGTGGCCAAAGCAGCGAGGGCATCCCGCTTATGTATTACCGCCGGACGTACGCGGCGTGGCCCGCGGAATCGCCGGCGCCGAAGGAGCTGTCATGAGGCTGGTCACGTTCAAGGACGGCCTGCGCATCGCGGTCGGGGTCGTCGCCGGTGATCGCGTGGTGAGCCTGCGTGAACTGCTCGGCTGGGATGTCGGGAGCGACATGCGTGAGGTCATCGAGCGCTTTGCTGAAGGTGATGTCGGCCCTGAGGTCGCGGCTGCGCTGAAGACCACCCGCGGCGGCCTGCCGCTGGCGAAGGTCGAGCTGCTGGCGCCGATCCGTCCGCCGCGGAACGTCTTCTGTGTCGGCTGGAACTACGCCGAGCACTTCGAGGAGGGGAAGAAGACGCGTGGCGCCGACGCGCTCCAGCAGATCCCCGACCATCCGGCGCTCTTCTCGAAGAACCCGGACACGATCGTCGGGCCGGACGCGCCGGTCTGGCATTCGGCGCCGTACTCCGACGAGCTGGATTGGGAGGTCGAGCTCGCCGTGGTCATCGGCCGCCAGGGCCGGGACATCGCCGAGGCCGATGCCTTCGACCACATCTTCGGGTACACCATCGCGAACGACGTGAGCGTCCGTGATGTCCAACAACAATGGCACGGTCGCCAGTGGTTCAAGGGCAAGAACTTCGACAGCCATCTGCCGCTCGGACCCTGGATCGTCACCACAGATGAGATCCCCGATCCGCAGGCCCTCCGGATCAGCTCGCGGGTGAACGGCGTGACCAAACAGGACTCGAGCACCCGTCACATGGTGTTCACGATCCCGCGGATCATGCGCGAGCTGTCGGCCGGGATGACCCTCTACGCGGGCGACGTGATCATCACCGGGACCCCCGCGGGTGTCGGGATGGGCCGCACCCCACCGGAATGGCTGAAACCGGGCGACGTCATGGAGATGGAGATCGAGCGGATCGGTGTTCTCCGCAACACCGTCCAGGAAAGGAGCGTGTAGCGATGGGTGAGATGGTCAGATTCCCAAGTAATGGCGGTTGGTCCGACGGCTACCTCGCCCGGCCGCGGTCCGGGAATGGACCAGGGATGATCGTGATCCAGGAGTGGTGGGGCCTCAACGATCAGATCAAGAGCGTCTGTCACCGGCTCGCGGGTGAGGGATTCAACGCGCTGGCACCGGATCTCTATCGGGGGAAACACGCTGGATTCGATGAGCCCGATGAGGCCAAAAAGCTCATGATGGAGCTCGACCTCGGCGAGGTGGCCAAGGTCGCTCGCGGGGCCGCGGCGTTCCTCTCGGCGCATGAGACCACCAGCTCAGAGAAAGTCGGGGTCATCGGGTTCTGCATGGGCGGCATGCTCGCCCTCTTCACCGGCACCGTCGCCGCCGGTCAGATCGCGGCGGTCGTCGACTGCTACGGCGTGCCCCCACGCCAGAAGCCCGACTACAACGCGATGCGCGGCACCCCGGTGCTCGGGATCTTCGGCGGCAAGGATCATCATGTCCTCGATGCCGTCCCGACCCTCGCGGCCGACCTCGCCGCCGCCGGCGTGCCCTTCACCAAGCACGTCTATCCCGATGCCGACCACGGCTTCCTGAACGATCAACGCGCCGACGCCCACCGAGCCGACGACGCGAAGGACGCTTGGAGCAAGATCGTCCCGTTCTTGAAGGAGCATCTGGTCTGAGCCGCATGGCGATCCGCGGCGCGGAGCTCGCTTACGACGTCGTCGGCTCCGGTCCGGGTGCGGACGTCGTGCTGATTCATTCCGCGCTCGCGGACCGGCGGATGTGGGCCGGCCAGCTCCCTGTCCTCACCCCCCGACATCGTGTCCTCAGCCTGGATCTCCGCGGGTTCGGGGAGTCCGATCTGCCCGCGGGCGAGTTCTCGCTGAGTGCCGACGTCGCGGATCTGATGGCGGCAGTCGGCATGACCCCCGCGGTCGTCATCGGCTCCTCGATGGGTGGCGGTGTCGCGATCGACTTCGCGCTCGATCACCCCGACGGGTTGGCGGGCCTCGTCCTGGTCGGCGCCGGCATCCGCGGCGCGAAGCCGTCCGACCTGTTGCAGCGCGTGGATGCCGAGGTCGATGGCCTGGTCGAGCGTGGCGCCATCGATGAGGCGGTGGAGCGGGAGCTGCAGCTGTGGCTCGACGGACCCGGGCGTCCTGCCGGAACGGTCGGAGGGGCGATCCGCGACCACCTTCGGGAGACCGATCTCGCGGTGACCCGTCGCGCCACGGACTGGAGCAAGGCGAGGGCGATCCGGCCAACGCCACCGGCCATCGACCGGCTCGAAGAGATCAGCGCGCCCACGCTCGTTGTCGTCGGCGAACACGACGTCCCGGACATGGTTCGCCAGGCAGGCGATCTGAAGCGGCGGATACCGGGCGCCGAGCTCGTCGTGATCCCGGGCGCGGCGCACCTCCCCAGCCTCGAGCGCCCCGACGAATTCAACGCGCACCTCATCCGGTTCCTCGGTCGGCTCGGGGCCACTGCCGGATAGAATCGACGGCGGAGAGGTGTCCGAGTGGTTGATGGTGCCGCTCTCGAAAAGCGGTCTGCGAAAGCAGCGCGGGTTCGAATCCCGCCCTCTCCGCCCGTTGCCGCCCGGATCTGGTTGCTACGCTCAGGCGGCGCCGCGAGGGCTCCGCCCGAGCGACGCCTACCGGCCCCCGCGAGCGAAGCAGCCGCGAAGCGGCAGCGCAGTGAGCAGGGGTTATCGGGAGAGGTCGCATAGTGGCCTAGTGCGCTCGCCTGGAAAGCGGGTAGGTGAAAGCCTCGCGGGTTCGAATCCCGCCCTCTCCGCCGGATGACCGCTCCCAAGGTCGTCGCGTTCGACGTGAACGAGACGCTCCTCGACCTGCGCGCCCTCGATCCGCATTTCGTGCGCATGTTCGGCGACGCGACGGTCCGGCCGCTCTGGTTCACGCAGATGCTGCAGCTCGCGTTCATCGGGACGATCACCGGCGAGTACATCCACTTCACGGCCGCCCAGCGTCGCGCGCTCCGGATGATCGCCACGCGTCGCGGCGTAACGCTGGCCGATGCCGATTCGGCCGCGATCGCCGACCAGATGACCCAGCTACCGGCCCATGGCGACGTCGTTCCGGCGCTCGAGGCGCTCGGCCGGACCGGAGCGACGATCGTCGCCCTCACGAATTCGCCGTCTGCGGTGGCCGAGGCGCAGCTGCGGAACGCCGAGATCCGCGGCCGGTTCGCCCAAGTGCTCTCCGCCGACACCGTGCGGCGTCTCAAGCCGGCCCCGGAGCCGTACCAGATGGCCGCCGAGCGCACCGGCGTGGCGCCGGGTGAGCTCATGCTCGTCGCGGCCCATGGCTGGGACATCAGCGGTGCCCTCGCGGCCGGATGCCGCGCGGCGTTCGTCGCCCGCCCGGGCGCGCTGCTCGATCCCGAGGGTCCGCAGCCCGAGATCGTCGCCAGCGGGCTCGCTGCCGTCGTCGAGGGGATCATCGCCCTGTTCTGATGGCTGATGCGTCCGCGCGGCGGTCGGGCTAGGCTGGCGGTGGTCGTGCTAGGCGGGGAACTAGCGGTGCCCTGTACCCGCAATCCGCTTTAGCGGGGCTGAATTCCCTCCCGAGGTCCGCACGTCACGGGTCCTGTCCATGCGTCGCGGCGTTGACGATCGGGTCCTGTGCAGCAGTGGCCCGTGAACCGCGTCAGGTCCGGAAGGAAGCAGCGCTAAGCGGTCGTCACTGCGTGCCGCAGGCAAGCCTGGTCCGAGCCGGGGCGCATGGGCGTGTTCGGGACGCCGCGATCGACGGAGGGTGCACGGCCATATGCACAGCGGTCTCGCGGTCCTCCTCCGCGACGGCGATCCGCTCGTCATCGGACGGCGGATCGGCCTCCTCGCGCATCCGGCGGCCGTGGATGCGGAGCTTCGCTCGGCGGTCGACCTGCTCGGGGCGGATTCGCGCTGGCGTCTCGTCGCGCTCTTCAGTCCGGAGCACGGCATCCGCGGCGACGCCCAGGCCGGTGTGCCGGTGGGCAGCACCACCGATCCGCAGACGGGCCTGCCGGTCCACAGCCTGTACGGCACGAACAAGGTGCCCACGCTGGCGATGCTCGCCGGGCTCGACACGATCGTCGTCGATCTCCAGGACATCGGGGTCCGCTACTTCACCTACCCGGCCACGGTCCTCGGCGTCATCGAGGCCGCCGCGTCGGCCGGCGTCGCGGTCGTCATCCTCGACCGACCGAACCCGCTCTCTGGGGCCGGGGTGGAGGGCGGAGCGCTCCGGGCGGACCTGCGCTCGCTCGTTGGCGTCCACGACGTGCCGATCCGTCACGGTCTCACCCTTGGCGAGCTGGCCCGCCTCGTCGCTGCGACGCGCGGCCTGCCTGCGCCGGCGGTCGTCCGGATGGAGGGCTGGGACCGCTCCTGGTGGCACGACACGACCGGGCTGCCCTGGATCCCGCCGAGCCCGAATCTCCCCACGCTCGACGCCGTCACCCTCTATCCCGGGACCTGCCTGATGGAGGGAACGAACCTGTCCGAGGGGCGGGGGACCACCCGACCATTCGAGCAGGTGGGCGCACCGTGGCTCGACCCGGCGCGATTCGCCGACGCGTTCAACGAGCGCGGCCAGGCCGGGGTCCGCGCGCGCCCGACGACGTTCGTGCCGACGTTCTCCAAGCATGCCGGCCTCGCCTGCGGCGGGATCCAGCTGCACCTGACCGATCGGACGGCACTCCGGCCCACCGAGGTCGGCCTCGGCGTCATCGCCGTGGCGCATGCGCTCTCCGGGTCGGAGCTCTCCTGGATCCCGTCGTCCTTCGACCGTCTTGCCGGCGATCCGGAAGTGCGCGAGACGCTCGCGAGCGGCGCGGATCCCGCGGCGCTCATCGCTCGCTGGCGCGCGAACGCGGCCGCATTCTCGCGGGAGCGTGCGCCCTGGCTGCTGTATCCCTCGGCGGAGCCGGCGACGGTATCCTGACCACATGCCGGAGCGTGCCGCCCTCTATCGCCGATACCGCCCGCAGACCTTCTCCGAGATCGTCGGCCAGGATCATGTGACGCGCACCCTGCGCAACGCGATCGCCGGCGGGCAGGTGGCGCACGCGTACCTGCTGGCCGGCGCGCGGGGCATCGGGAAGACATCGATCGCGCGGATCATCGCCAAAGCGGTGAACTGCCCCAAGGCGAAGGACGGCGATCCCTGCGACCGCTGCGATAGCTGCGTCGCGATCCGCGATGGACGGTTCCTCGACCTCATCGAGATCGACGCGGCGAGCAATCGCGGCATCGATGAGATGCGCGATCTTCGCGAGAAGGTCCGCTTCGCGCCGTCGATGGGCCAGTACAAGGTGTACGTCATCGACGAGGCCCACCAGCTGACGAACGAGGCGTTCAACGCGCTCCTCAAGACGCTGGAAGAGCCTCCGCCCCACGCGATCTTCGTCCTCGCCACCACCGAATCGCAGAAGATCCCGGCGACGATCGTGTCGCGGACCCAGCGCTTCGACCTTCGCCGGATCACCCACGCGGCGATGGTCGAGCAGCTCGCGGCGATCGCGAAGGCCGAGAAGGTGAAGGTCGAGCCGGCTGCCCTCGAGGCGATCTCGCGGCACGCGCAGGGCTCCCTTCGCGACGCCGAAAGCATCTTCGACCAGGTGGAGACGTTCGCCGGCGGCGCGGTGACCCTCGCGGACGTTGACGCGCTCCTCGGGTCCTCGGATTGGGAGGAGACTGCCGTGCTCTTCGATGCGCTCATCGCGAACGACTCCGCGGCGGCGGTCACCCTTGTCTGCACCCTCGTGGACGACGGCCGGGACCTTCGCCTCTTCGTGAAGCGGGCGATCGATCATGTCCGGGCGCTCGTATTGGTGCGGGCGGCGGGGCAGGTCCCCGAGACCGCGAGCGAGAGCGTCGCGGCAAAACTCCGTGCCCAGGCGCCGTCGTTCGGCCTGGACCGTCTGGCGAAGATCGCGAAGCGGCTCATCGAGGCCGAGCAGCAGCTCCGGACCACCGAGGGCACCCCACTGCCCCTCGAGCTCGCGCTCCTCGACCTCACCACCGACGCCGCGACCCCCGGGCCGGCGACGAAGGCTCTGGCGCCGGCACCGGCTGCCACGCGCGCCGCGACACCGGCGGCAGCGCCTTCAGGCTCTTCCGGACCGGCGTCGTCGTCGCCCGGGTCCCGGCCCGCGCCCGCCGCGCCGGCGCGGCGGGCGGGCGGGGTCGTCGATCTCGCCGAGCGTCGGGCGAGCGCACCGGCCCGTCCGTCCGGCGATCCGGTCCCCGCCGGGGGCGCCTCCGGCCCGTCGGTCTCGCTCGAGCGGATCCGAGCGGCGTGGCAGGACCTGCTCGAGCGCACGAAGGAGCGGAGCATCGGCAAGGCCGCGCAGCTGGTGAAGGCCGAGCCGCTCGCGATCGAAGGGTCCACCATCGTCGTCGGATTCAGCGACGATTTCGCACGCAGCGTCTGGCAGGATAAGCAGCGTCCCGAGCTCGAACGCGATCTGGGGGAGATCCTCGGCGTCGTGGTGCGCGTGCGCTGCGTGAAGCAACAGACCGCGGTGACCGCGCCGCCCGCGGCCGAGGACCCGATGCTGCGCGCGGCCCTCGAGACGTTCCGGCGACCCGATCGCATCCTGGAAGTCGAATGACGGAGGCAGCATGAAGAATATCGGTGACCTGCAGCGGATGGCGCGCGAGATGCAGGCGAACATGGAGAAGGCGCAGAACGAGCTCGCCGAGCTGACGGTCGACGGCACCGCGGGCGGCGGCGCGGTGACGGTGACGATGACCGGGACGCAGGAGTGCCGCTCGATCGTCATCGCCAAGGACGCGGTCGATCCGAATGACGTCGAGACGCTCCAGGATCTCGTGCAGGTCGCGGTGTCCGACGCGCTCGCCAAGTCGAAGGAGCTCGCCGCGCAGCGCCTGGGCGGTGTCACCGGCGGCCTCAAGCTGCCAGGCTTCTGATGGACTTCTAGTGCCGAGCGCGCTCGCCCGGCCGCTGGCCCGGCTCATCGACGAGCTCTCTAAGCTCCCGGGCGTCGGGCCGAAGACCGCGCAGCGGCTGGCGTACCACCTCCTTCGCGCCTCCTCGGCCGATGCGGAGGCGCTCGCCGCCGCTGTCCGGTCGGTGAAGACCGATCTCCGATACTGCGGCAGCTGCTTCAACATCGCAGAGACCGATCCCTGCGCGGTCTGCGCGAGCGACGAGCGCGATCACGCCGCGGTCTGCGTCGTCGAGGAGCCGCTCGACGTGCTGGCGATCGAGCGGACCGGACAATTCCGCGGGACCTACCACGTGCTTCACGGCGCGATCTCGCCGGTGAACGGCGTCCGGCCGGACGACCTCCGGATCCGCGAGCTCCACGCCCGGGTCCGGCGCGGCGGTATCGCCGAGCTCATCCTGGCGACGAATCCGAATCTCGAGGGCGAGGCGACCGCGATGTACATCGCGCAGCTGCTCTCGGCGGAAGGGGTCAGGGTCACCCGCCTCGCCCGCGGCCTCCCGATGGGCGGGGACCTCGAATATGCCGACGAGATCACGGTCAGCCGGGCCCTCGAGGGCCGGCGGGCGATGTAGGGGGGCGACGCCGAACACGCGGCCCCGCCCCCCGGCGGCGGCTTGACCGGACTGCCGCCGGATGGGTATAGTGAACGTCCGCATAGCGGTCCCTAGGCCATATCCGTTCGGGAGGTCGGGGCACGATCTTTAACAGTTGAAAAGTGGCAGGAACACATCAGCGCGGACTCGTCGATTTTTTGATCGAACTCGAAGCTTGATGGATCGCCTGAACAGGCGGTCTTTCTTTTTGTCGGAGAGTTTGATTCTG
>DATCNH010000046.1:0-27205 GCA_036565345.1 Candidatus Limnocylindria bacterium | reverse complement strand
GAGGACGCGAGAGGAAGCTCGGGAGAACGTCCTCGACGCATTGCAGGTGGTCCTCGCTCCCGACGAGGACGACAAGGGCGTGCTGGCTGGCCGCAGCGAGGCGCTCGACCTCACACTCATTCGTTGAAGCTTCGCGACCTCGAGCGTCACCTCCATGCGGAGGGAGCGCGCAAGGTTCGCGAGGGCGCCAAGCACACCAAGTGGCGGAGCGCAGATGGCTCGCGCGCGACGGCGGCGCCCCGTCACCGAGAGATCGCCCTGGCCTCGTGCGTGCGATCTGCGCGCAGGTCGGAGTCGGGATCCCCACCGAGCGATAGGCCACCAATCCACGGCGGAAATCTGCGTGTAGCCCGTACCGGATTCGAACCGGTGATCTCTGCCTTGAGAGGGCAGTGTCCTGGGCCGCTAGACGAACGGGCCGGGGTCACTGATTCTAGCGGGGTGAACGCCGTGGAGCGTGTGGCGCCCGGCGTGCGACTCATCGCGCTCCCCCTCCCGCTCGCGCTCAAGGTCGTGAACGTCTACCTCGTCGAGGGTGAGCACGGCTGGGCGCTCGTCGACAGCGGACTGCATACCGCCGACGCCGAGCGCGTGCTTCGCGACGGGCTGGCCCGCGCGGGGATCGCGATGACCGACCTGCAGCGGAACTTCGTCACCCACCTCCATCCCGATCATCTCGGCATGGCCGGCACCCTCCGCGCGGCGGGTGCCGAGGTCGTCATGCACCGCCCCGAACTCGCGATGGCCCGGGAGATCTGGGCCGCCGACCATCACCTTATCGACACGACCTACGCCTGGTTCGAGAAGCACGGGATGCCACACGACGTCGACCTGGGGATGCGGACGGCCTGGATCGAGATGGCCGCCGGCGTGGACCCGTTCGATCCGGTCCGCACCGTCGAGGACGGCGAGTCGGTGGACCTGGGCGGCCGCGCCATGACCGTGGTCTGGACCCCCGGCCACACCGATCACCACGCGGTGCTCTTCGAGCCGCAGACGCGCACGCTGTTCGCGGGCGACCACGTGCTGCCCCGGATCACGTCGAACGTCGGGCTCTACCCGTATTCGCGGGATGATCCGCTCGGCGATTTTCTCGCCGCCCTAGAGAAGATGAAGACGCTCGGCGTGAAGCATGTCCTGCCGGCGCACGGCGAACCGTTCGACGATTGCGACGGACGGGTCGACGAGGTCATCGCGCATCACGCCGCCCGGCTCGACGACACCCTCGCCGCGATCGGCGCCGGGCGCGACGCCTACGCGATCTGTCGCACGCTGTTCCCGCGACTGCGCTCGGCGCACGAGGAGCGCTTCGCGCTGGCCGAGACCCTCGCCCACCTGCGGTACCTCGAGCGTCGCGGCCGGGTGACGGAGGTCGCGAGGTGGCCGCGCATCTGGCGGACGGCTGGGTAACTGAAGCGCCGCGGAGCGGGTGGCGGGAATCGAACCCGCACTCCAACCTTGGAAGGGTCGTTTGCAACCACTACAACACACCCGCAGACGGACTGACCACTGCACGCCGCGCGTAGGTTCGCAGGCGATGACAGTTCGCACAAACGATATCGCACTTCGCGACTTCATCGAGCAATCGCGCGAGCGTGACCCGACCGGCCATCCGCGTGACCCCGCCGATCTTCTGTTCGGGATCACGATGGTCGAATTCAATGACGTACCACGGGAAGGTCTTCGAGCAGTCCATACACGGCGTCGCTCGAAAGGCGCGCAGCAGCTCACTCTGTGCCCGCCACAGATCGCGGAACTTCGTCCGTGCGCGTTCGCGCTCAGGCGTGTCCGGCAGGCGGTCGCGAACCGGAGGCCGCAGCGCGCCTTCCTCAAAGGCTGCGTACGTTCTCACGCGATGACAATTGGCACAGACGATGTCGCACTTTGCGACCTCTCGCAGCACGACCTGGCGCTTCCTGAGCAACGACCTTCCGGCGACGTTGAAGCGCTTCTGGGAACGATCACGATGATCGAAGTCCATGGCGTGAGGCGGGAAGACGCCACCGCAGTCCATGCAGGGAACGCGCCTGAGGTCGCGCAGCCAGGCGACTTCGGCTCGCTGACGCCGGGCGACGCGCTCGATCTCCTGCTCGCGATTCCGCGCGTAGTAGGCGGCGTTATAGGAACGCGGGTCTCGTTTCGTGGCGACGCCGGCTATGTTAGAACAACCGTTCTACCAGGGTCAACCGGATGCTCGAAGGCGCTCGTCCGCGAACTGGACCAAGCCCGCGACGCCTGGCGTTACTTCGCGCGCATCCGATTGTTCTTCGCGTTGTGCTCCACCTCGGCGAGCCCGAGCGCCTCGAGCAGGGGCGGCAGGTACATCCCGAACCGTCCGCGCAGGCCCTTCTTCAGTCCGTACCAACCCTTCACCGGATTCTTCGCGGAGCGGCCCCAGGCCTCGACGGTGCCCTCCGCGGCGGGCTTCTGCTCGTCGGCGCTCCCGAGGAGCATCCAGTCGCCATGCTTCCTCAGCATCGCGTGCAGATCGTCAATCGCCCGCAGGTGGTAGCGGAGCTCGGTCTTCCCCACGACGCAGACCAGCGCCGGCGGATCGGCCGCCTCGTCGCGGTGCATCAGGTACTCCGCCGCGCCGCTGTGGTCCGCAGCTTCCACGGCCGCTCCTTCGTCCCTGGCATCCCCGGGCTGAACCTCCGTAGCGCGGTGCAACTGGGGAGTACCGTCATCCCCCGAACGGCGGAGGCGGGGCCGGCAGATCTCTTGATACAACTGCACGGAATCCATGACGGGAGGGCGGTGATCCAGTGATCGGCCACGAGGACAACACCACATCGATTCGTTTCGGCCTGTTGGACCCCAAGCCGGCGATCGACCGCTGGCATGAGGAGTCTGAGGAGACATTCGATCAGGCAGCCGCGGCCCAGCCGGCGAACGCGGGCGTCGAGGAGTCGAACGGGGCCTTCGGGGCCGCCGCTCCAGCGCACTCGCAGTCAGCCTGGGGCGTCGAGGAGTCCGAAGAGACCTTCGGATCGTCCGCCGCAGCGAACCCGGTGGAGTCGTATGAGACCTTCTCGCCGCCGGCCCGCCCGAGCACTGCGGCGGAGACGTCTGCGTGGGCGCCCATCGCACAAGTGACCGAGCGCGTGCCCGACCCCGAGATCGCGCGCCTGCGCGAGGAGGCCGCGGGCCGCATCGCCGCGGCGGAGCAGATGGAGCGCGAAGCGCTGATCCGCCGCCGTCAGGCCGAAGACCGCCAATCGGAGACCTGGGCGCTCGAGCAGCAGCGCCGCTTCACCCAGCGCCTCGACGAGATGCTCGCGGCCGAGGCGGCCGAGATCGCCGAGCGGCAGCTCCGCGAGAAGGATGTCCTGTCGGCCTGGGGTCAGGCCGAGCGCGAGCGGATCCAGGGCGAGCTCGTGGCCGAAGAGCAGCACTTCCACGACCGCCTCCTCCGGCAGCTCGAGGAGTTCGAGTTCCAGCTCGGCGAGCGCCTCCGCGAGCAGGAGGAGCGGATGGGCCGCTGGATCGCCGAGGCGGAGCGGATCGTCGATCAACGCACCAGGGCCCGACGCTCCTAGCGGAGCGTCAGGCCGCGGTGTGGGCCGCCGATCGGGTTGGGCCGGTCAGGCGGCGGCGGCAGGCACGAGGCCATACTTTCGCGCGGTGGCCGCGTCGAGGGCGGCAAGTCCGAGCTCGATCGTCACCTTGTCGCCGACGAGGACGCCATTGGCGAGCGGCTGGTTCCAGACCAGACCCCACTGGGTCCGGTCGATGACGAGGGTCCCGGCGGCTCCGAGGTGCTGGCCACCGTCGGTGTCGGCGGCGATGCCCTCGATCACGGCGTCGAAGCTCACCGGCTTGGTGGTCCCGCGGATCGAAAGGTCACCACGGACCGCGTACTGACCGCTGCCCTGGGCACCCTTGGGCTCGATTTGCGTGCTGCGGAAGGTGATCTCCGGGTACTGTGCGACGTCGAAGAAGTCCGGGCTCTTCAGGTGGCCGTCCCGCTTGGGGTCATTCGTGTCGATGGTGCTGACGTCGATCGTCGCGCGGATCCTCGCCTGAGCCGGCGCTTTCGGGTCGAAGTCCAGCTCGCCCTGCAGCTTGCCGAGCTTTCCGCGGACGGTCGCGACCATCATGTGCTTCACCCCGAAGGTGACGCTCGAATGCGACGGGTCGATGTACCACTTTGCCATTTGTGTGTTCTCCTCTTCCCGGAGGGTCACTCTCGGGATACGGTTGCTTCTGCAACCACTACAAGAACTCGTTGTATAGACAACATATTCCCGCGCCCGGCCTGAATAGGCACCGGCCGATGCGCGTTTTGGTCACAGGAGTCAACATGTCCCCGATGCCCAAGCTTGCTCGCCCGTCCGCCAAGCGGCGCCTCAGTCCGGAGGAGCTGCGCGCCTGGCGGGCGTTCCTGCGCTCCCATGCCACGGTGAGCCGGTCATTGGAGCGCGCGCTCGAAGATTCGGACCTCACGCTTGCCGGCTACGGCGTGCTGGTCGTGCTCTCGGAGGCCCCCGAACAGCAGCTGCGCTTGCACCAGATCGCCGAGCGGATCGGATTGACCAAGAGCGGCCTCTCGCGCCTGATCGACCGCCTCGAGGCCCGCGGATTCGTGGAACGGCGTGCCTGCGAGCTCGACAAGCGCGGTCAATACGCCGTGGTCACCGCCGCCGGCCGCCGGGCGTTCCGGCGGGCGGCGCCGGGGCACCTTGGCGCGATCGCCACGCGCTTCGCCGACCACGTGAGCCCGCCGGAGCTCGTCATGCTGAGCCGTGTCCTCGAGCGGGTCGCGCTGGCGAACTCGGTGGCCGCCGAGCCCCAATAGCAGACGGCGAACCGCGCTCGCAGGGGACGGGCCTTAGGCGATCGCGGGGGCCGCCGAGCGAAGCGTCCGGATCGGCGACCGGACGAGGAACAGCAGTCCGGCGAACGACCCGACGACCGCCACCCCGACCGCGGTCCTGATCCCGAACGACTCGGCCACGAGCGCGCCGACGATGGCGCCGACCGGGGCGACCCCTTCCAGCAGAACGTGCGTCGTGCCGTTGACCCGTCCGAGGAGCGGCGCCGGAGTCACCAGCTGGCGGAGGGTCACGCCGTTGATCTGCGAGACCGTCGCCAGCCCATCCCCGACAAGCTGCGGAATGAACAGGAAGAGCGCAGCGACGAGCGGGGGCCCGCCGGCCAGCGGGATGAGGAACGCGAGGATCCCGGCCGCGACCCGGGTCCACACCAGGGTCGGGCCGAGGCCGAATCGGGCGGTGAGCGGGCCGACGAGCGTGGTGGCCATGAGGGAGCCCACCCCGCCGGCCGAGACGGTGAGGCCGAGCAGGAACGGCGACAGGCCCAGCTCCTCGAGCGCATACAGCGTGTACAGCGCGGCAAAGAAATTCCCGAACAGGGCGCTCGTGACCGAGGCGAGCGCGAGGGGCCGGAGTAGCGGGTGGCGACCCACGGCGGCCAGCCCCTCGGCGAGCTCACGCCGGAGATGGTGTGGCACCTCGAGGGGCGCAACAGCACGCTCCGGCGCGCGAATGAGGGCGATCGAGATCGCGGACACGACATAGCTGACGGCGTCGGCGAGGATGGCCACCGGGGCACTCATCAGCTGCACGAGCGTCCCACCGATGCCCGGTCCGCCCAGCTCCGCGACCGCGCTGGTCATGCCGATCTTCGCGTTCGCTTCGAGGAGGCGGTTCGGCGCGACCAGGCCGGGAAGATACGAGCGATAGGCGATCTCGAAGAACGAGCCGAGCCCGGCCTCGAGGAACGCCACCACATAGAGCTGCTCCAGGCCCAGACGCCCGGCGAAGGCGGCGACCGGGATCGACAACAAGACCAACGCCCGCCCGACATCGGCGCCGATCATCAGCGGGCGGCGGGGCGCCCGGTCGACGAGCACGCCGGCGAAGAGCCCCACGACCAGGACGGCGACCGAGGCGGACGCCACCAGAGCCCCGAGCTCGAGCGCACCGGCATGCAGGGTGAGGACGGCGAGGATCGGAAGTGCGGTCCGGGTGATGACCGAGCCCATCTCCGAGATCGTCTGGCCGGTCCAGAGACGCAGGAAATCGCCGTCGCGCCAGAGGCGCGGCGCGCGTGCGTCGCTCATCGGCGGAGCGTGACACACTTGCACCGGTGACGACCAGGGAGATCCAGGGCGCCGAGGACCGTGCCGAGCCACCCTTTTCGTGGCGGGCAGCGCTCGAGATCGTCCAGGCCCTGGCCCTCGCGGTCATCATCTCCGTCGTCCTGAATCTGTTCGTGGTCCAGGTCACCGAGGTCCGCCAACGCAGCATGGAGGTCACGCTCCTCCAGGGAGACCGGGTCCTGGTGAGCAAGGTCGACTACCGGATCGGCGCGCCGGCGCGAGGCGACATCGTGGTCTTCAACCCGACCGTGGATTCGGCGATCCCCTACGTGAAACGCGTTGCCGCGGTCGGGGGCGATACCGTTGACATCAAGGACGGCGTGCTGCTGGTGAACGGGAAGGCGGCCGACTATCCCGAGGCGCATGGCGCGACCGTCACGCAGAGTCCGAGCATCACCTACCCGCTGACGATCGAGGCCGATCACTTCTTCGCGCTCGGTGACAACCGCCAGTTCTCGCAGGACTCCCGGTCGTTCGGGTCCCAGCCGAACGACCGGATTATCGGCAAGGTCATCGTGCGCTTCTGGCCCTTCGACCGCCTGCGCTTCTTCGAGTGGTGAGCTAACCGATCCGCGCGCCCAGCTCGCAGTCGGCGTCGGGCTCGAGCAGCGTCACGCGCCCGTTCCCGTCGACCGCGCCCAGGGTGAGAATCTCCGAGTCGAAGGTGGCGATCCGCCGCGGCGGGAGGTTCGTGACGCACACGACCAGCCTGCCGACCAGATCGGCCTTTTCGTACCACGGCCGGATCGCCGCCGATGACCGCCGGTCGCCCAAGGGGCCGAGGTCGATCGTCAGCTTGTACGAGGGATTGCGCGCCGCCGGGAAATCCTCGGCCGCGAGGATCCGGCCGACCCGCATCTCGATCTTCAGGAAGTCGTCCATCTCGGTCGTCACCTTCGTATCATCAGGCCGATGGCGGATGTCTTCCACCGGCCGGCGGACTGGCGGATCGTGCCCGAGCGGCAGGTCTTCGAGATCACCTGGGATGATGCCCAGGTGAGCGAGTACGCCTGGGAGCCGTTCCGGCGTGCCTGCCCGTGCGCCTACTGTTCGGGGGAGGGTTCCTACAAGGGCAATGTCGACGCGAGCACGACCTTCACGGAGAAGCAGACCGAGCTGAAGGAGGTATACGCGGTGGGGCGGTACGGTCTCTCACCGGAATGGGCCGACGGCCACGACACCGGCATCTACACCTTCAAGAGGCTGCGCGCCGCCGCGGGGATCGAATGAAATTCTTCACCAAGAAAGCGGACCTGCCGGCCGAGAAGGCCGAGCGCGTGCCTCCAGGGCAGTACCTCACCGAGAAGTGGCCGGTCCTGCACTACGGGCCGGTGCCGACCTTCAACCCGAAGACCTACGACCTCCGGGTGTTCGGAACGGTCGCCACCGAGCTGCGCTGGACCTGGGACGAGCTCCAGGCCCTGGACAAAGAGCAGCACGCCGCAGTGACCGCGGATATGCACTGCGTCACGACCTGGTCGCGCCTCGACCAGAAGTGGGAAGGCATCCCGTTCAGCAAGATCGTCGAGCTGGCCCAGCCGACGGCCGAAGCGAAGTTCGTCATCGCCCACAGCGAGCACGGCTTCACCGCGAACACGCCGATCGAGTACTGCCTGCGGGAGGACTGCCTCGTCGCGCTCCGCGCGAACGGTGAGGCGCTCTCGCCGGAGCACGGCCAACCGGCCCGCCTGGTGGTCCCGCGCCTGTACGCCTGGAAGAGCGCCAAGTGGCTGCGCGGGATCGAGTTCTCGGCGGTGGACAAGCCCGGATTCTGGGAGCGCAACGGCTACCACAACACTGGGGATCCCTGGAAGGAAGAGCGCTACTGGGGCGACTAGCCGGACGCTGGTACGCCGCCCCGGCTATTGCGCGCCGGGCTCCGGCGCGTCGGTGCTGTCGTAGTGCACGGAAATGAACTTCACCATGGCGGTCTGGTCGGGCGTCTGCAGCTTGAGGATCCAGTCCCACGCGGTGAGCGCGATCTTCGCGTCGGTGAGCTCCTTGTACGGCTCGAGGACGATCTTCTTGTACTTCGTCGTCGCGGTGATGCTCCGGACGCTGTCCTTCAGCTTCCCCAGGTCATCCGCGCCGAGCGAGGGGCTGTAGACGATCACGATCCCGCCGTGCTCGAGGTTATGCACGGTCACCTCGTTGGGCAGCTGGGTGTCCTTGATCCCCCACGGCGCGGGCGCGGCCGGCACCGGCCAGTGCGAGCCCGAGGTCGGCGGAAGCGAGGCGTAGGTCACCGGCTTGCCGGCATCCACGTGAGTGTTGCCGTTGTCCTGTTCCTTGGTGCCGATCGCCGGGTCGTTCGGGGACACCGCGGGGGTCGGCACCGGTGAAGCGCTGGGCCCCGGCGGGGTGAAGAACTTGGTCTGCTGACCCACGAAGATGAGCAGCGCGACGACGATGACGATGCCCGCCCCGATGAAGAGCGGATTGATGCCGCCGCGACCGCCGCCGCGCCCATGCGATCCGCCGGAAGACCGGCCTTCGCGCTGCTTGCGGCGGAGCTCTTTCTCGCGGCGTTCGCGACGCGTCGTGACGCTCATTCATCCGCAGTTTACGTTCTTTAGACTCCCGTGGTGACGGTCCGCGTCCGCTTCGCTCCTTCGCCCACCGGCTCGCTCCACATCGGGAGCGTGCGGACGACCCTCTACAACTACTTCATGGCGCGCCAGCACCGCGGCACGCTGATCCTGCGGATCGAGGACACCGATCAGGACCGGCTCGTGCCCGGCGCGATCGACAGCATCTACGAGGGACTCCACTGGATGGGCATCGACTGGGACGAGGGGCCGCGGGAGGGCGGGACGGTCGGCCCCTATGTGCAGTCCGAGCGACTCCCGATCTACCAACAGCATGCCGCGGCGCTCGTCGCCGACCGGGCGGCCTATCCCTGCTTTTGCAGCCGCGAGCGGCTCGACGAGATGCGGAAGGCGCAGCAGGCCCGCGGCGAGATCACCCGCTATGACCGCCACTGCCGAACGATCGATCCGGGCGCGGCTGCCGAGCGGGCCGCTGCCGAGCGGCACGTCATCCGCCTGAAGGTCCCCGAGGACGGCGAGATCGCGATCGACGACCTGGTCTTTGGCCACGTCGCCTGGCCACTCCGGTCGATCGAGGACCAGGTGCTCCTGAAATCGGACGGCTTCCCCACCTACCAGCTGGCGGTGGTCATCGACGACCACCTCATGGAGATCTCGCACGTCTTTCGCGGCGAGGATTGGCTGCCGTCGACCCCTAAGCACCTCCTCGTCTATCAGGCCTTTGGGTGGACCGCGCCGCCGCACGCGCACCTGCCGAACGTGCTCGGCCCCGACAGCAAGAAGCTGGCGAAGCGCCACGGCGCGACGAAGGTCGAGGAGTTCCGATCGGGCGGCTACCTGCCGGAGGCGATGCGCAACTACCTCGCACTCATCGGCTGGTCACCAGGGACCGAGGAGGAGATCTTTTCACTCGCGGAGCTCGTCGATCGATGGCGCATCGAGCAGGTTCACCGCGCCGGGGGCCGCTGGGATCGCGAGCGGCTGAGCTGGTTCAACGGGACCTGGATCCGCCGCCTGTCCATCGACGAGCTCGGCGGCCGCCTGGAGCCGTTCCTCCCCGCCGCGTGGGACCGCACACTCGTGCGCGCGGTCGTCCCGCTCATCCAGGAGCGGATGGCGACGCTGGCCGAGGCGCCCGAGCTCATCGGTTTCCTGTTCACCGATGACCTCGGGTTGGACCCGACGCTGCTCGTACCCAAGAAGCGCGAGCGGCTGGACGCCGTGACCGCGCTCAGCCGGGCGACCGTGGCGCTCCGCTATCTCGATCCGTTCACGCCAGAGGCGATCGAGGCCGCGCTCGGCGCCGTTGCCGCCGATGTCGACTGGACCCTTCGCGATGTCACGATCGCGGTCCGCGCCGCGGTCACCGGCCGGAGGGTCGGGCCGCCGCTTTACGGGTCCATGGCCCTGCTCGGCCGGGCCCGCACGATCGACCGGCTCGAGGCCGCGCAGGAGCTGCTCGAAACCTAGACGACGCGCACTCCCACGACGCGCGCAGTCCCCACTGCTGGAAGCGGAGGACCGGATGCACGACCTGCGTCGGTCTAGCGATTGCGCTCCGACCGCACGAACAGCGTCGTCCCAAGCCCGAGGAAGACGACAAACAGGGCGCCCATGATCGCAAGGTTGGTGAGTGGGTCCTGGAGCACCACCTTGTCGTACTCGGGCCTGCCGGCGTAATACACGCCGCGGAGGAAGTCGACGGCGTACCGCATCGGTGCGAGGCGCGATGCGATCTCCAGATACCAGGGGAGCACCTGGATCGGGTTGAACACCCCGGCGAGGAAGAACTGCGGGAGGAACACGAATGGGAAGATCTGGTTCGCGGCGCGCTGACTCTGCAGGGTCGACAGCACGAGCACGCCGAAGGCGCCGCCGAACAGCGCGACGATCATCCCGGCTCCGATGAGGCCGAGCACGCTGCCCACCCCGAGCGGGACGCCGACGACGAGACCGAAGAGGATCACCGCGAGCCCCTGCGGCAGGGCGACGAGCGTTTCTCCAAGGATCTTCCCGAAGATAATCGAGTAGCGCGAAAGCGGCGAGATGAAGATCTCCTGGCTGAAATCGTTCTCGCGATCTTCGATGAGCGAGATGAGCCCGGTCGCGGTGGATTGGAACAGCGTCTGCGCGAGCACTCCGGTGAAGGTGAGCACGAGGAAGCTGTAGCCGATGGCCGCGCCGAAGTTCGCCTGGAGCGCGCCGCCCAGCGCGCCGATGAGGATGAACGGGAAGATGAGCGTGGTGACCAGCCGCGCCCGATCGCGCAGGAGCTTGGTGAAGTCGCGCTGCGCGAGCGCGAGGATCGGGCCGAGCTGCGACCGCTCGTCGATCACGACTGTGCCAGCACTTTCAGGTACGCATCCTCGAGCGTCGGAGCCACGGTGCGGACGACGGTGAGGGGCGTGTCGATGCTTCTGAGCAGCGCATGCGCACCCAACTCGTGGAGCGGGATGCGGAATAGCGGCGTCTCGGTGAACGCGATCGCTCGCACCGCGAGCTCGCGGCGCAGCGCCTCCCGATCGTCGGCGTCGATGAGCACGTACTCGCCGGTGAGCGCGCGCTTGACCCGCTCCGGAGTGTCCTCGGCGACGATGCGGCCCTGGTTCAAGATGCAGACCCGATCGGCATCCTCGGCCTCATCGAGGTAGTGCGTGGTCAGGAACACCGTGGTGCGCTCCGCGGCCCGGACCTCCCGCAAGTGGTCCCAGAGGGCACGACGGCTCGCGGCGTCCAGGCCGGACGTGGGCTCATCGAGGAAGAGCACCTGGGGCCGGTGCATGAGGCTGCGGACGATCTCGAGCTTGCGCTTCATGCCGCCGGAGAACGTCTTCACCGGCTTGAACATCTCCTGCTCGATGCCGAGGATCGACGCGAGCTCGCGGACCCGGTCGCGATAGGCCACCGGCATGAGCGAGAAGAACGGCCGGTACGGATGGATCCGGTAGAGGATCGCGTGCAGGCGGACGTTCTCCTCGGCGGTGAGGTTCTGGTCCAGGCTGGGCTTCTGGAAGATGATGCCCACCGAGCTGCGCACCGCGCTCGCCTCGGTCGCCAGATCGCGGCCGGCGATGGTCGCCCGGCCGCTCGTGGCCGAGAGGGTCGTCGTCAGGATGGAGATCGTCGTCGTCTTTCCCGCCCCGTTCGGGCCGAGGAGGGCGAAGAGCTCACCCGGGGCCACGCTGAAGCTGATGCCGTCAACGGCGTTCACCTCGGCGCCTTTGTACCGCTTGGTGAGGCCCTCGACCACGATCGTCGCCGGCGCCGCGACCGCTGACGCCACGGTCACGAGCCACGGCTTAGCGCGACGACCTTCTTCTCGGCGAGCGACCGGTCGACGTCGGCGGCGGTGATCCCCAGCTCGGTCGCGAGGACCACGAGCGCGTACACCAGGTCGGTGTATTCCGAGAGCGCGCGCTCCGGTGACTCGGTGACCGCGGCGAGGGCGAGCTCGAGCGCTTCCTCGCCGACCTTCTGCGCGATGGCAGCACGACCGCCGCGGAAGAGCTCGGCGGTGTAGGACCCGGCCGGCAGATCGCGCCGGCGCTGCGCGAGCAGCGCGCCAAGATCGGCGAGCGTCTTCGCGAGCGGGACGGCCTCATCCCCGCCCCAGCAGGTGCGGTCGCCGGTGTGGCACACCGGTCCGGCCGGATGTGCGCGAACGAGGAGCGCATCGCCGTCGCAATCGGCGCGAACGTCGACGGCGTGCAGCACATTGCCGCTGGTCTCGCCCTTCTTCCAGAGAGCGCCGCGCGAACGGCTGTGGAAATGCACCTCGTTCGTTCGGAGGGTGGCGTCGAGCGCCTCGCGATCCATCCAGGCGAGCATGAGGACCGTTCCGTTCGCGGCGTCCTGCACGATGGCCGGGACGAGGCCCTGCGCATCGAACCGGACCGTATCGGCATCGATCGCCCGGGGATCGAGCGTCACGATGCGAGCGCCCGCTCCGCCGGGCGGACCGAGACGCCGGCCGCTGCAAGGGCGGCCTTGACCTCGGCGACGGTGAGCTCTCCGTAATGGAAGATCGACGCCGCTAGCCCGGCATCGGCGCCGCTGTCGCGGAAGAGCGTCACGAAGTCCGCGGCGGTGGAGGCCCCGCCCGAAGCGATGACCGGAACATCCACCGCGGATGCGACGGCGTTCGTGAGCTCGAGATCGAACCCGAGCTTGGTCCCGTCACGGTCGATGCTGTTCAGGAGGATCTCGCCGGCGCCGCGGTCGACCGCCTCACGGGCCCAGGAGACGACCTCGCGGCCCGTCGGCCGGCGACCCCCGTCGACCACGACCTCGTAGCCCTGCGCGCCGCGGCGCGCATCGATGGAGAGCACCGCCGCCTGCGCGCCGTACCGTCCGGCGATCTCGCCGATGAGCTCGGGCCGCCGGACCGCGGCGCTGTTCACCGCGACCTTATCCGCGCCGCCCCGGAGGATCTCGCCCGCGAGGTCGGCCGAGGCGATGCCGCCGCCGACGGTGAAGGGAATGAACAGCTCTTCGGCCACCCGGGCGGCGAACTCGATCACCGTGCGCCGCCCCTCGTGCGACGCGTTGATGTCGAGGAACACCAGCTCGTCAGCGCCGGCCTGGTCGTAGCGGCGCGCAAGCTCGATGGCATCGCCGACATCCTTCGTGTCGACGAAGCGGACGCTCTTCACGACCTTCCCGTCGCGCACGTCCAGACAGGGGATCACGCGCTTGGCGAGCATCAGTCGCCGCGCAGCGCGGTCATCGCGTCCCCCAGCGAAAACCGGCCGAGGTAGAGCGCACGGCCGACGATGATCCCGCGCACCCCGCGGTGGCGGAGCCGGGCCACTGCGCGGATGTCCTCGAGCGAGCCGACGCCTCCGGAGTAAATGAGGTCCCCGCCAAAGGCGCGGGCGACCGCTGCGGTCGACACGAGGTCCACGCCCTGCAGCGTCCCGTCGATCGAGACATTCGTGTAGATGATCGTCGGCACGCCGGCGATCGCGAGTGTTTGCGCGAGGTCGGCGGCCATCACCGTGGACGTTTCGGTCCAGCCGTGCGAGGCGACCAGTCCATTGCGCGCGTCGACCGCGACCGCCATCCCATCGGCGTGACGATCGACGAGTCGGCCGATGAGCTCGCGGTCCCCGACCGCGGCGGTCCCGACGACGATCCGCGAGACACCGGCTTCGGCGAAGGCTTCGGCGGTGTCGAAGTCGCGGATGCCCCCGCCGGCCTGGATCTTGACGGTGAAGCGGTTCGCGATCTGCCGGATGTGGTCGAGGTTGGCCGGCCGGCCGGTCCGCGCACCGTCGAGGTCGACGACATGCAGCCATTCGGCGCCCTCCGACACGAGGCGCTTCGCCGCCTCGAGCGGGGATGGCGCGACGTCCTCCGCGGTCGCGAAATCGCCGCGGGTCATCCGCACGCAGCGGCCGTCCAGGATGTCGATCGCCGGGTAGACGATCATCCCGCGCGGCCCGCGGCGGCCGAGGCGGACGCGGCGGCGAAGGCACTGATGATCCGGAGGCCGTTGGCGCCGGACTTCTCGGGGTGGAACTGCACACCGAGAAGCCCATCGCTGCCGACGATCGCCAGGCGCGGCCCGCCGTAGTCGACGGTCCCGAGTACGACATCGTCGTCGGTCTCGGGCGCGTAGCTGTGGACGAAGTAGAAGTGGTCGCCGTCGGTCACATCGCGCAGCCAGGGATGCGTGCCCTGCAGTTCGATCGCATTCCAGCCGATCTGGGGGACCCGCGGCACGCCGGTCATCTTCGTCACGCTCCCGCAGTAGAAGCCGAGGCCCGGCTCCGCGGCGTCCTCCTCGCTCCCCTCGAACAGGAGCTGCATCCCGACGCAGATTCCCAGGATCGGCACCCGGCGCCTTCGGGCGGCGCGCAGCGGGCCGGCAAAGCCATAGCGGTGGAATTCGCGGCTGCAGTGGCCGAAGTTCCCGACCCCCGGGAGGATGATCCCCGCCGCATCGGCCAGGCGTGCCGGATCGCGGACCAGCGTGGCCTGCGACCCGACGGCGGCAAAGGCCTTCTGGACGCTCGCGAGGTTCCCGACGCCGTAGTCGACGATGGCAATCACCGCCTCATTGTCGGGCATCCTTCGATCGGACCGGGGCCGGCGGCTATGCCCGCGCGGCGAGCGCCTCCACCAGCCGCCTCGCGGCGCCGCCGAGCCCGGAGCGGGCGCCGATCTCGGCGAGACCGTCGGGATCCCGGGGCGCGCGCGGCAGCGTCCCGTCGCCGCCCCGCACCGGGCAGTCCGCCACCGGGGCGACCACCCGCCGCGCCGCGGCGAGGTACTCGGCCGACGCGGCGAGCTTCCGCCGCACCGCGGGATCGAGATCGGCCGCGTCGAGCGCGGCGTCGAGCGACCCGTACCGGCGGAGGAGGCCGCTCGCGGTCTTCTCTCCGATCCCGGCGACGCCGGGGAGGCCGTCCGAGGGATCGCCGCGGAGGAGCGCGTAGTCGAGGTAGCGGTCACCCGGGATCCCGTACTTCGCGGCGATCCAGGCCTCGTCCACCCCGGCGAGCTGGCTCACCCCGCGGAGCGTGTAGAGCACCTTCACGTCGGGATCGCGGACGACGGCGAAGAGGTCGCGGTCGCCGGTCACGATCTCGACCGGTCCGGTCGCGCCGGCCGCGATCGTCGCGATGACGTCCTCGGCTTCGAAGCCCGTGGCCTCGGCGTAGGAAATGCCGATCGCATCGAAGATCTCCAGCAACACCGGGAACTGCAGGCCGACATCGTCCGGCGGGTCATCGGGGCCGGCGAGCCGGTGGGTCTTGTACGTCGGGAGTGCCTCGACCCGGAAGGCGGGACGCCAGTCGTTGTCGAGGGCGATGACGAGCCGGTCGGCCCTCCGATCGGGGATGAGCCGGGTGAGGAAGCCGAGGAACCCGTGGGCCGCATGGATCTTCGATCCGTCCGCGGCCCGCATCTCGGGGATCGCGTGGTACGCGCGGTAGAGCAGGCTCGCCGCATCGAGCAGCACCAGCGGGCCCCGGGTCGGATCAGGCGCCGATGCGTCCCTTGCTCGACGGCACCTGACCGCCACGGCGCGGATCGTGGCGCGACGCGGCATCGATGACCCGCCCGAGTCCCTTGGCCGCCGCCTCGAGGAGGTGGTGGGAATTTCCGCCACGGATCTGGGTGACGTGCAGCGTGAACCGCCCGGTCTGGGCGAACGACTCGAGGAAATGCGGCATGAGCGTGGTGTCGAACGAGCCGACGATCCGCTGCTTCGGCGTGAGGTCGTAGGCAAAGCCGGGCCGGCCGCCGAGATCGATCGCCACGTTCACCAGCACCTCGTCCATCGGGAGGCTGATCGAGGCGTAGCGGACGATCCCGGTGCGGTCCCCGAGCGCCTCGTCGAGGGCGCGGCCCAGAACGAGGCCCAGGTCTTCGACGGTGTGGTGCTGGTCGATCTCCAGGTCGCCGCGCGCCCTTACCGTGAGATCCATCAGGCCATGGACGGCGATGAGCTCGACCATGTGGTCGAGGAACGGGAGCGTGGTCGAGACCTTCGCCGTCCCGCCGGCATCGAGGCGCAGCGAGACGTCGATGTTCGTTTCCTTGGTCTTGCGCGTTACCGCGCCCGCTCGCGCGGTGCGCTTCGTCGCGGTCGTCCGCTTGGCGGCACTCACGCGGTCACCTTCGCCGGCGGCGCGAAGACCCGGCCGATCGCGGCAGCGACCTTGTCGTTCTCCTCGGGCGTGCCGATCGAGACCCGCAGGCAACCGGCGCAGCCGGGCCACATCGAGATGTCGCGCAGGAGGATCCCCTCCGCCACGAACCGCGCATGCGTTCCGGCGGTGTCGCCGTCGGCGAGGCGGAAGAGGACGAAGTTCGTGATGGATGGGAACGGCTCGACGCCCGGCGCCATCTGCAGCGCCGCGTAGACGATCTCGCGCCCGACGCGGCACTCCTCGACCCGGCGGGCGATGTCGTCGTCCAGCCCGGCGAGCTTCGCACCGACCGCGTGGGTGAGCGCGCTCACGTTGTACGGGAGCTGGACCGCGCGGAAGCGGTCCGCGATGCGCGGATCGACGATGAGGATGCCCAGGCGCAGGCCCGCCGCGGCGCGGGCCTTGGAGAACGTCTTGCTCACAACGACGTTCGGGTGGCCCGCGACCCGCGGCAGGATCGTCGTGTTCGCGAAGTCGCTATAGGCCTCATCCACCAGCACGAGGGTTTCGGGGTACGCCTCGGCCACGGCGAGGATGAGGTCGTGATCGATGAGGTTCCCGGTGGGGTTGTTCGGCGTGGTGAAGCACACGATCGCCGGGCGGGTCCGGGCCATCGCCGCCTGCGCGCGCTTGGCGGTGAGGTCGTAGGGCAGGCCGATCTCCTCGTTCGCGACCGTCCCGCCGGCGATCTGCGCCAGGCGCTCGTGCATCGAGTAGGTCGGCTGGAACAGGAGCGTCGTCCGGCCGTGTCCGCCGAACACGAGGAACGTGTTCAGGAGCACCTCGTTGCTCCCGTTGCCGAAGATGAGCTGCTCCGGCGCCACCCCGAACCGCGTCGCCAGCGTCGCGCGGAGCACCGCCGCTCCGGCCGCCGCGGGGTACCGATTCAGGAGGACCTCGTGCAGCTCCTCGGGGGTGAGATACGTGCCGGCTCGATTCGGCTCGGCCCACTCGTTCGCGTTCACCCGCACCTCCGCGCTCGCCGCCTGCTGGGTCTTGTACGCGCCGAAGCCGGCGAGATCGTCGCGCGGGCGCGGAAGTGTGTCGCTCATCGGCATAGCGTGCCACATGCGCGGCACAGGGCCGCAGGCCCTCACCCACAATGGATGCGTGGAAGGGATCGTCGTGCTCTGCGGCGGGGTGGGCGCGGCCCGCTTCCTCTCCGGCCTGGTATCGGTCGCCGACCCGGCCCGGGTCACCGCGGTGGTGAACGTCGCGGACGACGAACGGTTCTATGGGCTGCATGTCTCGCCCGACATCGACACCGTGCTCTACACG
Organism: Candidatus Limnocylindria bacterium; assembly: GCA_036565345.1. GTDB lineage: Bacteria > Chloroflexota > Limnocylindria > P2-11E > P2-11E > UBA4735. The sequence goes on along the minus strand of DATCNH010000046.1, from coordinate 9,593 downwards.
CTCGCCGGACTGGTGCACGAGGAGCAGGGCTGGGGCCGCAGGGAAGAGACCTTCCACCTCCAGGAGGAGCTCGCGCGGCTTGGCGCCGAGACCTGGTTCCGCTTGGGGGACCGCGATCTCGCGACCCACGTGCTCCGCACCGAGGCGCTGAGCGCCGGGGCCACCCTCACCGCGGTCACCGACCGGATGCGGCGCGCCCTCGGCATCGGCGCGCGGATCCTCCCCGCGACCGACGATCCGCAAAAGACCGAGGTCCGCGTCGACGGCGGCTGGATCTCCTTTCAGGAGTACTTCGTCCGCCGGCGCGGCGCGGACACGGTCCGCGAGCTGCGCTTCGTTCCGGAGGCCACGCCGACCCCGGCGGTCACGGCGGCGATCGCCGGCGCGGCGACGATCGTCATCGCCCCGAGCAACCCGTTCGTGAGCATCGGACCGATCCTCGCGCTGCGCGGCCTGCGCCAGGCGCTCCAGGACGCCGACGCCACGGTCGTCGCGGTCAGCCCGATCGTGGCCGGCGCGGCGATCAAGGGACCCGCGGCGGCGATGCTCGCGAGCCTTGGCCACGAGGTCTCGGCACTCGGCGTCGCCCGGCTCTATGCCGGCATCGCCGATGTCTTCGTGCTGGACGAGAGCGATACGGTGCTCCTGCCGGCGATCCATGCGCTCGGCCTACGCGCCGTGGCGGTCCCCACGCTCATGCGGGACACGGCCACGCGGGCCGCACTCGCCGCCGCGACCCTTGCCGCCGCAGCGTGAGCACGACCACGATCGTCATCCTCGCGCGCGATCCGCGCGGCGCGAAGCGGCGCTTGCGCGGCGTGCTCACGCCGGCCGAGCGCGAGGCGCTGAGCCGCGCGATGCTCGCCGACGTCATCGTCGCCTGTCGCGCTACCGGCAACGACGTGCTCGTCATCACCGCGAGCCCGGCGATCGCGCGGCTCGCCCGGGCCGCCGGCGTGGGGGCGCGGCGCAGCGATGCCCGCGGCACGCGTGCCGCCGCGCGGGCCGGCGTGGCTGCCGCCGCCGCGCACGGCGCGTCGGCGGTGCTCTTGCTCCCCGGAGACCTCCCCCTCCTGCGGGCCACGGACGTCCGGCGGATCCTGGCTGCCGAGGCTCGCGCAGACGTGGTGGTCGTCGCCGACCGCCACCGGCACGGGACGAACGCCCTGCTCCTGCGGCCGCCAGTAGCGATCGCGCCTCTGTTCGGACCGGCGAGCTTCGTCGCCCATGTCGAAGCGGCGCGACGACGGGGCCTGCGGGTGTCGACGCCCCGCATCGCCGGGGTCGGGCTCGATGTCGACACCCCCGAGGACCTCTGGCTGCTCCGCCGCAAGCGGAGGTCGGCGGGTACGCACACCGCAGCCGTGCTGCGCAAGCTCCCTTAGCCCCGCAGCTCCATCGAGGCGGCGTGATAGGCCATGCCCTCGTGGCGCGCGACCGCGGCCCCTGCGCGCACCGCTTTGCGGACGTCGCCGTGCGCGGTGACGCGCGTCATCCAGCGGACGAAGTCGTCGACCCGAAGCGGTGACGACCAGCGCGCCGAACCGCCGGTGGGCAGGCAATGATTCGATCCGGCGACGTAATCCCCGAACGCGACGGCGCTCTTCGTACCGACGAACACCGCGCCGGCGTTCCGCGTGCGCGTCGCCAGCCGCGCGGCCCGCGCGCCGGACAGGCTGACGTGCTCGGGCGCGGCCTGCGTCGCTGCGGCGAGGGCCGCGGTCAGCGAGCTCGCGCGGTACAGCCCGATCGTCCCCCTGGGGCTGCCGACCCTGTTTAGCACCGTCGCCACGACCGCGAGCAGGCCGGCGCTGTCGGAGACGAGCGCGGCGAACGGCGTGCCGCCGTGCTCGGCCTGGGCCTGCAGATCGAGGACGACCGCCGCGGGATCGGCATCGGCGCCGGCGACGATGACCAGCTCGCTCGGGCCCTGCAGCGCGTCGATACCGACGTCGGCCGAGACGAGCCACTTCGCGGCCGTCGTGTAGGTGTTGCCCGGACCGACGATCTTGTCCACCGCCGGAAGGCTCGCGGTGCCGTACGCAAGCGCCGCGACCGCCGCCGCGCCGCCCGCCCGGTAGACGCCGCGCGCGCCGACCTTGAGCGCGGCATAGGCGAGGACCGGGTCGACCTCGCCATCCGCGGGCATCGGCGAGGCGAGGACGAGGTCCTCGACCCCCGCGACACGAGCCGGGATGCCGATCATGAGGGCCGTCGAGGGATAGCCGACCGTGCCCCGCGGCACACAGCCCCCGACTCGCGCGAGGGGCTGGGGCACGAATGCCTCGGTGAAGGCCGTCCCGCGATGGCGGATCGCCTTCGGCCGCTGGGTCCGATGGAAGCCGAGGATCGCGGCATATGAAGCGTCGAGGGCGCTGCGCAGGCCTGCGGGGCAGCGCCGCGCCGCGCCGCGGAGCGCCGGAGCATCGACCCAGAGATCGGCGGCCCTCGCCGTTGGCCGATCGAAGCGGCGGACGGTCCGCAGGACCGCGGCATCGCCGTTTCGGCGGACCGAGGCGATGATCGCGCCGACCGCCTCAACGGTGGCGGCGTCGAAGGCCGCGGCGTTGCGCCGGCGCGCGACCGCGCGCGCGAGCGCATCCAGATCGCCGATCCGAACGGTCATCGCGCCGCGGCCCACGCTTCGAGCCGCGCGGCGAGCGCCGCGATGCGCCCGCGATCGCGCGCGTAGCTCACCCGGTTCGCGACCAGCCGCGCGGTGCAGACCGCGATCTCCTCGACGACCGCGAGACGGTTCTCGCGGAGCGTCCGGCCGGTGCTCACCAGATCGACGATCCAGTCCGAGAGGCCGACCTGCGGCGCAAGCTCGATCGAGCCGCCGAGCTTGATGATCTCGACCTGGATCCCCCGCCGCTGGAAATGCGCTGCGGCGACGCGCGGGTACTTCGTCGCGACCTCGAGCGACCCCAGGTGCCGATACTCGTCGAGCGAGCGGTCGATCATGTCCTGCGGCGCCGCGACCACGAAGGTGCAGGTGCCGTACCCAAGATCGACCAGCTCGAGGACATCGGCGTCGGATTCGAGCAGGACGTCCTTCCCGACGATGCCGACGTCGGCTGCGCCGTGGGCCACGTAGGTCGGGACATCTCCCGGCCGGGACAGGACATAAGTGGTGTCGTCCCCGGCGGGGACCAGCAGACGGCGATCGCCGTTGTCGAGCGCGTCCGTCGGCAGCCCCGCAGCGGCAAGGGCCGCGCGGGTGTCGGGCATGAGCACGCCCTGGGCGAGCGCGACGCGCAGCGCGGTCATTCGACCGATCCGCCGAGCAGGGTCACCAGCTCCTCGAGCGTCCGGTCGGCGCCCTCGTAGGCGATATGGTCCTCGTCGACGACCCGGCCGAGGCGGACCTCGCGCCCGGCACGCTCGGCGACCGGACCGATGCACACCGCGATCCCGGCGCGGCGGAGCGCCGTGGCGACCCGCACCGTCGCGACCGCATCGTCGGCCGGATCGAGCAGAAGCAGCGCGGTGTCGCCGTCCGGCGACCACCCGGCATCGAGGACCGCCTGGTGCAGATGCGGCACGTTGATCGCGAATCCGGTCGCCGGCCGATCGGCGCCGAAGCGCCCAAGCAGCCCGTCGTACCGGCCGCCCGCGGCCACCGGGAAGCCGAGGCCCGGCGCGGTGACCTGGAACACGACTCCGCTGTAGTACGGGAGCGTCGGCACGAAACCGAGATCGAAGCGGACCGCCGCGCCGATCCCGGCGGCCTCGAACAACGGGATGAGCGCGTCCAGCTCGTCGAGTGCGGCAAGCGATCCCTTAGGCGCGTCCGCGCGCGCCGCCGCGACGTCGGGGCCGCGGTGCCGCAGACCGCGCTCCAGCGCCGTCGCGCGCTTTGCGGCGAGACCGGCAGCGCGGGCGAGGCTCATCGCGCGCACGAGGTCGCCGTCGCGCGCCGCGGCAGCGAAGTCGCCGCGCGCCGCTTCGGGCAGCTCGTCGGTGAAGCCGCGCAGATAGCCAGCGTGCCCGATATCGATCTCCGCGGACACCAGGCCGCATCGCGCGAGCGCGTCGGCGAGGAGCGCGACGACCTCGCCGTCCGCGAGCGGCCCGGACGCGCCGATGAGCTCGATGCCGGCCTGGTCGTACTCGCGCTCGGACCCGCGCATCGACGCCTCTTCGCGGAACACCGCGGTGAAGTAGGACAGGCGCAGCGGCGCGTCGGCGTCGCGATAGCGCTGGGCGACCACCCGGGCCACCGCAGTCGTGACATCGGGGCGCAGCGCGAGGAGGCGGCCGTCGCGATCGAGGAAGCGGACCATCCGGCGCTCGTCCATCGTGATCGCGCCCGAGGCGAACTCGACCGCCGGCGGTTCCAGCGGGACGTAGCCGTAGTCGGCGAACGCCCCAAGGAGGGTGCGTTCGATCGCGTGGAGCTCGCGAGCCTCCGTCGGGAGGATGTCGCGGAAGCCGCGCGGGACGGCGAGTCCGCTCTGGGCGTCGCGCATCGGTGGCGTCCCTTTCCTTGCTGGAAGGCCCGATTCTAGGCCGCAGGCCCGAGTTGCGATGCCACGCGCAGGCCGTAGGGTGTGGCAGTGAGACGGCGGATCAGCCGCGGGAGCGCGCTCGCGGCGGCGCTCGTCGCACTCGCCATCGGGGCCACGGTCCTGTTCCTTCCGAGTGGAAGCTGCACCAGCGTCACCGTCCGGCCGGGCGAGGCGCCGGTCACCACGGCCTGCCCGAGCGAGAACTTGGTCCAGCGTCAGCGCGACTCGCTCTTCCCCGCGCTCCTGTACATCGGCGCGTGGTCGCTCGTGCCGCTGGTCGCGCCGTTCGCGGTGCGTGCCCGCGAACGCGGCTCGGAGCGGGCCCCCGGCGTCGTCGCCGGCGCGATGGTCGTCGAGGCCGCTTCGATCATCAGCCTCGGCGGCGGCTTTCTGTTCGCGCTGTTCGTGGCGCCGCTGCTGCTGCTCTGTTTTATGACCCTACCCGCACTCGAGCCGGCGGCCTGAGTCCCGGCCGACCGGCGATCCGCCGACGCGGCGCGCGTCAGGCCCCTGCGGCGCGACCCTGTCCGATGATCCGCGCCGGCTCGACCTCGACGAAGCGGTCCTCGGCCTCATCCCAGCGATGGAGGAGCCGCACCTCCGGAACGCCGCCGGTGACGCGCAGCACCTCGTGGACCTCGCCTACCCGACGCTTCTCGGGGTGCTCCCACTCGCCGATCGATCGGATGAAGACGGCGAGCCGAAGCCGCGAGGCGTCGCCGTCGGGCACCGCGTTCTTCCGAGAGAGGACCTCGAACGCCTCGTGCACCCCCGGGGCATGGAGCGTGAGCGCGAGCGAGTATCCCGAGGCCAGCGTCGCGAACACGCGCCGTACCGGCTCGCCCCAGAGGTATTCGGAAGGGACGCTTGCCGAGCGTTCGCTCAGGACCTCCGGGACGATCAGATAGCCACCCGCGCGCTCCCGACGGAGCAGCTGCTGCTCGTCCGCCTCGCCGGTCACCGTGCGGACCGGCAGGCCCGCCGCGCGCTCGGCGAGCATCGCCCCGAGTGTCGTCGACTTGCCGGCGTTCCGAGGGACCGCGAAGACAAGGAACGAGTGCCCCTCGCGCACCGTGGTGCGCAGGGTCGCCGCGATCGCCGCGGACATCGTGCGATTTCTCACGAGGTCCTGGAGCCCGATCTCGCTCATCCGCGCAGACTAACCGCCATGCGATAATCGACCCACCACTGGGGAGTGGCCAAGCGGTAAGGCAGCTGATTCTGGATCAGCCAATCAGAGGTTCGAATCCTCTCTCCCCAGCAGAACCCCCGTCGCTATTGGGTGAACTCGACTTCTCGCGATTTGGACAAGCTCAGCTGATTCCTGGGTTGCTCAGCTGATTCGACTGGTCCCTGACACTCAACTGGCGCGTTTTCCGAGCACCGCTGAGAGCGGTGTCGGCAGGCGCTGGAGCTCCTCGAACGGGCGCGCCTTGGTGTACCGCTGAACCATCTTGAGGTCGCGCCAGCCACCTTCGGCGGCGATGTCGAAGACTGTCATCCCGACGCGATGGGCGCTGGTCGCCCAGTAGTGGCGGGCACGGTGGGCCATCCAGTTCGGGATGCCGGCCGCTTCGAAGCGGTCGCCCAGCCGGCCCATGTACGTCTGGAATCCGCCGAGACTAAAGGGCTCGCCTTCCTCAGTGAGGAAGACTGGTCCCTCGGGATGACGGTTGGGCCGCCAATTTTTGATGTACTCGTACGCAGCGCCGCAACGCGGGCGTGGCATTCGCGGAGCAGGTGGTGCGCGGAAAGGAGCGCAAAGCGCAGCCCGTCCTCGTCGTATTCTTCCCAGGCGTACGCGGTGTCCAGATCGGCATCACTGAGGTGCACGCTTGCCTTGACCAGCCGTTCGACCGAACCGGTCACCGTCATGACAGGAAGATCGCGGTCATGACCTGGCTTGCGCTAGAGCAACCCCGCACGAAGCGAGCCTACCTGAGCAACATCAATGGGCGTTGCCGGTCATGGCAAACGGCAGCGGGAAGATCCGGGGGCCGTGGAGAAGTTGGCGGTGCAGCCCGGCGAACCGCTCTTTTCAATCAAGATCGCGAGACCGATCCGGTAGCACCTACGGCGCGGCGCCGGTCCGTCCAGGAGCTGGAGCTGATGCCAGCCGTCCCAGAGGTGGCCGACCGGCACCCATCCACCTGGGAGTTGATCGACGCGCATCACAGGATTTAGGCTCGCGTTCCTTCACCGAGGGATTGGCCGAGACCCGTCAGTTCTTTGATCGGAGCGCGCGCGGTCCTGAATTCCCCTGGGTACTCCGAGTCAGACCGCTGGCCGGTGGGGATCCGAGGTGCCCAGTTTCGAAAGGTTTATCCCTTATACCGGCCGGTGTCTGATGGGATAGTAGATAAGGGCACATTTGCAATGCGCCAGCAACTGACGCGTCTCGAGATCGTGGACCGGTTCTTCCGTCGGTCGCCTTAGGTTAGATCGTTCTGGCGCGACGCTACTCGGCGGTTGCGAGGACGAGCACCGACCACGATTAGGCTCAGCTGAACGAAACGCGGAATGGGGCGTATTTCGCCTAGCGTTGGCAGTAAGTGGCGATGATCGATCCGGTGCCGGGATGGCCTGGGTTGGCTGCGTAGCCGGGATCTGTCACGACGACGACGATCGTGGTGATGTCCCCGGAGATCGTGTCGCCGTGTTTGGTGACCGACGTTGACACAGCAACTCCCATGTAGGCAGGGATGGAATCGACCGGCGATGAACTGTTACCGGGCGAGGTCGTCCATGTTCCGCCGCACTGCGGCGGATTTGTGCTCGCGTTGTCGGCGAAACCCTCGAAGGCGGAGGGGGCGATTCCGCCACTGAGGGTGTTCTCCTTCCTCCATTGCGAGCCCCAGAACGTCACGGGCGCAGGGCCAGCGGCGGCCTGGTCGCCGATGACGAAGATGCCCCGGCTCGGGAACGCAAAGACGATCACGCTCTTGCTCGCGTCGACGGACGGGAGGTAGTAGCCGTCACCGGCGAAGCTCGCCTGGACCGGATTCGGACCCTGAGTGACCGTCACGCTGGTGACCGTGCACTGCGCGCTTCCGGAGCCGTCTGTCGGCCCGGCGGTGCAGCTTTGGCTGCCCGCACCGCTGCCGAGCGTCAAAGTGAGCGTCCGTCCCATGATCGCGGTGATGCCGTCCTCGAGGAGACGTCCGGAGAGGGTCACCGGGTTTCCCTGGGCGATCACCGTTGGACCGGTGTACGACGTCGTCGTTTCTTCCCTGGTCACCGTGAACGGTTTGGCATCGGCGCTGGCGACGTAGTTGCCGTCACCGGCGAAGGCGGCGCTGACCCCGAACAGGCCGGCAGGCTCGGTTGGCGTGATGCTGCAGGCCGCCACGCCGGTCGCGTCGGTCACCTGCGCGCAGCTTTCGGAGCCCATGGTGAACGTCACGGTCTTGCCCGCCAGGGGAGCGGAGTTATCCGTGCGTGTCAGTCGGGCGGAGACGACGGCTGGATCGTGGAAGTCGCCCGAGGACGCGCCGCCGTAGGTCAGGGTCGTCCTGGCACGCTCCACGGTCTGGCTCATCGAGCCGGAGCTCGCGTTGTAGCTGCCGCCGGAGGGCGTGTAGGTCGCCGTGATCGTGTGGCCGCCGACCGTGAGCCCAGCAGTGGGGATCGACGCGTTGCCCGAGCCGTCGAGGCTCTGCGGCGACCCGAGGCCGGTGCCGTTATCGCTGAACTGGACCGTTCCACCCGGCGTGCCCGCTCCCGGGGACACCGCGCTCACGTGCGCCGTGAACGTCACCGCCTGCCCGAGCTCGGAGGGATTGCGCGAGGAGGTCACACCGGTCTGCGTGTCCGCCCGCTGCACCGTCTGGCCGCCGGCGAGTGCGCCGCTGCTGTCGAGGGTGTCGGGATTGCCGCTCTTGAACGCAGCGGTGACCGAGTGGCTGCCCACCGCGAGGGCGGAGCTGCTCAGAAAGGCGCGGCCAACCCCGTCCAGGGTCTGCGGCCCACTTAGGTCAGTGCCGTCGACCCGGAACTGCACCGTCCCGGCGACCGCACCCCCGCCCTGCCTCGCGACCGTCGCGGTGAACGTCACGTTCTGCCCGTAGTTCGAGGGATTCGCCGACGAACCGATGCCGGTGTTGCTCGGACTGGCCGGGGGCGGGTTCACGCGTTGGCTCGCGCTTGGCGTTATCGGACAAGGACCGCTCGGGCCGATTAGGACGGCGTAAATGGTGTGGTCGCCGAGCGAGAGACTGCTCGTGGTGAATGTCACGTCGTTGTTGTCCTTGTATAAGGCCGGCAGCAAGATTGCCGTCCCCAAGATCCCCCCACCGAGACCGTCGAAGAAGGTCACCAGCCCCGACGGGGACGGCGGAAAGTTCTCGACGAGCCTGGCGGCGGCGAAAAACCGGAAAGTGGCGGGCTGGCCGACCGTGCTCGGATTGGTCAACGCCGTCAGCTGGCAGTTGGTCGTCGGGCCACTGGCTAAAGCCGGCGTAGAAAGCGGGCTGAGGAGCAGCGCGCTGACTAGGACGGCCACGACAAGGACCTTGACAGTGCCGGCGCCTGGAAGGCTACGCATGAGCGCAGTATCGGGGATGCGGGCACCCGCGGCAATCAGACCTTTCGGGCCACCACTGGACTTACCCCATCTGGAGGCGTGCGGCGCATCCCTAGACTCGGCGTCGGCGACGCACGCGCGTTCCCAATCGATCCAGCCCGGGGAGCAACCAGACTGCATCGCCTAGCAGGACGAGCACGTTGGCCGGATGCGAGTCGCTATGGAGGAGGGACGGTTGCCAGGATCCGACGAATGCGTCTGTGCGCGTGGCGATCCGTCTGATGCGCTCCGCGTCGGCGTCGCGGATCGTGATTGAAATTGGCCACTCCGCCTTCGCAGGCTCGGGCCTCGACGACGCGGCCGCCGATAGCGGCACGTCGTAGGCGGTCGTTGGCGTTAGACAGCGACAGCTCGCGTGTTTTTCAGCAAGTTCTCAGCCCCGCAACCTATTTGCGCAACCTATTTGATTGGCTGACCCGAATTCATCTGAGCACTCCACTTGGCCATTCCTGGCTGTATCCTGTTGGCCATTCCTGGCTATATCCTGCCGGCTTGCTGAT
>DATCNH010000045.1:0-3667 GCA_036565345.1 Candidatus Limnocylindria bacterium | reverse complement strand
GAGAACGAGAGTACGCTTCGCGCGTGCCCGAGCTCCCGAGCGGGACCGTCACCTTCCTCTTCACAGACATCGAGGGCTCGACGGCCCTTCTCAAGCAGCTCGGCGAGGGTTACGGCGACGTGTTGGCCGACCACCAGCGGCTCCTGCGCGAGGCCTTCGCCGCCTACGGCGGCCACGAGATCGACACGCAGGGGGACTCCTTCTTCGTCGCCTTCCGGAGAGCGAAGGACGGGGTGGCTGCCGCCGTCGACGCCCAGCGTGCGCTTGCCCGGCGCGAATGGCCGGAAGGCGTGCGGGTCAAGGTGCGCATGGGCCTGCACTCGGGCGAGCCCGTCGTCGGCGAGGAGCGCTACGTGGGGCTGGGCGTGCACCGCGCCGCGCGCGTCGGAGCCATCGGACACGGGGGACAGGTGCTTCTGTCCAGCGCCACGCGGGAGCTGGTCGAGGACGACCTTCCGCAGGGCGTCTCGCTCCGCGACCTCGGCGCCGTCCGGCTCAAAGACATCGACCGGCCCGAGCGGATCTCGATGCTCGTCGTCGAGGGCCTGCCGAGCGGGTTCCCGCGGCTCAAGACGTACGAGCGGCCGCCGTTCTATCGCCGGCGCGGCCTCCTCGCCGGAGCGCTCGCCGGCGTGATCGCGGCCGCGGTCGCGATCCCCATCTTCGCGCTCGGCCAGGGCGGCTCTGGCGGCGGCCTCACGGTGGAGGGAAACGCCGTCGCGGAGATCGACCCCCACTCGAACAAGGTCGTCGGGCAGGTGCCGGTCGGCTCGCGCCCGGGGCAGATCGCGTTCGGCTCGGGCTCGCTCTGGGTGGCGAACCTCGACGACCAGACCGTCTCGCGCATCGACCCCTCGAAAGGCTCGGTCACCCGGAACATCCCCGTCACCGACACACCGACGGGGCTCGCGGCCTCGCCCGGCGCGGCGTGGGTCGTGGGCTCGGATCGAACGAGATCCTCCGTCAGCGTACGGCGTATCGACCCGCAGTTCGACAGCGTGGCCCAGACGACGCGCATCGGCAATGTCGTCCCCGGAGGGCCGGGAGCCGTAGCGGCCAGCGGAGAGAACGTCTGGGTAGCCCCGTCCTCCGGCCTCCTCTCCCGCCTCGATCCGAAGACGAGCCGCATCGTGCAGAGGATCGACCCCAACGCTGGCCTCGCCGGAGTCGCGGTCGGCGCGGACGCCGTGTGGGTGACCGACTCCGACGCCAACACGGTCACCCGCGTCGACCCGACCGGCCTCCTCACTCCGATCGCGGTCGGTCACGGCCCGAGTGGGATCGCAGTGGGTGCCGGTTTCGTCTGGGTTGCCGACACGCTCGACGACGCGGTCGTACGGATCGACCCGGGGACGCGGGCGGTCACAACGACGATTCCGGTGGGTCGCGCTCCACTCGGTGTCGCGTTCGGGGCAGGCTCGGTCTGGGTCGCGAACAGCGGGGACGGGACCGTCACCCGCATCGATCCCGCGGCGAGCAAAGTGACCGGGACCATCGACGTCGGCGGGAGCCCGCAGGGGATCGTGGCCGCGGGCGGGCGCGCGTGGGTGACCGTGGACACGCGGACCATCGGAGGCGCCGAGGCCGCCCAGGCAGGTGGAACGGCGCGCCTTAACGCGCTTCAAGACATCGACTACACGGACCCGGCGCTCTCGTACATCCCGCAGGGCTGGCAGCTCTTATACGCCACCTGCGCGAAGCTCCTCAACTACCCGGACAGGCCCGCCCCGGCCGGCTCGGAGCTCGAGCCCGAGGTCGCACAGTCCCTCCCGGCACGCTCGGCCGACGGCAAGACCTACACTTTCACCATCCGCAAAGGCTTCCGCTTCTCGCCGCCGTCGAACGAGCCGGTCACGGCGGAAACCTTCAAGTATGCGATCGAGCGCAGCCTCAGCCCGAGGATGAAGGGTCCCGCTCTCGTCAACGGCTACCTGCGCGACCTGGTCGGCGCCGAGGCGTACACCGCAGGCAAGGCGCCGCACATCGCCGGCATCACCGCCCGTGGAAACTCGCTGACGATCCGCCTCGTGGCGCCGGCCCCCAACTTGGCCGCGCGACTCGCGATGCCGTTCTTCTGCGCGGTGCCGATCGGCACGCCGCTCGACCCGAAGGGCGTCCGGGTGATCCCCTCGGCCGGCCCCTACTACGTGACGTCCTACACCCCGGGCCAGGGGGTCGTGCTCCAACGCAACCCGAGCTACACCGGCACTCGCCCCCACCGGCTCGACCGCATCGAAGTGACGGTCGGCGTCTCGAGGCAGAGGACCCTCGACCAGATCTCCGCGGGCTCGGTCGACTACGCGCTGGACGGCGTCGATCCCGCGGACGCGGCAGGGCTGGCCGCCCGCCTCGGCCCCCAGAGCCCAGCCGCGAAGAAGGGCCGGCAGCAGTACTTCATCAATCCGTCGACCGAAGTGGACTTCCTCGGGCTGAACACGCACCGGCCTCTCTTCCAGGACGCCCGGCTCCGGCGGGCGGTCAACTACGCGATCGACCGGAGCGCGCTGGCCCGACTCGGCAACGAGTTCTCCTCGTTGCCGGAGCGCCCGACCGATCAGCATCTGCCACCGGGGATACCCGGGTTCCGGGATGTCGACATCTACCCCTTCGCGCCCGACCTCGCCAGGGCGAAGCGACTCGCCGGAGAGCAGAGGAGGAGCGCCGTCCTCTACACCTGCGACAGGCCGCCATGCGACCGGCTCGCGCAGGTCGTGAAGACGAACCTGGCGGCGATTGGAGTCGATGTCCAGGTCAAGGCGTTCTCGTTCTCGGCCCTGTTCGAGCGACTGCCGCGGAAGGGCGAGCCGTTCGATCTCGCCTTCAACGGCTGGGCCCCCGACTACCCGGATCCCTACGCCATCCTGAACGTTCTGCTTGAAGGAGCGGCCGTCTTCCCGACCTTCGACGATCCGGTCTTCAAGCGCAGGCTGGCCGCCGCGGCGCAGCTCTCGGGCCCGAGGCGCTACCTCGCCTACGGGAAGCTGGACGCGGATCTCGCCCGGAATGCCGCTCCTTGGGTCGCCTACGGCAACACCGTGGACGCCAGCCTCTTCTCAGCGCGGATGGGCTGTCAGGTCTTCCAGCCGGTCTACCAGATGGACCTCGCCGCGCTCTGCCTCCGGAAGAAGAGCTAAACCACCTGCGCCTAAGGAGCGAGTCGTAAAGCCTGCGGAGGGAGAGGATGTCCCGATCGCCGTGGATTTTCCGTGACGGCGGTCCCGGTGTGATCGGTTAGACGCTGCGACCTAGCGGCCTCCGTGGTCGGCGTGCGCGCGGCATTGGAAGGACGGCGAGCGATCAGATCGCGCTCGATCGCGATGGCGAGCTTGGCGAGGTCGCGGTAGCCGATGATGCGACGAAACTGAAGTCGTCGGCGGGCTGCGATCCATCGGAAGCCGGGTAGAAAACAGCTCGAAGCGGCACGAGATCCAGCGCAGAGGCGGAGAGTCACCAAGTGCCGCGCAGGTCTTACGCTTTCGGCGGTGGAGCCGGACCTCGAGCTGTGGGACGCGTGGCGCCCGGAGGCGGTCGCGCGCCGGCTCGCGGGGGTGCGGGCGCCCTGGTACGTCGCCGCCGGCTGGGCGATCGAGCTCTTCCTCGGCGGTCAGCGGCGCGAGCACGAGGACCTCGAGATCGCTGTGCCGAATGACCGCTTCGACGAAGTCGT
>DATCNH010000044.1:0-10715 GCA_036565345.1 Candidatus Limnocylindria bacterium | reverse complement strand
TTCAAGGCTTGTATCGCGCACGCGGTGCGGTCGGCAGAGCCCTTCTCGGTCGCCGACCTGTCGGGGATCGCGGACCCCGCCGCGCGGATCTCCGCGACCGTCCGCCGGCTGTACGGGCTCTTCGAGCCGAGGCTGGGCAACACGTGGACGGCCTATCGCCTTGCCGGTGAATCGGCTGCCCTCGCCGGTGTGCTTGAACGCTACTGGGGGTTGGTCCGGACGATCGCCGAGATGCTCGTGAGCGGGTCCGCGGTCGCGGTGCCCGAGGACCGCCGAGTGGCGGTCACCGGATTCGTACACGGGCTGCTGAGCCCGCTGACCTACCGCGCTCTGCGGCTGGAAGGCGGCCTCGACCTCGATTCGGCGGTCGATCAGACAGCGGTGGCCATCGGCCGCGTGTTGGGGGTGCGCGCGTCCACCTAAGCAAGCGACTCAAGAAAAAAGGGGAGTACAAGATGTCGCGCAACACGCAAGCCATCGTCGTGCCGCCAGGCCAGGGTGAGGGCGGCAGCTTCGGAGGTCTTGGCATCCACTTCAAGATCGACGGGACGCAGACCGGCGGCCGCTTCTCGATCGTGGAGCATCCGATCGATCCCCGGCGGCTGATCCGGCCGCACATGCACACCACCGAAGACGAGTACTCCTTTGTGATCGAGGGCCTGATCGGCGCCCGGATCGGAGACGAGATCGTCGAGGGCGGCCCGGGTACCTACATCATCAAGCCACGCAACGTGCCGCACACATTCTGGAATCCGACCGATCAGCCGGCGAGGCTGCTCGACATCATCTCGCCGGCCGGTTTCGAGAACTACTTCCGAGAGCTCGGCCAGATGATCCAGGCTGGGACCTTGACCCCGGCAGGCGTCGTCAAGACGGAGGCCAAGTACGGCCTCCAGCGGCCTGAGGCGGATTGGGTCGCCGATCTGAAGGCGCGGTTCGGGCTCAAGCTGGTCGGGGAGTAGGCGCGAGGTGAGGCCGTCGGCGGTGCTGGCGATCGTCATCGGCCTTATCGCGGCGGTCGCGAATGCGGCCGATCTCCTGTTCCTCGATTTCTTCGGCCCGTGGATCGTGATCGCGTACGCCCTTTGCTCGTTCGTCAGCGTGGGGCTCGTCTTGGCGCTTCTCCGTCCAAGCCACTCGGTCGGCTGGCTCTTCCTCGTCAGCGGCGGCTGCTTCGCGCTTTGGTTCACGCTCAGCGCATACAGTTGGCGCGCCCTTGTGGACGCGCCGGGGGCACTCCCCATAGGCGAACTGACCTTCTGGATCGGCTCGTGGATCCTGATCCCGGCCCTCGGTTCCGTCCTCGTCGGGTTCCTCCTCTTTCCCACCGGTCGGCCACCGTCGCGGCGCTGGGTGCCGATCCTTGTCGCGGTGGTCGCGACGCTTGCCGCGCTGATGACGGTGCGGGCCTTCGTGCCCGCGCCGATCGTGCTGCCATCCCCGTTCAGCGCGCCGGGAGACGCGCACCCGGCGGGAGACGGACGCTCGGATCCAGCCACCCTCCCCACTCTCCCGAATCCCTTTGGAGCAGGCGGGGCGCTCGGCGACGTGCTGCTGGCATCAAGCCCGTTCGTCGAGGCCGCGCGACTGCCGCTCCTGCTCCTCGTCCTCGCCGCGGTCCTCCTGCGGTTCGCGCGGTCGTCGGGCGTCGAGCGGCTGCAGCTCAAGTGGTTCTTCTACGCGACAAGCTTGTCGCTCGCCCTCATCATCGCCGGCTTCACGGGGCCGAAGGGCGCCTTCGCGGACCTTGCGTGGGCGTCGGGCATGGCCGCGATGGGGCTCGCCCCGGTCGCCGCCTGCGTCGCCATCCTCCGCTACCGCCTCTACGACATCGACCTGCTCATCAACCGCACCCTGGTGTACGGCGCGCTCACCACGACGCTCGCGCTGGCGTACTTCGCCTCGGTGGCGGTGCTCCAGACCGCGCTCCGCCCGCTGATCGGCGAGTCCGAGCTGGCCGTCGCCGGCTCGACGCTGGCGGTGGTAGCGCTCTTCTCGCCAGTGCGCTCGCGCATCCAGCGCGCCGTGGACCGCTATTTCTACCGGTCCCGCTACGACGCCCAGCGCACCGTCGAGGCGTTCGCCGCCGGCCTGCGCGATGAGGTCGACCTCGACTCCATACGCGCGGACCTGCTCGAAGTCGTAGGCGAGACCCTGAGGCCCGTGCACACGAGCGTGTGGCTCCGAGGAAGCCGCCATCCTCGTTGACGGCGCGCGGGCCACTGCGGCGACGCTCCTGCTTGGCCGCGGCGTCCACCCGAAGATCGTCAGCGAGATGCTCGGCCACTCGACGATCGCGATCACCTTCGATCTCTACTCGCACGTCACCCCGACGATGCAGCGCGAAGCGGCCGCGGTCCTCGACAGCGTGCTCGGCGGTCCGCTGTGACGGTTCCTGACCCCAGTTTGGTCCCAGTTGGGAGAGACGCTGTGGGTCGGAACGGAACAGAACGGGAAAAGGTCACGCACAAACGAACGCATCGGAGCGCATCGGAACTGGTCCGAGCGCACTTGAAAACCGCTGTGGCCTGCGATGAATGCCCAATCGGATGCCCAGATCTCGGTGCGATGGGTCCCATCGGAGATCCTGCCGCTACGGGGCCGCGCGGAAGAAGACGAGCACGCCGATGAGAGCCGCAGCACAGCCGAGCGACAAGGTCCAGGCGACATCGCGCCAGCGCACGCCGATCCGGCAGACCATGGCGAGGAGGGCACCGACAATGACCAAGACGAATCCACCGGCAAAGAACGGAAGCAGGCCATAGCCGATGGCGGCTCCAGCCACAACGAGACCGATGAGCCGTCCGGTCAGCTTGCCGCGTCCGCGCTCAGCCTGATACGGATCAGGCAGTGCATGAAGTGGCGTCGTACCGTCGCAGCCTCGAACACCGCCGTGGAGTTCGGGTCATCCGGTTAGTCAGCCCTGTTCAGCTCCGCGTCGAGCGACGCCATGGCGCCAAGGTTGCTGACCACGAATGGGATCAGGTAGTTCGCCGCGACGCGCAGCGCGAACGATGGATCTGTCCGCGCGCCGGTGATGACGTCCAGCTGGTTCACGAGCGTGAGGAGCGTGCCGACCACGAGCGCGATGAGGGCGCACCGGCGGAAGACCGCCGGGCGCCGCGCGCTGCGCCAGAGACCCGGCCAGAGACCCAGGACCGAGCGTGTGACGCTAACCGTCGATGTCGAGCCCGAGGAGGTGCCGGCCGCTGAAGCGAAGCTGCGCCTTCTCCTGGAGCGGGTGATACCGCGCGGCCTGGATGTCGCGGAACAGCCGCTCGAGACCGAGGCTGCGATAGAAGGCGGCCCCCCCGGCGACCTCCATCGCCTTCTCGACGGTCCGGATGGCGTGGCGGCCCACCAGCGTGCGCCGGGCCATCGCTTCGTGGGTCGCGGCCGGGCCCGGCTCCGCGTTCGCCACGAGGTCGATCTGGCTGCGGTGAGCGAGCTGCGCGACGATGAGCTCGTTCTCCATCTCACCGACAAGGTATGCCGTCGCCTCGTCGTTCTTCTTCTTCGCCGCGGCTGCGAGGGCGATGTCGCGGGCCGCTTCGGCGATCCCGAGGTACACGGCGTAGATGAGTGGGACCGAGACGAGCGAGATGGTGTGCATGAACGGATGCCATTGTCCGGCCGGACGGCGTACGCCGCCCATGGCCGCGTCGGGGATGAACACGTTATCGAGGACGATGTCATTCGACCCGGTGCCGCGCATCCCGAGCACGCGCCAGTTGTCCTGCGGCTTCACGCCATCGGCGCCGATCGGCACGGGGAAATGGATGACCGTCCGGCCGCTCTCCGGATCGTCATAGACACCGGTCGTGAGCACCAGATCGCCCGCGGGACCGCCGCTGCCAAAGATCTTGCGGCCGCTCATGCGGTAGCCGCCCTCGACCTTCGTGAGCGTCCCCGACCCGGGCAGCCAGTCGGAGCCGCCGGTCGAGACCAGGACCAGCTTCTCGGCCGCGGTCCGGCGCAGCAGCGGCTCGACCTTCGCGTTCCCGTGGCGCCACAGATACGCGAGCGTCTGGACGTTGTGGGTGTGCATCGAGCACGCAAGCGCGGTCGCGCCGTCGTGGTGCGCAAGCTCGCGGAGGCTCGCGGCGATCTCGCCGTAGCTCGCGCCGCCGCCCCCGAGCTCGCTCGGCACGCCCGCGGTAAAGAAGCCACGGTCCTTCAATGCCGCGTAGTTCTCGGCCACGAAGCTGTCGTCGGCATCGTGAGCCGCGCTCCGCGACGCAAAATCCGGTCCACGCTCCCGGATGACGGCGACCCAATCGGTCGTTGCTGTGGTCTTCTCTGGCGCCGCGGTGTCGGTCATTGGGCCTCCTGATCGGCTGGACGCGGTGGATCGATCCACGCGACGGCGTGCCTGTACTCACTCGATGCAATGCAGGCGTGACGATCCGCGCGTTCGTTCATCTCGAGCAGTCGGAAACCTACTTGTTCTTCGCCACGATCGCGATCATCTCGGCTTCGTCGTATGCCCGCATCGTGGTGGTCCGCACGTTCCCCTGGCTGCTCAGCGCGAGCGCGAAGGCAGTGGCGGACTCGTCGTCAGGGAAGTCCAGGAGTGCGACGAGGTCGTAGCTTCCCAGCGTCCAGAGGATCTTCGTGAGCTTGCCGCCCGCCTTTTCGGCAGCCGCCGCTCCGGCCTTCGCGCGATCCACCGTGCTGCGGTAGTCCTTCACCCCTTGCTCGGTCCAGTTGATGAGTGCCACGAACTTTGCCATCTCGCTCCCCTTCCCTTCGCCGGCAGGCACCGGCCGCCAGCGATGCTACGCCTCAGCCCGGAGCGGGCCGCGATCGCGCGACGCGGTCCCGCGGAAGGCGCTCGTGGGGCCGACCGGGGTATGCCTCACGCTCCCACAAAGAAGCGCCAGCTGCCCACCGCGACCGAGAGCGCGGTCGTGCCGTCGGCGACGACCCAGCCGCCCGCCGTGATGACGACGACTCGGTCGACCAGCCCGAGCGCGGTGCTCGACGAGGATGCAGGTCCGATCGGCGACCAGGCGCCGCAGCACGTCCCGGACCAGTGCGGCACCGTCGGGGTCCAGGTTCGCCGTCGGCTCGTCCCGCAGCAGCACGTTCGGCCGCAGTGCCAGGACGCCGGCATTGCAGTGGCGAGCGAAGCGTTAGACAAGGACTCTGGATGTCGTAGGAATGATCAGGGTCTGTCGGCGGCGTGTGACCAGCCGGACCGGCCTCCGCGTCACCGGGCAACCAACCCCGGTAGACTGCGCGCGGGCCCTTTGTGACGGAGGAGGGTGACCTAGAGGAAGCCTCTTGAGGCGCCGGTGTGGCACCGAATAAGAGGAGGGAATCAGTGGCAGCAACAGCTCCCGCGGTCCCCGCACCCCGCGGCGCGCTCGATCGCTACTTCAAGGTGACCGAAGCAGGTTCGACGGTCATGACCGAGATCCGCGGCGGTGCGACGAACTTCCTGGTCATGTCGTACATCCTGGTGGTCAACGCGGTCATCCTCGCGAATGCCGGCATGCCGTTCCCCGCGGTGGTGGCCGCGACCGCGCTCATGGCCGCCTTGTTCACCGCCGGGATGGGCCTCTGGGCGAACTACCCGTACGCCGGCGCGGCCGGCCTGGGCATCAATGCCGTGGTCGCCTTCGGGCTGGTGAAGGGCGCCGGCCTTTCCTGGCAGGGTGCCATGGGCGTCGTCGTCCTGGAAGGCGCGCTCATCTGCGTCGCGATGGCGCTCGGCCTTCGGCGCGCGCTGCTCGACGCGGTCCCGTACCAGCTCAAACTCGGCATCGGCGCCGGCATCGGCGCGTTCATCTTCGCCATCGGCTTCTTCAATGGGGGTCTCGCGATCGGCACGGGCAACCCGGCCGACCCGGTCGCGCTCGGCAACCTCAACTCAGGCACGGTGCTCGTCACGATCGCCGGCCTGCTCATCACCGTCGCTCTGCACGCCCGCGGCGTCAAGGGAACGCTGCTCCTCGGGATCGTTGGAGCCACGATCGTCGCGGTCCTGGTGAACGCGGCCAGCGGTGGCGCGACCTACAAGGATCTCCCCGGCGTGGCGGTCATGCCGGCAAATCTGCTGGATACCCCGAACTTCGCGACCGTCGGGCAGTTCAACGTCACCGAGGTCTTCTCCAAGCTCGGCATCATCATCGCGCTCCTCACCGTGTTCTCGCTCATGCTCTCCGACTTCTTCGACACTGCGGGGACCGTCGTTTCGGTGGCGGCGCAGGGTGGCTGGCTCCGGCCGGATGGCCGGATCGACCGCTCGGATCGCGTGTTCTGGGTCGACTCGCTCGGCGCGCTGTTCGGCGGCGTCTTCGGCACGTCGAGCAACACCACGTACATCGAGTCCGGCGCGGGCGTCGCGGAGGGGGCCCGTACCGGCCTCGCGAGCATCGTCACCGCAGTCCTGTTCCTGGTCGCGATCTTCCTCGCCCCGATCGCCGGCATCGTTCCGCCCCAGGCGACCGCCGCTGCGCTCATGCTCGTCGGCTGGTTCATGTTCCGTCCGCTCCTCGACCTGAACAAGGTCGGCGACGTGGACTTCGCGACCGGCTTCGCGGTGCTCCTCACCGTGTTCGTGATGCCGCTCACGTACTCGATCACGAACGGCATCGGGGCCGGATTCCTCGCCTACTCGTTCCTGAAGCTCGTCAGCGGCAGAGGGAAGGACGTCAGCCTCTGGATGTGGATCGCCTCGATCGCGTTCCTCGTCTACTTCGCCGACCCGTTCATCCGCAAGTTCCTCTAGCGCTTCCGTCCGGCACCTTTCGGACGACCAGGGCCCCGCCGCCGAGGCGGGGCCCTGGTCGTTACCACGCCGGGGGCATCGCCCGGACGGCCCGGACCAGGCCGAAGCAGCCGGACAGCATCATCGCCCCGTGCGGCGCGGCGAAGTACCAGCCGAGGCCCTCGGCCATCGCCCGGTTCGGCCCGGTGACCGCGACCGACCGGAACGGCGCGAGCGCGCGGTAGCCATCCAGCACGAGCGCGCCGTGCCCGTCGTCGTCGAAGACCTCGTCGTGCGTGACGGTCCCGTCGATGAGACGGCCGACCAGTCGAGCGAGCTTCGCGGTGGTCATCGACTCGGTGTGGTGCTCCATCACCCCGAACAGCTCCTCGCCTCGCACGAGGAGCGCCAGGGTGTGCTGGTTGCCGACGTTCACGATGCAGGCGCCCGCACGGGCGTCCGCGGCGACGCGCGGGTCCTCGAGCGCCCCGAGCACGGCGACCGGACCGGTGTCCGCGACGATCGCCCCCGGCACGTCGGCCTGGATCGCGACGAGCCGGGTGAGATAGTCCGGCGGGGTGCGCCAGACGTGTGCGGCGAGCGTCGAGCCGGGGGTGAGGAAGCGGCGCCAGTGCTCGAAGCGGAAGAGGCGATTGCTCGCCTTCGGCGAGAAGCCGTGGTCCTGGGCCGCGATGGCGACCGTCGGCGGCAGGGTGACGTCGTATGGCCCGAGCGCCGCGGCGAGGCGGGGGAGGTCCACGTCGCCGAACTCCACCGCGACCGCGTCTGGCGGAGCGCTGTCAGTGACGACGACCCCGCGCGAGCGGAGCAGGTCGAGGTCGTCGTGGACCGTGCGCGCGGCGCGCTCGGTGGCGTACACCGCGAGCTGGGCCTCGAGGTGGCGCCAGACCGCGTTCGTGGTGTGGAAGCCGCCCATGAGATTGCCGTGCAGGTAGACCGGCCGCCCGGCTTCGCGCGCCCGGGCGATCCGGGCCCCGGCGATGCTCGTCGCCGAAGGCAGGACGAGCTGGATCGCGTTCTCCATCGGTTGCGCCGGGTCGTACAGGAGCGTGTCCATCGTCCCCGCGCCGATGTCGATCGCGAGGATCCGCTCGTCGGTCATGCCTCGATGCTAGGGGAGCGGATCGCCGCTCGGGCCGATCCGGTCGGCTTCGGCCATGCGCGCGAGCGGCGAAGCGACCAGGCCGATCGACGCCAGGGCGGTGGCGTAGACGCCGGCGATGACGAACGCGCTCGGTGGCCCGACGGCGGCGACGAGCGTCGCGGCGACGAGGGGCGCCGCCGGGTTGATCACGGAGTTCCCGAGCAGGTCGATGCTCGACACGCGCCCGAGCATCCGCTCCGGGACGTGCCGTTGCAGCATCGCCTGCCAGATGACGGTCGACGAGGACAGACCGACCCCGGTGAGCGCGATCAGGGCGATGACCGACGGAAGCGCCGGGGCCAATCCGATCCCAACGACGCTCAGGGCGGCGAGAAGCTCGAAGGCGTAGAGGAGACGCCCGGGGCGGCGGATGGCGAGCTGCGCGACGGCAACACTGGCGACGATCGTGCCGACGCCGTACGCGCCGCTGATGAGGCCAAAGACACCCGCGCCGCCACCGAGGGTGTCGCGCACCAGGAGCGGCGTCATCACGCCCGACTGACCGGCGTAGGCGACGTTCACCAGCATGAAGTAGAGGATCGTGGTCCAGACCCACGGTACCGAGAAGACATGGCCGATGCCGTCGCGGATATCGCGGAGGATGGGCATGGCGTTCGCCGCGCCGGCCCGAGACGGCTTCGCGAGCAGCAGTGTTCCGAAGCTGAAGGCGAACGTCAGCGCATCGAGACCGAATGCCGCGGCCGGGCCGGCGAGCGCGACGATCAGGCCACCGATCGGCGGGCCCGCGATGCGGGCCAGGCTCCGCCCGAGCAGCCGCGTGGCGTTCCCGGCCCGGAGGACGTCGCCGGGAACGAGCTCGGCGATGATCGCGTTGTAGGCGGGCGACAGGAACGCCTCGGCGGCACCGAGCGCGACCGCCGCGACGTAGACGTGCTCGATGCGCAGCTGGCCACTGCCCGAGAGGAGGGCCACGAGCGCGACGACGAAGCCGCCGACCAGGTCGCTGGCGAGGATGAGTGTGCGCCGCGGGATCCGGTCGGCGATCGCGCCGCCGAGGAGCAGGAAGGCGACGCTCGCCGCGGTGCTGAGGCCGACGGCGATCCCGAGCTGGAGCGGTGAGGCGCCCAACGCCAGAAGCTGGAATGGCAGTGCGACGCTCTTGACGGCGTTACCGAAGCTCGAGACGGTCTGGCCGGTCAAGAGCAGGCGGAAGTCACGATGCCGCAGTGGGACCAGGACCGCCGGTACGGGCATCAGCGGAAGGCTACCGGCCCGCGGCAGCCCGCACTGCGACCCGGTTCGTGCCTTCCGATCAGGGGGCACGGTTCCTGCTCTCCGGTCCGAGCGAACGGAGGTGCATCGTGCAGGATCGGATCGAGGGCAAGGGCCGCGAGGTCGAGGGCAAGATCAAGGAAGAAGTGGGCAAGGCCGTTGGCGACCGCTCGACGGAGTGGGGCGGCAAGCTGGATCAGCTCGGCGGCAAGCTCCAGGGCAAGGCCGGCGAGCTCGAGCATGAAGCCGAGCGCGAGCGTCACGACGCCGACCCTCAAGCATAGGTTCGGGTCGGCGAATACCGACCCGAGAGATCGACGGGCGTGCGGATGAGGGAACTGCTGTCGCATAGACTCAACTGGACTCCGCGTCCGGGGAGGTCGCATAGCCCGGTCGAGTGCAGGACGGTGCTAACGTCCCAAGTCCCGCAAGGGGCTTCGCGGGTTCGAATCCCGCCCTCCCCGCAAGTCGCGTCCGATATCCATCGAGATGGATACGCAGCAGCTGGCCTTGGCGGCCGGCGTCTTCGACGGCGAGGGCTCCGCGAGCACCTACGTTCCGCGTCGTCGCCGATCGCCAGTCAGGCAGATCGCGGTGAGTCAGAAGGGGACATCCCAAGCCCCCGATCTCCTGATCCGCTTCCAGGAGGCCATTGGCGGATTGGGGCACATCCACGGTCCGTACCGCGGTCAGCTCTATTACTGGAATTCGAAACGCCACGCGGTCGCCGACACCGTGACCGAGCTGCTCTGGCCGTACCTCTCATCCCCGAAACGTCACCAGCTGTCTCGCTGCGCCTACCGCGTCGGCCGATGCGTACCGGACGCTCCCGCCATCACCGAGCTGGACACCGAGCTCGCGTGGTCGGCCGGATTCTTTTGCGCCGAAGGGACCATTGGCATCGCTCGGCGCGAGGGCCGGTCATACGTGACCCTGTCGGTGCCGCAGGCGAGCGTCGATGGCATCCCGGAGGCGCTCGTTCGATTTCGGGCGGTCCACGGTGGCGTCATCCGCGGACCGCGTTTGGTGCCAAGTCCGTGGTCAAAGCGCCCGCAATACCGCTGGCAGCTTGGTCGCGCCGCCCTGGTCGCGAGGTCCCTCCGCGAGGTGCTGCCGCTTATGGATGCGCATAAGCGGGCGCAGGCCGAGATCGCGCTGCGGCTCCCGGGCCTGGTCAGCCAGGACGAGCGCGGGAGCTAGTCCCCGAGCCGGCGGAAGACCAGGCCGGCGGGCACCTTCGGATAGAAAACCTCTACAAATGGGCACACCGGCGGGATGACAACGGTCTGCCTGGATGCGTTCAGTCACCGAGCGGGCGGAAGACCAGGCCGGCGGGCACCTTCGGATAGAAGTACGTCGTCTTCTGCGGCAGTCGCTCCCAGGCGTCGGCGACCGATTGCAGCGTCGCGGCACTCACTTCGCGGATGAGGATCGTGCTCGCCCCATCCCGTGCGGCCAGGGTCGCGCGCTCGGTGTCGTGCTCGTAGGTCACCTCGGCGCCGGCCTCGCGCGCCGGACGGAGCACCAGCTCCTCGGCCTGGGCGACCGGCAGGGTGCGCCAGGATTCAGGCAGCGCGGAGAGATCGAGTCCCGGCTTCGGCG
>DATCNH010000043.1:0-29473 GCA_036565345.1 Candidatus Limnocylindria bacterium | reverse complement strand
ACCCCTCGACCCACGGGGTGCTGCGGCTGCTCCTCGAGCTGGACGGCGAGATCGTCGTGGACGCCCATCCGGATATCGGGTTCCTGCACACCGGGATCGAGAAGTCGATGGAGTATCGGACGTTCCATCAGGCGATCACGCTGACCGACCGGATCGACTACCTCTCGCCATATTCGAACAATCTCGCGTACGTGAACGCGGTCGAGACGTTGTTCGGCATCGGCGCACCGCCCAGAGCGAGCTGGCTCCGGGTCCTCTTCGCCGAGCTGCATCGAATCGGCTCCCATCTCGTCTGGCTCGGTACGACCGCGATCGATCTCGCCGCGTCGAGCGTTCTCATCTACACCTTCCGCGAGCGCGAAGAGATCTTGAATCTCATGGAACAGCTGTCCGGGGTGCGCATGATGACGAGCTTCATCCGCATCGGCGGCCTTCCCGCCGACGTCCCGTCCGGGTTCCTCGACGGGGTCGGTCGGTTCCTCGAGCGGATGACCGAGCGGCTTCCCGAATACGACGACCTGCTGCAGGACAACCCGATCTTCAAGGCGCGGACGGTCGGGATCGGCCGCATCTCCGCCGCGGACGCGGTCGCACGTGGAATGACCGGGGCGAACCTCCGGGCGACCGGTGTCGCGTATGACGTGCGCCGGGCGTTTCCGTACGAGATCTACGCCGATCTCGCGTTCGATATTCCCACCGAGACGGCCGGGGACTCGTATGCCCGCTATCGGGTGCGGCGGCGCGAGATCGCCGAGAGCATCCGGATCTGCCGCCAGGTGCTCGAGCGGCTGCCCGAGGGCCCGATCCGGATCGACGACCCGCTCATCGCTTACCCATCGCGAGACAAGATCCACTCGTCCATGGAGTCCCTCATCCACCACTACAAGATCGCCACCGAAGGCCCGATCCCGCCCCCCGGGGAGGCGTACGCCGCAGTCGAGTCTCCCCGCGGCGAGTACGGGGTCCACGTGGTGGCGAATGGGACGAACCTGCCGCAGCGAGTCCGGGTACGCGCGCCGTCGTTCGCGAGCCTGCAGGCGCTGCCGCTGCTGGTCCGCGGCCACATGGTCGCCGACTGCGTGGCCGCCCTGGCCTCCATCGACTTCGTGCTGGGGGAGGTCGACCGGTGAGCCTCGATCCGGCGACCCGCGAGCGCGTCGCCCAGCTCGCGACGCGCTACCCGACGCGCCGGGCCGCCCTCCTGCCGGCGCTCTGGCTCGTCCAGGAGGAGCGCGGCTGGGTGCCGCGCGACGACCTGTCCGAGGTCGCCGCGATGCTCGGACTGGCGGCGGCGGACGCCGAAGGGGTGGCCTCCTTCTACTTCCTCTTCTCCCGGGCCCCGACCGGACGGACGGTCATCGACGTCTGCGACAACCTCATCTGCCGGGTGAACGGCGCCGAGGTCCTGCTTGCCGAGCTCTGTGCCGGGCTCGGTATCGCGCCCGGAGGAACGACCTCGGACGGCTTGGTCACGGTGCGCCGGCAGGAATGCATTGCCGCGTGCCATCAGGCGCCGGCGGTCCAGGTGGATCTCGAATACCGCGGACCGGCGACCGCCGCCGGGCTCCTCGCCGAGCTGGGGCGATGAGCGTCGCGTACGAGCCCGTCCTCCTGCGGCGGCGCGGCCTGGAGCGCGGTCAAGAGATCGACGTCTACGAGCGCACCGGCGGGTATCAGGCGCTGCGCAAGGCCCTCGGCACGATGACCCCCGAGGTCGTGACCAAGGAGGTCATCGACGCGAACCTGCGCGGCCGCGGCGGCGCCGGCTTTCCCGCCGGCCGGAAGTGGTCGTTCATCCCCAAGGACGCGCCGGTGAAGTATCTCGCGGTGAACGCCGACGAGAGCGAGCCGGGCACCTTCAACAACCGCGTGTTCATCGACGCCGATCCCCACGCGCTCCTCGAGGGGATCCTGCTCTGCTGCTACGCGGTCGGGATCGGCGACGCCTACATCTACATCCGCGGCGAGAACAAGGCCGGCGCGCGAACGCTCGAGCGCGCGGTGGCCCAGGCGCGCGAGCGGGGCTACGTCGGTCGTGACATCTTGGGCTCCGCCTGGAGCTGCGAGATCCACGTCTACCGTGGCGCCGGTGCGTACATCTGCGGCGAGGAGACCGCCCTCCTCGAGTCGGTCGAGGGCCGGCGGCCGCAGCCGCGGTCGCGGCCTCCGTTCCCGGCGGTCGTCGGGCTGTTCGGCAAGCCGACGGTCATCAACAACGTGGAGACTCTCGGCTGCGTGCCGTACGTGATCGACCGAGGAGCGGCTTGGTTCAAGAGCATCGGACCGGAGCATGCTCCCGGCCCGAAGCTGTACTGCCTGTCCGGCCACGTCGCGCGCCCGGGCGTCTATGAGCGGCCGATGGGGACGTCGCTCCGTGAGCTCATCGAGGAGCACGCCGGTGGCGTCACCGCGGGACGCGGGCTGGGGTTCGTCATACCCGGCGCGGCCGCCTCGACCGCACTGCTGCCCGCTGAGATCGATGTCGCAATGGAATACGACGCGCTGCGGAAGATCGGCACCGAGCTCGGCGCGGGCGGCATCATGGTCTTCGACGATCGGGTCTGCATCGTCGATGCGGTCGCGCGGCTCGCGCGGTTCTTTCGCCACGAATCGTGTGGGAAGTGCGTGCCCTGCCGTGAGGGAACGGTCTGGCAGCACGTCATCCTCGAGCGGCTCGCGGCCGGGACTGGGCGGCCGGACGATCTGACGCGTCTGAGGCAGGTCAGCGAGCAGATCGCGGGCAAGACCCTCTGCGCCCTCGGCGATTTCGCCGCCGCCCCTCCGCAGGGCGCCCTGCGCAAGTTCCCCGAGCACTTTGCCGCGCACCTCGCCGGAGCGTGTCCCCTCGACGCCGCGGCCGCGATCTCCTGATGGCCGACCTGAAAGTCACGATCGACGAGGTCACGGTCGAAGTCCCTGCGGGCACGCTGCTCATCGAGGCGGCGGGCCGGGCCGGGGTCCACGTGCCTCGCTTCTGCTACCACCCGAAGCTCTCGCTCGCCGGGGCGTGCCGGCTCTGCGCGGTGCAGATCGAGAAGATGCCGAAGCTGCAGACCGCCTGCACCACACCGGTCGCCGACGGGATGATCGCGCGCACGAACACTCCCGAGGTCGCCGACGCGCGCCGGTCGGTCATCGAATTCCTCCTGGTCAACCATCCGCTCGACTGTCCGGTCTGCGATGCGGCGGGGGAGTGCCCGCTGCAGGACTACTCGCACCTCTACGGGCCCGACGAGTCTCGCGCGACGTTCCCCAAGCGGCGGGCATCCAAGGCCGAGCGGCTTTCACCCCTCGTGGTATTGGACATGGAGCGCTGCATCCTCTGCTACCGCTGCACCCGGTTCATGGATGAGGTCGCCGGAGACGCCGAGCTCGCGTTCACCGACCGCGGCTCGACAAGCGTCCTCGGCACCTTCGACGGCGCGCCGCTCCGGTCCAAGTTCCAGGGCAACATCATCGAGCTCTGTCCCTGCGGTGCGCTCACCAGCGAGCCGTACCGGTTCGCCGCCCGACCGCAAGATCTCGCGTTCGGCGACGCGATCTGCAGCCATTGCGCGGTCGGCTGCGCGGTCCGCTACGAAGCGCGACAGGGCAAGGTCATCCGGGTGAAGCCGCGCCAGCACGAGGCGGTGAACGAGGTCTGGCTCTGCGACAAGGGGTACTTCGGCTATGAGTACGTGAGCGACGCGCCGCGCCTCGAACAGCCGCTCGTGCGGAGCGGGGACGACCTCGTCCCGGGTCGCTGGAATGACGTGCTCGATCACGCGGTCGACCGGCTGCGCGCGATCGCGACCCGGTACGGCCCGGAGTCGATCGGTGTGCTCGGCGGCTCGCGGCTCACGAACGAGGAGGCGACCCTCCTTGCCCGGATCTTCCGGGATGGCGTCCGCACGCCGAACGTCGACCATCGCAGCGGCGCGCGGCTCACCGAGGGTGCGCTCATCGATCTCGCCGGGCTGCCGGTCTCGCTCGCCGAGGTCGAACAGGCCGACGCCTTCGTCCTCGCGGCCTTCGACCCGAGCGAGGAGCTCCCGATCCTCTGGCTGCGGATGCGCAAGGCGCTTCGCCGCGGGGTACCGCTGGTGGTCATCTCGGCCCGCCCGATCGACGCCGAGCGCGATGCGCGGCTCGTGATCCGGGCCGAGCCCGGCGGGGAGGCGGCCGCGCTCGCCGCTCTCTCGGCGGACCCGCCGGAGTGGCTCCGCGCCGCGCGGGCACCGCTCTACCTCGCCGGGGCGACGCTCGAGAGCCGGCCGGACGGCGAAGGCGTAGCGCGCGCCCTCGCCGGCTGCGCTGCCGGTATCACCGGGCCCGACGCCCTCGGGCGCACCGGGGTCCTGATGCGCGCGCCGAACGCGATGGGGGCACAGCGGGCCGGGCTGCTTCCCGGGCCGGGCGGCGTCGCCGGCGGCCAGATCATCGCGTCCGCCGCCGAGGGCCGGATCAAGGCGCTCTATCTCGTGGGCGTCGACCCGCTGCGCACGTTCCCCGACCGCGCACTCGTCGAGAAGGCCCTGCGCTCCGTCGAGCTCCTCATCGTCCAGGACATCGCGCCCTCCGCGACCGCGGGAAAGGCCCACGTCGTGCTCGCCGCCGCCGCGCTTCCGGAGAAAGAGGGGACGATCACCAACGTCGAGGGCCGGAGCCAGCGCCTCGCCCCGGTGGTGCAGCCACCGGGCGAAGCGCGAACGGACCTCGCGATCCTCGTCGACATCGCCGCGCGGCTCGATCTGCGCGAGCCGGCTTCCGAGTTCCTCGCCCGGAGCGCGCGCCGGCTTCCCGAAGCGGCCGCGGCGCTGCCGACCGCCGGCGCGCCCGGCCCGGGCACGTCGATGGCCGCGGCCCCGTCGGGCGTGTACGGGGTCTACGCCGGCGCAACGCCGGCCAGCCGCGGAGTCACGACCCAAAAGCCGTTCTTCGCGCCCGGCGGCTGGCCGCTCGGCATGCCGGGATCGGCCCGGGTGTCTCCGGTCCGGCTCGGCGCGTCGCTCCCGTCGGTGCCGCTCTCCGCCGGAGAGGAGATCCTCCGGACGGCGGATCAGCCACACGGGATCGCCGATCCGGGAGTCCGGACAGCACCGGCCCGCGAACGAGGGACCAGCTACCCGGCGCTCCCGCTCCCAGCGGTGCCGGCAGGCGGCGCCGGCCTGGTGCTCCTCACCGCGCCCCTCCTCCTCGGGAGCGGCACGATGCTCGCGCGGTCCGGACGATTGATCGACCCGGCCGCCCGCGGCGCGATCGAGCTCGCGCCAGGCGACGCCGCGTCGCGCGGGATCGCGAACGGCGACGCCGTGATCGTCCAGAGCCGCCACGGGAAAGTGACGGCGCAGGCTCGGATCGTTGCCGCGATGCCCGCGGGCCGCGCCTTCCTGGCGGAGAACGCGCCCGGGGTCCGCACGAACCTGCTGCTCGCCTGGAGCGACCTCCTGCCCCGAGTCGAGGTGACGCCGGTATGAGCGTCCTCGTCGTCGCGGTACTCCAGGCGACGTTCCTGGTCTTCCTCATCTTCACCGTCGCGGCCTACGCGATCCTCGCGGAGCGCCGGGTCATCGCGCGGATGCAGGCCCGCCTTGGCCCCAACCGGGTCGGGCCGTTCGGGATGTTCCAGCCGCTCGCTGACGTGATCAAGCTCCTCACCAAGGAGGAGATCCAGAGTGCCGGCGCATCGCACTGGCTCCACGTCCTCACCCCGATCCTGACCCTCGTCCCGATCATGCTGGTGTTCGCGGTCATCCCCGCCGGCCCGTCGCTCCACCTCGCAGACCTTTCGATCGGGTACCTGTTCATTGCCGCGGTGTCATCGATCGGTGTGTACGGCGTGGTCCTGGGCGGCTGGAGCTCCAACAGCAAGTACGCGCTCCTCGGCGGTCTCCGATCCAGCGCGCAGCTCATCAGCTACGAGCTCGCACAGGGCCTCGCGGTCCTGGGAGTCATCGCCGCGACCGGATCGCTGTCCCTCGTCCGGATCGTCGGGGCGCAGTTCCCGCTTCCCTTCGCCATCGTCCAGCCGATCGGGTTCCTCGTTTTCGTCATCGCGAGCATCGCCGAGGCGAGCCGAGCGCCCTTCGACCTTCCCGAGGCGGAGCAGGAGCTCGGTGCGGGCTACCACACCGAGTACTCGAGCTTCCGGTTCGCGCTGTTCCAGCTCGCGGAGTACGTCCACGTGCTCGCGGCGGCGGCGCTCATCAGCGTCCTGTTCCTCGGCGGGTGGTGGCCGTTCGACGGGGGCTGGCTGGGGGTAGGGGCGGTAGCGCTGAAGATGGCGTTCTTCGTCTTCCTGTTCATCTGGCTTCGCGCGACCACCCCGCGCGTGCGGTACGACCGGCTCATGGCCTTCGGCTGGAAGGTCCTCATCCCCGCGGCCCTGCTGAACCTCTTCGTCGTGGCGATCTGGGTCGTGCTCGCGTGAGCGCGGGACAGGTCCTCCGCGACGCCGGCGCGATCGCGAAGGGGATGCGAGTGACCCTCCGACACCTCTGGCGGCGGCCGGTCACCCAGCGCTACCCCGAGGAGCGGCCGGTCCTCCCCGCGCGCCACCGCGGCCGGCACGAGCTCGAGCGCCACGAGAACGGGCTGGAGAAATGCGTGGGCTGCGAGCTCTGCGCTTTGGTCTGCCCGGCGGACGCGATCTACGTCGAGGGCGCGGAGAACCCGAAGGACGCGCCGATCTCCATCGGCGAGCGGTATGCGAAGACCTACGTCATCAACCTGCTTCGCTGCATCTACTGCGGCTACTGCGTGGAGGCCTGCCCGACCGAGGCGCTCCAGATGAAGGGGGAGTTCGAGCTCGCCGCCGGCGATCGTGCGTCCCTCATCGTCTCGAAGGAGCAGCTGCTCGCCACGCTACCGAAGCACGAGGCCGAAGATTCCTGGATGCCGAGCTAGTGCCGGACGGCCTTGCGGGCATCGGCGCGGAGCAAGGGGTCTTCGCTGTCGCCGGAGCGATCTGCGTCGTGTCGGCGGCGAATGCGGTGCTCCGTCGCGATCCGCTCACCTCCGCGCTCTCGCTGACGCTCACCCTCTTCTCGCTCGCGATCCTCTACCTCGGCCTTGATGCCCCGTTCCTCGCCGCCGTCCAGGTCGCCGTCTACGCCGGTGCGGTCATGGTCCTGCTCGTCTTCGTCATCATGCTGCTCGGCGCCGAGCGGCGGTACCCGTTGCCGGTGACTCGGGCGCCGCTCGGCCTGGCGGCGATCCTCATCAGCGGGAGCCTGTTCGCCGTGCTCGCCCTGGCGATCCTGCGAGGCCAGCTGCCGACGCGGGTGGGCCTCGCCGCACCTGATCCCGATCATGTCGGCGCGGTCGCCGATCTCCTGTTCACCCGCTACCTGCTTCCGTTCGAGGTCGCGAGCGTCCTCCTCCTCGCCGCGCTCATCGCGGCAGTCTCCCTGGCGCGCCGGCGTTCGAGCGAGCGCGAATGGCCGGGCCAGCCCTGATGCCGACGGCCGCCTACCTCCTCCTCGGCGCGTGCCTGTTCGCCCTCGGGGCGTACGGGGTCGTCGTCCGGACGAATGCGCTCGCCATGCTTGTCGCGGTGGAGCTCATGTTGAACGCGGTGAATCTCACCTTCGTCGCCGCCGCGCGGCAGTTCGGCGAGCTCGACGGGCAGGTCATCGCCGTCTTCGTCATCGCGGTCGCCGCCGCCGAGGTCGGGGTCGGCCTCGCGATCGTCATCGACGTTGCGCGCCGCCGCGGCACCGTCGACGTGGACGAGGCCACGGACCTGCGCGGATGACGCTGCTCCTCCTCCCGGCGCTTCCGCTGGCCGGCGCGCTGGTCATCGCGCTGGTGGGCGGCCCCCTCGGGCGACGGATGACCGGTGCGGTCGGCACGGCGGCGATCGTCCTGGCCTTTGGTGCCGCCCTCTCGCTGGTCCCGGGGATCGCCGACCGGCCGCGCCTGGATGTGCAGCTCGGCCCCTGGCTGCCGCTCCCCGGCGCGGACCTCTCACTGGTCCTCGAGGGCGCCGGCCTCGCGCTGACGCTCATGGTCACCGGCGTGTCCGCGCTCATCGCGCTCTACTCCATCGGCTACCTGCCACACGGTCCCGGCGCCCAGCGGTACTTCGCGGCGCTCGACCTGTTCGTTGCGGCGATGCTCCTCGTCGTCC
This sequence comes from Candidatus Limnocylindria bacterium, assembly GCA_036565345.1. Taxonomy (GTDB): domain Bacteria; phylum Chloroflexota; class Limnocylindria; order P2-11E; family P2-11E; genus UBA4735. The sequence goes on along the minus strand of DATCNH010000043.1, from coordinate 21,363 downwards.
TGGCCGGGAATCTCGTGCTCCTCTTCGCCGGGTGGGAGCTCGTGGGGCTCTGCTCGTACCTGCTCATCGGCCACGAGCGCGAGCGCGCGGCCGCCGGGGCCGCGGCGTTGAAGGCGTTCGTCGTGAACCGGGTCGGCGACGCGGCATTCCTCGTCGGGATCTTTCTGTTCGCGGCCACCGCCAACACCGTGGACCTCGCCGAGCTGCGGGTCACGGCCATCGAGCACCTGCGGCCGGACACCGCCACGGCGTTCCTCGTCGCGAGCGCGCTCCTGCTCGTCGGGGCACTGGCGAAGTCGGCGCAGCTGCCGCTGCACACATGGCTCCCCGATGCGATGGAGGGCCCGACCCCGGTGTCAGCGCTCATCCACGCCGCGACGATGGTGACCGCCGGCGTCGTGTTGCTCATCCGGCTCCGCGCCATCCTGGCGCCCGAGGTCCTCCTCGCCGCCGCGATCATCGGCGCGGTCACCGCGCTGTTCGCCGCGCTGGTCGCGATGGCCCAGCGCGACCTGAAACGGGTCCTCGCCTGGTCGACGATCTCGCAGGTCGGCCTCATGTTCGTCGCCGCCGGTCTCGGGGCGGTCTTCGCGGCGCTGTTCCATCTGCTGGCCCATGCGTTCTTCAAGGCGACTCTGTTCCTCGGCGCGGGGACGGTGATCCACGCCACCGGCGAGCAGGATCTCGCCCTCCTGGGTGGTCTCGGCCGGCGGATGCGCCCGACGGCGGTCCTGTTCGGGATCGGCGCTCTGGGCCTGGCGGCGATCCCGCCGGCGTCCGGATTCTTCAGCAAAGAGGCGATCGCCGTCGCCGCGCTGGACCAGCCGGCCCTCTTGGCCGCGGTCCTCCTCACCAGCGCGCTCTCGGCGTTCTACGCCGCACGGCTGTTCACCCTGGTGTTCCTGGCGCCCGCCGCGGGAGCCACGCCGGTCCACGGCACGCCCGCCGTCATGGTGATCCCGCTGACGCTGCTCGCGATCCTCACGCTCGGGTTCGGCGCGCTGGTCGGCGCGCACGTGGTGCCGCTCGGCCTCGGTCGCGAGGCCGAGACGCCGGGGTGGCTCGTCGCCGTCTCGATCGCCCTCGGGCTCGGCGGCGCGGTCGCCGGCTGGCAGGTGTACCGGCGCGGCCTTCCGGCCGCGAGCCGGGTCGAGCGGGTGACCGGGCGGGCCGCCGGCGGCTTCGGCGTTGACCGGCTCTACCGCGCGGCCTTCGCCGCTCCCCTCAACGCCGTCGCCCGCGACCTCGGGCGGGGCGCCGAGCGCGCGAACGAGCTCGCCATCGACGGCCTGGCTGCGCTCGTCGGGCGCGGTGGTGACCGAATGCGGCGGCTGCAGGCCGGTCCGGTGCGCGGCTATGAGGCCCTGCTCCTCACCGGGGCGGTCATCCTGCTCGCGTTCTGGAGCCTGCGCTGAGCTTCACCGTCGGCGCCACCGATCTCGTGGCGGTGCCGCTGGTCGCGGCGCTCGCCTGCGCGCTTGCGCCTCTCGGACGTCTCGCCCGCTGGGTGGCGGTGGCCTCCGGCGTCCTCGCCGCCGGGCTCTCGATCGTCCTCGCCGCCGGGCCCGCGCCCCAGGCGCCCGGCCTGCGTGGCGAGGACCAGCTCGTCTGGGCACCGTCGATCGGTGCCGGCTACCACGTCGGTGCCGACGGCTTCGGCCTGGCGCTCCTGGCACTCGGCGGTGTGCTGTTCGCCATCGGGGCGCTCGCGGCCGGCGCGGACCGCGGGCGCGGCTACTTCGCGCTCTGGTGTGGCCTACAGGCGGCCGTCTCCGGGGTATTCGTCGCCCAGGATCTCATCCTGTTCTTCGTGTTCTGGGAGGCGATGCTCCTCCCGCTCGCGCTCCTGTTGTGGCAGTGGGGTGGGGAGGACCGCCGGGCGGCAACGCTCCGGTTCCTGCTCTACACGATGGCCGGGAGCGCGCTCCTGCTGGCCGGGATCCTGGCCGTCGGTGTCGGGGCGGCGACGTTCGACGTCGTCGCGCTGGGCGGCCACCGCCTCGGAGCCGCGACCCAGACCGGGCTCGCGCTCCTGTTCCTGGCGGCGTTCGCGGTGAAGCTGCCGCTCTTCCCGTTCCATGCCTGGCTCGTCCGGGCCTACGTCGCCGCGCCGCTGCCGGTCGCGCTCGTCCTGTCCGGCATCGTTGCGAAGACCGCGGCCTACGGGATCATCCGGCTCTGCTTCGGGCTCTTCCCGCTCGGCATGCAGACCGTCGCCCCCGGTCTCGTCGCGCTCGCCGTGGTCGGGACGTTGTACGGCGCGCTGCTCGCGACCCGCCAGGACGATACCCGCCGCCTCATCGGGTACGCGAGCCTTTCGCACCTGAACCTCATCGGCCTCGGGATCTTCGTCGGCACGGCGGCCGGAGCGCAGGGCGCGCTCGTCGCGAGCGTCTCCCACGGCCTGGTCGTCGCCGCGCTCTTCCTCCTCGCCGGAATGCTCGCGACCCGTACCGGCGGCTTCGCCCTCAGCCGGGCCGGAGGCCTCGCTGCGTCGGCTCCGATCCTGGCCGCCTTCTTCACCCTCGCGATCACAGCGGCGATCGGCGTCCCCGGCACGAGTGGCTTCGCCGGCGAGTTCCTGATCCTCGCCGCGACCACCGCCCGGTATCCCATCGCGGGCGCGCTCGCGACCCTCGTCGTGATCGTCGCCGCGATCTACGGTCTCGGCCTCCTCCGCCGGGCGTTCAGCGGTCCAGCGCACCGTGCGGTCGCCGATCTCGGCTGGCGCGAGCGCGGCCTCGTCCTGCCGCTGCTCGCGCTGGTGCTCGTGCTGGGGATCGCGCCGCGCCTGGTAAGCGACCTTGTGCCCGGGGGAAGCGCGGCGGTCCACGCGGCGGACGCCCGTTGACGGTCGCCGATCTCGCGTCCATCGCGGCGATGCTCGTCCTCACCGTGGGTTCGTGCCTGGTGATCGTTGCGGACCTCGTGTTCCGTCCCGCCGCGCGGCCCCTCGCCTGGCTCGGGGCGCTCGTCGGCGCAGCAGGTGCGGCGACCGCGGCCCTCGTCGGGAGCGGCGCCGCGGGATTTGGCGGCGCGGTCGTCCGCGACCCGGGAACGGTCTTCTTCACCGTGCTCATCGGCCTGGTGACATCGGCCGCTCTCTTGGTCAGCACCGAGACGCTTCGGCGCGACGCCCTTCCCGCCGGCGAGTACGTCGCGCTGCTCCTGTTCTCCGCGGCCGGCGGGACCCTCATGGTCGCCGGAGGCGATCTCCTGGTCCTGTTCCTCGGACTCGAGCTCCTCTCGCTCCCGCTCTACGTCCTCACCGCAATGCTCCGGGCGAAGGAACACGGCGATGAGGGCGCGCTGAAGTACTTCCTGCTCGGCGCGGCGGCGTCCGCCGTGCTCCTGTACGGGATCGCCCTTCTGTACGCGGCGACCGGAACGCTCCAGCTCGCGGCGCTCGGCCGCGCGACGGTCGATCCGCTCTATCTCGCCGGATTGGCCCTCGTGCTCGGTGGACTCGCCTTCAAGGCCGCCCTCGTGCCATTCCACACCTGGGCCCCGGATGCGTACGAATCGGCCCCGACCCCGGTCACCGCGCAGATGGCCGTGGTCGCGAAGGTCGCGGCGTTCGTTGCGATCCTGCGCCTGGTCGCGGCCACCGGCCGTGCGCCGCTCGCGCGGGTCGATTGGGAGGTCGCCCTCGCAACGGTGGCCGCGGCAACGCTCGTCGTCGCGACGCTCTCGGCCCTCGGCCAGCGCAGCGTGAAGCGGCTGCTCGCGTATTCGTCGATCGCTCATGCCGGCTATGTCGCGATCGCCGTGGCGGCGACCGGCGCGACCTCCGGTCCGGCGGTCGCGTTCTACCTCGCGGTGTACGCGGCCCTCACCTTTGGGGCGTTCGCGGTCCTCTCGCTGCTGGAGAACGACGACCCGACCATGGCCGATCTCGCCGGCCTCTGGCGGCGGAGGCCCCTGCTCGTGGTCCTCCTCGCGGTGTTCCTGTTCGGCCTCACCGGCATTCCACCGACCGCCGGATTCCTCGCGAAGGTCTACGTCTTCGAAGCCGCCCTGCGCGCGGAACTCCTCTGGCTCGTCGTCCTGGGGACGCTCGCGAGCGTGGTCAGCGCCGCCTACTACCTGCGCGTGCTCTTCGCCTGCCTCGCCCCCGATGACGGGCGGCCCGATGCCGCACGGCCGTCCCGGGTCGCCACCGGCGTGGTCCTGGTGACCGCCGCGCTCGTGCTCGTCGTGGGCGTCGTCCCGCAGCCGCTGCTGGATGCCGCCGCAGCGGTGCGCTTTTAGCGCGAACCCGGAGCCTCGCCCGGCTCGCGCCCAAAGGCGTAGCCGGAGAGGAATGTCCGCAGGCCGGCCTGGCCGTGGGCCATCATCAGCCCGTGGTTGGCGACGAACGCCGGTCGCGCGATCGGCGCGAGCGCGTGGAGGGCGGTCTTGTTCGTCACGACATCCTCGTCGAAGGTGATGCGGCAGCCGCCCGCCGCAGGCTCGATCGTCCAGCGGATCCGGCCCTCGAGGTCGCCGCGGAGCATGGCCTCCAGCACGCCCGCCGCGGGATCGGCGATCTGGCGGTCCAGGCTGAAGGAGAGGTCGTAAGGCAGGATCGATCGCGTCCGCAGCCAAAAGCGGTCGGCGTCGAGCTTCCGCACCATCTTCACCTCCGGCCACCAGGTCGGATAGCGGCTGACCGCGTGCAGGGCGGCATAGGCCGCCGCCCCCGGTGCCGCGGCGGTCCAGTGGCTGACGAAGTGGTAGCGATGCTCGCCCACCTGGGCCGATGTTACCGGGGAGCCGGTCGCGGCCGCGGGGGACCTGGCAGCCCCGGGATCGACCCGCGCCGCGGCGCGGACCGCCACGTCGGGTCCGCAGCCCCCAGAATTGATCGGCGAGTCCATCCTGGGGGCTGTAGCTCAGCGGATAGAGCGCCGCCGTCCTAAGGCGGGCGTCGTGGGTTCGACTCCCACCAGCCCCTCCAGTTGTCGCTCCTCGTCGGATTCAACAAGGATTGCGCGACGGTCGCGAACTTCGGACTATCGCGCAACGTGGCCGCGACCACCGAGCTGTTCCGGACGCCCTTGGTGCGGCGCCGGACGGGTCGTCCACCTTCTCGACGTTGCCGGGCGCCGGTCAGGCCGCACTTGTCCTCCTCGGCTACACGGCGGTGTTCATCGGGCTTACCCTGTGGCGGTTCCGCGCGCGTGATCTGACCTCCAGCTAGGACGTTCGACCACGGCTGCGCGTCCGATTCCGCCCAACACTCTGTTCGGTTCCCACCGGCCCTTCCCGGTGCCACACTCGCGGGCGTGAGCAGCGCGTTCGGCGAATCCGGAGGGCGGCTCGACTATTCTGGCTACCTCCGGCTGTCCGAGCTGCTCTCGCTCCAGCGCCGCCTGAGCGACGCGCCCGACGAGCTCCTGTTCATCGTCGTCCATCAGGTCTACGAGCTTTGGTTCAACGTGATCCTCGGCTCGCTCGAGGCGGCGCGCCTGGCGATGGACCGCGACGACCTGCGGCGGGCGGTCCACGAGCTGCGGCGGGTCCGGGTCATCGAGCGACTGCTCGTCGATCAGGTGGATGTGCTCGAAACGATGTCCCCGCACGACTTCCTCGCGTTCCGCACGGAGCTCGCTCCGGCGAGCGGGTTCCAGTCAGTGCAGTTCCGGGAGATCGAGTTCCTTTCAGGACTGAAGGATGAGGGCTATCTCGCCCGGCTCGATACCGGCGTCGACGAGCAGAGCCGGCTGGCGCGCCGACTCACGGAGCCATCGCTGGCCGATGCGTTCCTCGCGCTCCTGCGGCGCCGCGGTGCGCCGACTGTCGAGGCGATCTATCCCGGCGGGGGAGCAGATCGGGAACGGTTCGCCGACCTCCGTGACCTCGGCGAAGCGCTGCTCGACCACGATGAATCCTTTGCCCTCTGGCGAGGGCGGCACCTGCTCATGGTCGAGCGTCAGATCGGCGCCAAGCCGGGGACCGGCGGATCGACCGGCGCGGCATATCTGCGGTCGACCCAGTCGAAACGGTTCTACCCCGAGCTCTGGCGGATCCGCTCGGGGTTCACCGCATAGTCCGCCGTCACCGGCCGAGCGGGCGCTCGAGCGCGGTGTCGCTCGCGGGGCATGGGACACTGGAGCGACGATGACGGCGACCCTGGCGAGCGGCCCGAGCTCGGCCCAGCGCGAGCGGCTGAAGCACGCCTTCGCGCTCCTCCTGCCGGCGACGCTCTTTGGCTTCCTCGTCGCGGCGCAGTGGCAGGGCCAGCAGGAGCGCAGCTCGCTCGCGGTCCGCTACAACGCCCCGCTCACCGATGCCGCCTTCGCCCTCCAGAACGAGCAGAACACGCTCAAGGCGCAGCTCCAGGACCTCCGGCAGCGGCTGGACGACATCCAGGCGAACGCGGCGACGCAGTCCGGCGCGTCGAGCGAGCTCGAGAGCCGTCTCCTCGAGCTCAAGGCGAAAGCCGGGCTCACCGCCCTCACCGGCGACGGTGTCGCCATCCAGCTCGATGACGCTCGCGGTACCGCGGCGGGCGCGAAGGATCTGGACAAGTCGATCTGCCATTCGACGGACCTCACCGACATCATCAACACCGCCTGGCGGGGCGGCGCGACGGCGATCGCGGTGAACGCCCAGCGGATCGTGTCCTCGACGAGCGTGTACTGCGTGGGCTCCACGATCATGGTGAACGGGACCCTCATGTCGCCGCCCTTCAACATCGTCGCGCTCGGCGGCCAGGACCAGCTCCTCGGGGCGTTCGACGACCCGTCGCAGCTGCGGGACATCAAGCAGCGGCGTGACGTCCAGGGGCTCGGCTTTCGGGTGACCCGCGCGAGTGCACTCCACGTCCCGGCGTATGACGGCGCGCTGACCGTGCGCAACGCCGTCCCGCGCTAGCGATGCGCACCAGCAGCGGCAGTATCGCGGTCGCGGTCCTGGCACTGTTCCTCGGTGTCCTCGCGGTGGCGCAGTTCCGCTCGCAGGACGTGTACTCGCGCAGTCTGCAGCTCGAGACCCCAGCGTCGCTGACGACGCTCATCGCGAGCCTTTCCGACCGGAACAACTCCCTACGCGACGAGATCTTCGACCTTCGCCTGCGCGTGGCGTCGGCGCAGGACTCCGTCGCCAGCGGACGCGGCTCGCTCGCCGAGAGCGAGCGCCAGATCGCCCAGCTCAAGGTCTTTGCCGCGCAGAGCGCGGTGCGGGGGCCAGGCATCGCCGTGCGGATCGACGGCCAGTTCGACGAGCGGGCGCTGAGCGACCTGGTGAACGAGCTTCGGAATGCCGGCGCCGAGGCGATCTCCGCGAACGACCAGCGCGTCGGCCCGCGATCCTGGTTCGGCCCGGGGCCCGCCGGGACGATCACCGTGGACAGCGTGGCGGTACGCGGGCCCTGGACGCTGAAGGCCGTCGGGGCGACCGATGTCATGTATGTCGCGATCACCCGGACCGGTGGGATCATCGGTCAATTCGAGCTCATCTACCCCAAGACCCGCTTCAGCGTCACCAAGGAGCCGGCCCTCGACCTCGCGGCGCCCGCCGCGATCCGCTAGCCGAGCGTGCCGGCGAGGGTCGCGCAGCCCCGTAAACTTCGGCTCGCGATGACGAAGGCCCCGCTCGCGCTCTACCTCGATGACGTCGTGGTGCTCCGCAAGCCCCATCCGTGTGGGGGGGATGCTTGGCGCATCGTCCGGCTCGGGGCGGATATCGGCGTCCGCTGCACGACCTGCGGCCGGCGGGTCCTCATCGCCCGCAGTGCGATCGAGCGGGACATCAAGCGATTCACCGCGCGCGGCCCCCTGGCCCCGGCCGACTAGCCCCGCCGATGGATGCCGTCGTCGGCGCCGACCGGGGCGTCTTTCGCAATCGGGCGTTTCTCGCCCTCTGGTCGGCACAGATCCTCTCCCAGGTCGCCGCCAACGCGATCACCTTCGCGCTCATCGTGCTCGTCGGCGAGCTCACGAAGTCGAACACCTCGTCATCCGTCCTCATCCTCCTCTCGATCGTTCCGGCGGTCGGACTTGGCATCGTGGCCGGCGTCATCGTCGACCGAAGCGACCGCAAGCGAGTTCTGGTGGTCACGAATGCGCTGCGAGCGGTCGCGGTCCTGCCGCTCCTGTTCTTCGGCGAGAGCGTGCCGACCGCCTACGCGGTCAACTTCCTCGTGGCCGCGATCACCACGTTCTTCGTCCCGGCGGAGTCGGCGACGATCCCCGCGATCGTCCGGAAGCGGGACCTCCTCGTCGCCAACTCGCTGTTCACGTTCACCTTCAACGGCGCGTTCCTGGTCGGTTTCATCATCGTCGCGCCGATCCTCATCGCCGTCGCCGGCTACCAGACCCTCTTCACGATCATCGCCGCGATGTTCGCCGGTGCCGCACTCCTCTGCCTCACCGTGCCGGACGCGATCCCGGCCTCCGGGCAGATGAGCGTCGGGGTCGCTGGAGAAGCGGTCGCCGAGACCCGTCGTGCCGTCGCCGAGGCCCTGCGCTACCTGCGGACCGCTCCGGCGGTCCTCTGGGCGCTGGTCTATATCGCGCTCACCTACATGCTCATCGCCGTGGCCGGTGCTCTGGCACCGGGCTTCGTCCGCGAGGTCCTCGGCCTTCCCGAGAAGAACGTCGTCGTCCTGGTCGCGCCCGCAGGCCTGGGGGTCGTCGCCGGCCTCGGGATGCTCAACGTCATCGGGAGCCGGATCCCGCGTCCCCGGGCGATCGGCATCGGCCTGGTGGTGGTGGGGGTGGCCCTCATCGTCCTCGCGGCGGCCCGGCCGTTCGCCGGCGTGTTCCGGAACGCCGCCGGCGGCACCGTGGGAGAGGGGTTCCCGTTCTTCGTCGCGGTCGTGTCCGCGACGGCTTTCGTCTTCGGGATCGCCTACGCCTTCATCACCGTGCCGGCCATGACGATGCTCCAGGAAGACCTGCGCGACGACCTCCGCGGCCGCGTGTTCGGCGTCCTGAACATGCTCGTTTCGGTGTTCAGCTTCCTGCCACTCGTGATCGTCGGCCCGGTCGCCGATCTGTACGGTGTGGCCCCGGTGTTCCTTGCGGCAGCACTCGCCGTCGCGGGCGCGTGGATCGGTGGGCGCGCGACCCGACTGCGCCCGCGCGCCGCTGATACGCCGTCGATCCACGACTGAGCCGAGCTGGCGGTGACCGACCGAATGTGACCTGCGATGCGGACGTCCTGAGCTAGACTGACCTCACGTGACGTCCTCCACCCCGCGGGGCACGTACCTTCATTACCTCCGCAAGCACCGCACCCAGCTCCTCCTCGGAGCCCTTTGCGTCGCTGCGGGCTCGGTCGCCGCCGTCGTGCCGCCTCGGTTCATCGGTGCCATCGTCGACGCCCTCACCGGGGGCACGACTCTCGACGTCGTCGTCCGGTTGTCGCTCCTGATGCTGCTGTTCTCGGGCCTCGAGTCGGTGTTCCGCTCGGCCGGACGCTATTTCATGATGAACACCTCCCGCTTCGTCGAGTACGACATACGCAACGACCTCTTCGCGCACCTCCAGCGCCTCCATCTCGCCTACTTCCAGCATCAGCGGATCGGGGACCTGATGGCCCGCATGACGAATGACCTGTCCGCCGTGCGGCAGATGCAGGGCCCCGGCGTCATGAACGTCCTGGCAACGACGATGACCTTCGTCTTCACGATCGCCTCCATGCTCGCGCTGTCGGTGAAGCTGACGCTCATCGCGATCGTGCTCATGCCGCTCGTCTCGATCACGTTCTGGGTGATCGGCCGCCGGGTCCATCGGAAGTTCGAGCGGCTGCAGGCCCAGTTCTCCGAGATGTCGACGAAGGCCCAGGAGAACTTCTCCGGCATCCGGGTGGTCAAGGCGTTCTCGCAGGAGCAGGCCGAGATCGAGTCGTTCGGCCGGGTCAACGAGGAGTATGTCCGCCGGGCGATCGAGCTGCGGCGGACCGACGGGCTCATCTGGCCGACGATGTCGTTCATCCTCGGGGTCTCCGTCCTCAGTGCGCTGTTCATCGGTGGCCAGGACGCGATCGGCGGCCAGCTCACCCTCGGGCAGCTGGTGCAGTTCGTCGCCTACCTCTATCTCCTGTCCTGGCCGATGATCGCCCTCGGCTGGGTCTCGAACCTCTTCCAGCAGGGCTGGGCCTCGCTCGTCCGGCTGCAGGAGATCTGGGATGCGGAGCCCGCGATCATCGATCCCCGCGATCCGGTGACCACCCCGATTCGCGGCGCGATCGAGGTCCGGAACGTCAGCTTCGCCTACGGCAGCACGATCGTGCTCCACGACATTTCGTTCAGCGTCCCCGAAGGCGGCTCGCTCGCCATCGTCGGGCATACCGGGTCGGGCAAGTCGAGCCTGGTGAACCTGCTGCCGCGGCTCTTCGATCCGCAGCAGGGTGCGGTCCTCGTCGACGGCGTGGACGCGCGACGCTACCCGGTCGACCAGCTCCGGCGCGCCATCGGCTACGTCCCCCAGGAGACGTTCCTGTTCAGCGTGCCGCTGCGGGAGAACGTCGGCTTCGGGATCGATCAGGCGCTGACCGCGGCCCAGCTGGACTGGGCCGGAGACGTCTCGCAGCTGAACACGGATGTCGAGGACTTCCCGGCGCGCTACGACACGATGATCGGGGAGCGGGGCGTCACCCTCTCCGGCGGACAGAAGCAGCGCTCGGCGATCGCGCGGGCGGTCGCGAAGGATCCGCGGATCCTCATCCTGGACGATGCGATGTCCGCGGTGGACACCTACACCGAGGCCGAGATCCTCCGCCGCCTGCGCGGAGTGATGCGGGATCGCACCAGCATCATCGTCGCCCACCGGATTTCGACGGTGAAGGACGCCAACGAGATCCTCGTCCTGGACGATGGCCGGGTCGTCGAACGGGGGAGCCACCGGGAGCTGCTCGAGCGAGGGGGCGCGTACGCGCAGATGTACCGCCGCCAGCTCTTGGAGGAGGAGCTCGAGGTCGACACCGAGCAAGAGGCACACGAGCGCCGCGTCCGCGAGTCCGAAGCCGCCGCCCCCGGCAGCTGGCGCCCTCGCGCCGGGGGCGGCAGCATGCCGGAGCGCGCCTGATGGCCGCCGGATTCTTCCAGGAGGACGAGATCCTCGGAAAGGCGTACGACGCGCGCCTCATGCGCCGGCTGCTGACCTATCTGCGACCCTACCGGGCGCTCGTCACGCTCGCCCTGGTGGTCCTGATCGGTCAGGCGGTCGCCGAGATCGCGCCGCCGCTCGTCGCCCGTTTCCTCATCGACACCGCCATCGCTCCGGCGATCGGCGCCGCCGCGACCATCGCGCCGGAGGAGGGATTCCGCCGGCTCGTGCCGCTCGGGCTCGCGTACCTCGCGCTCCTCGCGGTCGGCGCCTTCCTGCGGTACGGGCAGAACATCCTCACCACCTATGTCGGCCAGCGAGCGATGTACGACCTCCGGGTCCAGCTGTTCGGACACCTGCAGCACCTGTCCCTCTCGTTCTTCGACCGCAATCCCGTCGGCCGATTGATGACCCGGATCACGAACGACATCGACGCGCTTACCGACATGGTGACCCAGGGGGTCGTCGCGATATTCGGTGACGTCCTCATGGTCGTGGGGATCGCGGTCGTCCTCCTGGTGCTCGACTGGCGACTCGCGCTCATCACCTTCATCTCCCTGCCGATCCTCATCCTCCTCACCGGCTACTTCCGCCGGATGATGCGCGAGTCGTTCCGTGCGGTCCGGATCCGGCTGGCCCGGATCAACGCCTACCTCAACGAGAACATCAGCGGCATGTCCATCGTCCAGCTGTTCACCCGCCAGGGCCGCGCGTACCGGCAGTTCGATGAGCTGAACACCGACCTCCTCGTCGCGAACCGCGGGGCGATCCGGGCGATGAGCCTGTTCTTCCCGGCGGTGACATTCACCCGAGCGCTCACCGCCGCCGGCCTCTTCATCGCCGGCAGCAGATGGATCCTCGCCGGCGAGCTCACCCTCGGGACCCTCCTCGCGTTCTGGCTGCTCATCGACCAGTTCTTCCGTCCGATCCAAGACCTATCGGAGAAATACAACATCCTGCAGTCGGCGATGGCCTCGTCGGAGCGCGTGTTCCGGCTTCTCGATACCCAGGCGACGATCGTGGATCCACCGCACCCGGTCGAGCTCCCGCATGTGCGGGGAGAGATCACCTTCGAAAACGTCTCGTTCGCCTACAACGAGGGCGACTGGGTACTTCGGGACGTGGACTTCACCATCGGCGCCGGCGAGAGCGTCGCGATCGTGGGCGCCACCGGAGCGGGGAAGACCTCGATCATCAGCCTCATCTCCCGGTTCTACGACGTGCAGAAGGGCCGCATCCTGCTTGACCGGGTCGACCTCCGCGAGCTCGCCCAGCGAGAGGTCCGGCGGCACGTCGGGGTCGTGCTCCAGGACCCGTTCATCTTCGCGGGGACGATCGCGTCGAACATCCGGCTCGAGGAGCGCTCGATCAGCGACGAGCAGGTCCGCGCCGCGGCGCGGTTCGTGAACGCCGACCGGTTCATCGACCGTCTGCCGGACGGCTACGACACCGTCGTCACCGAGCGCGGGTCCACGCTGTCGGTCGGGCAGAAGCAGCTCCTGGCGTTCGCCCGGGCCATCGCCTTCAACCCGGAGATCATGCTGGTGCTCGACGAGGCGACCTCATCGGTGGACACCGAGACCGAACACCTCATCCAGGATGCGCTGGCGAAGCTCATGGTCGGCCGCACCTCGATCATCATCGCGCACCGGTTGTCGACGATCCAGAACGTCGACCGCATCATCGTCCTGCACAAGGGTCGCGTCGCGGAGATCGGCACGCATCGCGAGCTCCTGGCGCAGCACGGCGTCTACCATCGGCTCTATGAGCTCCAATACCGGGCACATGAGGTGGTCTCCTAGCCGCGGTATCGGCCTCCTCCTCCTCGCGACCCTCGTCGCGTCCAGCTGTGTCACCGGCCCGGCGTCCGCTCCCAGCGTCGCTCCGTCCGCCCGCAGCGGTCCGCTGGCGCCGGACCGGATCCAGGTCCTCCACACCAATGACATCCACGGGCACATGGATGTGACCGACACGGTGCAGGGCGCCGCGGCGACGTTCTCCCAAGGTGGACTGGTCGCGTTGGCCCAGCAGGTCGAGAAGATCCGCGCGCGTGGACCGGAACGGACCCTTCTGCTGGATGCCGGCGACGCCTGGCAGGGGACGTACATCTCGAACGAGAACAAGGGCCAGGCGATCACCCAGATCATGTCGCTGCTGCGCTATGACGCGCAGGCGGTGGGAAATCACGATCTCGACTGGGGTCAGGATGTGCTACGACAGCGGTCGGAGGAAGCGAGCTTCCCGTTCCTGTGCGCGAATTGCGCCGACACGACCGGGTCGATCCCATCCTATCTCCGGCCCTACATCGTGAAGGACCTGGGGATCGTGCGGGTCGCCGTGATCGGACTCATCCTTCCGGGGGCAGCGACGATCATCAAGGACACGAGCGTCGCGGGGCTCCGGTTCCTGCCACTGGCCGAAAGTGTGCGCCGGTACCTGCCGGAGATGAAACAGCAGGCCGACATGGTCGTCGCGGTCACCCATGTGGGACTCGAGCCGCTGGTCGCCGAGGGCGATCGGGCGTTGGCTGCGGCGGTGCCGGAGCTGGACGTCATCGTGGGCGGACATTCGCACACCGCGCTTCGGGCTGCCACGACGGTGGGGAAGACGATCATCGTCCAGACCGGCGCCTATTCCGCGAACCTGGGTGATCTCGAGCTCGTCATCGATCCGGTCACGAAGCGGGTGAAGGAAGCACCGACCCGCTCCGTCGAGCTGCTTCCTGTCGCCGCCGTCAATGGACCACAGAGCGGCCTGGTGAAACAGATCCAGACGATCGTCGACGATCGGAAGGCGGTGGGCCGCAAATACACCGAGCGCGTGGTCGGCCGGATCGCGGCTCGGCTCGACAATCCTCGCGCCGAGTGCGGCCTGGGCAACATGATCGCCGATGCGCTGCTGGAATACGGCACGATCCAGAATTGGAAGAGCGACGTTTCGTTCTACAACATGGCCGGGGTACGGGCGCCACTGGCGGCGGGTGACGTCAGCTACGGGCAGCTCTATCAGGTGCTCCCGTTCACCAATGTCGTCATGAGTCTCGACCTGACCGGTAAGCAGCTCCGTGCCGTGTTCGAGGCGGCATCAGGATCGTCCGGACGACTTCATGTCGGCGGAGCCCGGTACAGCTATCGCTTCGAGGACCCCGCGGGGCAGCGCCTCCGATCGGTGACGATCGGCGGCAGCCCCCTGGATGAGAGCCGGGTCTATCGTGTTGTGACGATCGATTACCTCTTCGGCGGCGGCGACGGCCACGCCGAATTCAAGGACTCGTCCAACGTCATCTACGGGGACATCGAGGTCGACGTGGTCGCCGCGTATATGACCGCCCATACCCCGCTGGACCCGCGGGTCGACGGGCGCATCACGCTGGAGTGAATGCCCGACGGTGACCTGGCACCACGCCGGCCGGGCACTCGCCGCCGCCCTGGCCCTCGCGACTGTCGCCTCGTGCACCATCGTTGCGCCGCAGCGGCCCGCGACGACGCTGTCGGGCAACACCGCGATCCAGCGCGAGTTCGAGCGTCACGGCGACCGGGCGCAGCTGACCGCGACAGGCGTCGTCGACCGCGTCCTCGGCGATCAGGACGGCCCGTCCGGACCGCATGAGCGCTTCATCGTCCGCCTTCCCGACGTCGGACTGACCGTGCTGATCGAACACAACCTGTCGCTCGCGCCGCGTGTACCCGTCGTGATCGGAGAACCGATCGTTGTGCACGGCGAGTACGTCTGGAACCCGCAGGGCGGGCTCATCCATTTCACCCACCACGATCCCGGCCGGAGCCACGAGGGTGGCTACGTCCTTTTCGGCGGGAAGCGCTACGACTAGATCGGCCGCTTGCCCCGGCTGGTCGAACGAACGCTCGGCGCGAGCTCCTCGGCGAGGGCGGGGAGGTCCAGGTCCGGATCGGGATAGCGTGGATCCATCTCCTCCAGCGTTTCGATCAGGATCCGCGTGATCGCCCAGTTCCGGTACCACTTCTTGTTCGCCGGGACCACGTACCAGGGGCTTTCGGCCGTCGAGCAGCGGAACAGGGCGGCGTCGTAAGCGCTCTGGTAGTCCGACCAGCGCTCGCGTTCTTCCAGATCCTTCGGGTTGAACTTCCAGCGCTTGGTCGGATCCATGAGCCGTGCGAGCAGCCGCTTCCGCTGCTCATCGAACGAGATGTGCAAACAGATCTTCACGATCGTGGTGCCAGAGGCCGTGACCTCGCGTTCGAACCGATTGATCTCGGCGTAGCGCTTCGACCACACCACCTTCGGTACCAG
Source organism: Candidatus Limnocylindria bacterium (assembly GCA_036565345.1). Taxonomy (GTDB): domain Bacteria; phylum Chloroflexota; class Limnocylindria; order P2-11E; family P2-11E; genus UBA4735. Next base: position 6,058 of record DATCNH010000043.1, on the reverse strand, counting down.
CCCCCGGACCCGGACGATGAGAACGTCCTCATAGTGGGAGCGGTTGAAGATGCCGATCATTCGCGGGAGCGGGAGAGCCTTGCGGATCCGCCAGAGGAACTCGTGCCTGCGCTCCTCGGCGCTGGGTGCCTTGAAGCCGATGATCTGGACGCCCTGGGGATCGACCGCGCCGATGACGTGGATGATCGTCCCGTCCTTTCCGGAGGTGTCCATCCCCTGGAGGATCACCAACAACGAGCGCCTGCCTTCCGCGTACAGGCGCTCCTGCAGCTGGCGGAGCTTCTCGCCATCGGCCGCCTTGGCCGCGCGTGCGGTCGCTTTGCGGACGCCCGGCGTGCTCGCCGGATCGATATCGGCGAGCGTCAGGCGGCCCGTTGCCGGGTGGACGCGAAGCGCCTCGCGGACCGACCTTCGTCTCGCCATCGAGCGAGCATCGTCACCGCGATCGCCCGCGAGCGCAAGTCGCACCGGCTCGGCACCACCAGGGCGCGTGGCGGAGGTGCGGAGCCGAACGACGCACCGCGGTATGCTCGGGCTCGTCCGCCCGGGCGGGCCGGATAACCGTGTGGCGAGGTGCGGCAATGGCGCGCGCGAGGTCGTCCGGCACGGCGGCGCCGAAGGGCCCAGCGGCAAAGGCCCCGAGCGACGGCCCCGGCTGGGATCCGCCGGCGAACGCCGACTACGAGAAGCTCGGAAAGTTCTACCTGGGTCGACCATACGACCTCGCGAGCCGATCCCCGGAGCCCGGGCTGCTCCTCTACGACTCGAAGGACCTGGTGACCCACGCGGTCGCGGTGGGCATGACCGGCAGCGGGAAGACCGGGCTCTGCGTGTCGCTGATCGAAGAGGCGGCCCTGGACGGGATCTCGACGATCGCGATCGACCCCAAGGGGGACCTCACCAACCTCCTGCTCACATTCCCAGAGCTTCGACCCTCCGACTTCCGGCCCTGGATCAACGAGGACGACGCCCGCCAAAAAGGGTTGTCTCCCGACGACTTCGCGGCGCAGCAGGCGAAGCTGTGGACCGACGGCCTTGCCACGTGGGGCGAGGACGGCGCGCGCATCAAGCGTCTGCGTGACGCCGCCGACTTCACCATCTACACCCCGGGCTCCAGCGCGGGGGTCCCGGTGTCGATCCTGGCCTCCTTCGCCGCGCCCGGCGCGGCGATCCGCGATGACGACGAACTGCTCCAGGAACGGGTCGCATCGACCGCGACAAGCCTCCTCGGTCTGCTGGGGATCGATGCCGACCCGGTGAAAAGCCGCGAGCACATCCTGCTCTCGACGCTCTTCTCTGCGGCCTGGTCCGCCGGGACCGATCTTGACCTCGCCGGCCTGATCGCCCGGATCCAGTCGCCGCCGATCCAGAAGGTCGGCGTCCTCGACCTGGAATCCTTCTACCCATCAAAGGACCGGTATGGGCTGGCGACGGCACTGAACAACCTGCTCGCCGCTCCTGGATTCTCCAGCTGGCTGCAGGGAGAGAGTCTGGACATCGGGAAGATCCTCCATGGCGAGGCCGGAAAGGCGCGCGTGGCCGTCTTCTCGATCGCGCACCTGTCTGACGCGGAGCGAATGTTCTTCGTCTCGTTGCTGCTGAACCAGGTGCTTTCCTGGGTGCGCACGCAGTCCGGGACCACGAGCCTGCGCGCGATCCTCTATATGGACGAAATCTTCGGGTACTTCCCGCCGGTCGCAGCGCCGCCGTCGAAGCTGCCGCTCCTGACGCTGCTGAAACAGGCCCGAGCGTTCGGCCTGGGGATCGTTCTGGCGACGCAGAACCCGGTCGACCTGGACTACAAGGGGCTCGCCAATACCGGAACGTGGTTCCTCGGACGTCTCCAGACCGAGCGCGACAAGGCCCGGGTGCTCGACGGTCTGGAGGGCGCCGCGGCCACGGCCCACGTCACATTCGACAAGGCCAAGATCAGCGAGATCCTGTCGGGGCTCGGCAGCCGGGTGTTCCTCATGAACAACGTCCACGAAGATGCTCCGGTGGTGTTCGAGTCTCGGTGGGCGATGTCATACCTGCGCGGCCCGCTGACCCGCGACCAGATCAAGCAGCTCATGGCCGGAAGCCGTCCGGTCCCTCCAGAGGTCACCATGGCCGCGAGCGATCCGACGCACGCGCCGGGCGCCGGTGCCCAAGCTGCGACGTCCGCGGCGGGCCGGCCACTTGTGCCGTCGGACGTCCCGCAGCGGTTCATCCCCGCACGCGGCGGTCCACCTTCCGCGACGCTCGTCTACCGCCCGTTGCTCCTCACGACAGCCAAGGTCCGCTTCGCCGATGCAAAGAGTGGCGTGGACATCACGAACGATCTCACCTATCTGACGTCGATCGCCGATTCGGCGGTGCCGGTCGATTGGAGCAGGGCCGAGGCGGTGACCATCGCGGTGGCCGATCTCGAGCGGGACCCCCAGGGCGGCGCGCAATTCGAATCGCTGCCGGCGATCGCGGCAAGATCCAAAAGCTACGCGGGGTGGAGGTCCGAGTGCGCGGCGTGGCTGTTCCGCAACGCGACGCTCGACCTCAAACAGGCCGGCCGCGAGCAGCGCGATGCGCTCGTCGAGCGAATGCGCGCGGAGTACGCGCCAAAGGTCCAGCGGCTCGAGGAGAAGATCCGGAACGCGCAGCAGGCCGTCGAGCGGGAACAGGGACAGGCCCGTGGGGCCCAGCTTCAGACGGCGGTCTCCATCGGGGCGACGGTGCTGGGGGCGCTCATCGGTCGCAAGTCGATCAGCGCGACGACGCTCGGCCGGGCGACGACGGCGGTCCGAGGGGTCGGGCGCAGCGTCGAGCAGCAACAGGATGTCGGACGCGCCAAGGAGGACGTCGCCGCCGCCCAGGCCGATCTTGCGGCCCTCAACACCGAGCTGGAGCAGCGCACCGCCGGCCTCGACGCGATCGCTCTTCGCCCGACCAAATCGAACATCGAGGTCACCCTGGTCACCCTCGCGTGGGCGCCGTATTGGCGCGACGCCCAGGGCACGAGTGTGCCGGCGTGGGCCTGAGGACGGCGTCGCCCGATCGGGCCTGAGCGAGGAGACACCACCGCCACCTGGCGCCGGCCGCGGCACCGCTCCCCGACGCTGCCGCCGGACATGCACGAGCACGGCGAAAAAACCGTCTAAACTGGTCACCGATGAGCGTCGATCAGAAGACCCCCGCCGAGGCGACGCATCCGATCGATTTCGAGGCCGATGTCATCCAGCGTCGTCCGGTGACGACACAGGCCGGCCTCGGCACCCCGGCGATGACCGGCCCGACCCCCGGCATCCTCGCGAGCGACGACAACATCGTGTTTACGACGGTGAACGCGCTCGTGAACTGGGCCCGGTCACGAAGCCCCTGGCCACTCGGCTACGGCCTGGCTTGCTGCGCGATCGAGATGATGGCCTCCGCGGCCTCGCACCACGATCTCGCGCGGTTCGGCGCCGAGGTCTTCCGCTCGAGCCCGCGGCAGGCGGACGTGATGATCGTTGCCGGCACGGTCACGCACAAGATGGCGCCGCGCCTCCGGCGGCTTTACGAGCAGATGCCCGAGCCGAAGTGGGTGATCGCGATGGGCAACTGCGCCAGCTCGGGTGGGGAGTTCTGGGACAGCTACGCGACCCTCCAGGGGGTCGACACCATCGTCCCGGTCGACGTGTACGTCCCTGGCTGCCCGCCGCGGCCGGAGGCGCTCACCGAGGGCGTCCTGCGCCTGCGCGAGAAGATCGCGAAGGGCGGCTGAGCTGGCCACGCAGACGCGCGCCGATCCCGAGCGGACCCAGATCGAGGAGGGCGCGAACCTCCGCCTGCCCTCGATCCTGGGCGATGAAGGCCTGGAGACCGAAGAGCTCATCCTCAACATGGGTCCCCAGCATCCGTCCACGCACGGTGTCCTGCGGCTCGTGCTCAAGCTCCAGGGCGAGAAGGTCGTGGAGTGCATCCCGGTGATGGGCTACCTGCATCGCGGCCTCGAGAAGATCTTCGAGTGGCGCACCTTCCATCAGGGCATCCGCTACGCGGACCAGGCCGACTACGTCTCCAACATGATCAACGAGCACGCCTACGCCGGCGCGATGGAGGCGATCGCGGGCATCGAGGTACCGCGCCGCGCGGAATACATCCGGGTCATGGTCGACGAGATGTCCCGCTGCGCCTCGCATCTGGTCTGGCTCGGCACTTACGGCCTCGACGTGGGCGCGACCACGCCGATGCTCTATTGCTTCCGCGACCGCGAAGAGCTGCTCGACATGTTCGAGGAGATCTGCGGGTCACGCATGAACTTCAATTACTACCGGCCGGGCGGCGTGCTCTACGACCTGCCGGTCGGCTTCCTGGCCAAGCTTTCGCGGTTCCTCGACCGCTGGGAGCAGCACATCGAGCGGGACTACGTGGAGCTGCTCGAGACCAACGAGATCTTCCTCGAGCGCACGATCGGCGTCGGGAACCTTCCAGGCGAGGTCGCCAAGGCCTATGGCGTGACCGGTCCGATGCTGCGCGCCTCCGGGGTGTCCTGGGACCTGAGGGTGGACCGGCCCTATTCGATCTATCCAGAGCTGAGCTCGATGCGGACCGTCACCTATCCGGAGGGCGACGCGTTCGCGCGCTACAAGACCCGGCTTGGCGAGATGCGAGTCTCGCTGGCGATCCTGCGGGAGTGCATCGACAAGCTCCCCGGCGGCCCGGTCCGGGCGCGTCTCGGGCATGTCTGGAAGTGCCCGAAGGGCGAGGCCTACTACACCGTCGAGGGCGCCAAGGGCGAGGTCGGGATCTACATGATCAGCTCGGGCGGCTCGGCGACGAACCCATTCCGCGCGAAGATGCGCGGCGCGTCCTTCGTGAACCTCCAGGTGCTCCCGCTGCTGCTGAAGGGGCGTCTGGTGGCCGACGCGGTCGCGATCCTCGGGTCGTTCGACATCGTGCTCGGCGAGGTGGACCGCTAGATGCGCGGCATCCTCGCGGGCATGCGTCGGACGTTCTCGCACCTCGTCGGCGGCCAGACCGTCACCCGCAAATACCCGTACGAGAAGCGCGAGCTGCCGGAGCGCAGCCGCGGCCTCATCGCGCTGCTGCTCGAGCCCGAGACCAGCATCTTCAAGTGCGAATCCTGCCTGATGTGCGAGAAGGCCTGCCCGCCGCGCGCGATCTCGATCTCGTATACGTTCCGCAACGCGTTCCGCAAGCGGCCGCCGATCGCGCCGCGGGCGTCGTACTACCGGATCCGGATGGTGCAGACCGCGCCGTACGGGGACCGCCGGCCGCTGTCGAACGCCGTCCTGACCGTCCCGGCCGAGGACGAGCGCGGGCTCGACCTCGCGACGGTCGATCGCATCCTGCGCGAGATCCCGGCCGGCGCCGATCACCTCACCCGGGTCCTCTACGCCACGCATGAGGCCTACGGCTACCTACCGTGGACCGCGGCGGAGCGGATCGCCGCGGCGCTCGACCTCGGGATGACGCACCTCTACACCACGGCCTCGCTCCTGCCGAACTTCCGCGGCGCGCCGGAGGGGCAGGGGACCGCGGTCCCGCGCGGCGGACGCCGCTACACCGGCAACCTCGGCGTCGCCGGCAGCTGGCCGGCGGAGAGCCCGGCCCCGGCGCACGACCGACTGCACGAGAACGAGGTCCACCACGTCATCGAGCCGGCCTTTGCCGACTAGCGCGGCGCTCCGTCTCCTGGGCGGCGAGGCGACGGGCGCAGTCGAGCGGGCCTGGTCGATGGATCCGGACGCGCTCATCGCGCTCGTCGGGTCCGCCGGCCTCAGCGGGCGCGGCGGTGCCGGCTTCCCGCTCGCCCGAAAGCTCGCCGCGGTTCGGACCGAGGCCGTCGGCGGCCCCGCGTACGCGGTCGCGAACGCCTACGACGCCGACCCGGGGAGCCCCCTCGCGGCGACGCTCCTCGCGCGGAACGCGACGCTCGTCCTCGACGGCCTGGCGATCGCGGCGCGGGCCGCCGGCGCGCAGGTCGCCTACCTCTACGTGCACCCCGAGGCCGCCGCGGCGCAGGACGCCGCGGCCCGCGCCATCGCCGCCCGCGCCGGCGCGTACGGTGATCTCGTCATCG
>DATCNH010000042.1:0-7712 GCA_036565345.1 Candidatus Limnocylindria bacterium | reverse complement strand
CTGGCGCCTTCGCGGGGGTTCCCTCCGCAGAGGGGCCCGCGAAGGAAGCCAGGCACGCTCCGCCCGCCTCCGCACGCACGCGCCGGGAGGCGACCTCCGGCCAGCCGGAGCACGCACGCGCAGGAAGGCGACACCACGAGCCAACAGGAACGACGTACCGAGGCACGGAGGCGAGCGACATAGCATCACGAGGATGACCGGCACCCGGATCGTGATCGTCGAAGATGACCCCTCCGTGGCGGAGCTCGTCACGCTGTACCTGAAGAACGCCGGGTTCTTCGTCGAACACGCCGCGGACGGGGCCGAGGCCCGCGCGCTCTTCGCGCGCGGCGATCCGGCGCTCGTGGTCCTCGATCTCGGGCTCCCCGATGCCGACGGGCTCGCCCTGTTCCGCGAGCTGCGGCAGCGCTCGGATGCCCCGGTGGTCGCGCTCACCGCGCGTGCCGATGACGTCCAGAAGATCGAGGGGCTCGACGCGGGCCTCGACGACTATCTCACCAAGCCGTTCAACCCCCGGGAGCTGGTGTCACGGGTCCAGGCGGTGCTGCGCCGCGCGAATGGCGGTGGAGGGGGGCGACCGCTGACCGTCGGCGACCTGGTCCTGGATCCCGCACGGCACGAGGTCAGTGTCTCCGGAGCGCCGGTGACGCTGCGGGCCAAGGAGTTCCAGCTCCTGGAGGCCTTCTGCCGGCAGCCGGGCATCGTCCTCACGCGCGACAAGCTCCTTGAGAACGTATGGGGCTTCGCGTACCCCGGCGAGACCAGGACGGTCGACGTCCATGTGAAGCAGCTGCGCGACAAGCTCGCCGGCGCGACGGCCCGGATCGAGACGATCTGGGGTGTGGGATACAAGCTCGTGGGACCATCCGAGCCCGGACCGTGAGGCCGCTGCGCGGGATCGCCGGGCGGCTGTTCCTCTCGTACCTCGCGGTCGTCGGCGTGGGCCTCCTAGTCGCTGCGGTCGCCATCGGTGGGTTGCTGTTCAGCTACGTGAACGATCAGACGCGCCTCCGCCTGGTCGAGCTGGCGACCCCGTTCCAGGCCGCGATCCAGGCCGGGGTACGCGACGGCAAGCAGCCGCGCGAGATCGTGGACGGACTGGTCGAGCAGGCGAACGCGGCGGACGCGCGGCTGCTCATCCTCGGTCCGAACGGCGGGAATGCTCTGACCGGGCGCCGCGTGCTCATCGATACCCAGGGCAGTCTGGTGAACACGCGCTTCCCGGCCCCGGAGCAGGGGAACATCGGCGCGTTCACCCAGGGAAGCGTGGCCTGGATCTTCATCCAGCAGCCGCTCCAGCGCGCCGCCGTCGGTGCCGGGGGCGTCGGGACCATCGTCGTCGCGCGCCCCCGGGCGGTCTACGGAGACACCTTCCGGGCGCTCCTGCCGCCGCTCGTCGTCGCCGGGTTGGCGGCCGCGGGATTCGCGCTCATCGTCGCCGGCGTCCTGGCCGGCACCATCACCCGCCCCCTGCGCGATCTTGCCGCGAAGACGAGGGCGTTCGCCGCGGGCGATCACGACGCGCGGGTCCCGCCCGCCGGTCCGAGCGAGGTCCGCGAGCTCGGTGGCGCGTTCAACGACATGGCCGACGAGATCCAGCGCGCCCGCGGGAGCGAGCAGGCGTTCCTCGCGGATATTTCGCACGAGCTGCGAACACCGCTCACCTCGATCCAGGGCTTCTCGCAGGCCATCGTCGAAGGAGAGGCAAGCGGCGACGGCGTCACCCGTGCGGCGGGCATCATCCACCGCGAGTCCCGCAGGCTCGGGCGGATGGTGGAAGGGCTGCTGCAGGTCGCCAAGCTGGAGGCCGGAGCCTCCGAGATCGCGCGCGACGCGATCGACCCGGCGGCGCTCCTCCACGCGGCAGTGGGCGCGCTCGAGATGCAGGCGCACGAGTCAGGCGTTCGGTTGGAGGTCGAGGCACCGCACCTCCCGGCGATCGTCGGCGACGCCGATCGGCTATCGCAGCTGTTCATCAACGTGCTGGACAACGCGGTGAAGCACGCACCGCGCGACACCGTCGTCGTGGTGAGCGCGGCGCGAACGGGCGGGGAGATCGTGGTCCGGGTGCGTGACGCCGGCCCTGGGCTGCCCGGTGCGGACCCCGATCGGCTGTTCGAGCGCTTCTACCGCAGCGACACCGCACGGCCGAGGGACGGAGCCGGGCTGGGGCTGGCCATCGCGAGCGCCATCGCCCAGGCGCACGGCGGCCGGATCGAGGCGCGGAACGCCGACACCGGCGGCGCGGAGTTCGTCATCCATCTTCCACTGCCCTGATCATCCCTGCTCCCTGCGCTGCCGCTACGCGGCTGCTCCGGTCGCGGGGGCCGGTGGGGCTCGCCCCGGGCGAAGCCCGAGTCGGACCCGGGCCGGTCGCACTTCAGCCGGGCGGAGGCCGGGCGGAGAACGGAGCGGCCTAAACTCGGCCGGATGCTCGGAGGAACGGTGCGTGGGAAGCGCACGATCTTGCGTCTCCCGGTCGAAGCCGATCTCGCCGCGCATGCCCGCTGGGCCGCCGATCTCCGGCTCCAGCGCGGTGGACCCGGAGCGACCTGGGGCACCGCGGTCGCGACGGCCAGCTGGAAGGAGCGCTTCGCCGAGCAGGCGAAGGACCAACGGTCGGTCCTCTGGTCGATCGAATGTGACGGTGCGCAGGTCGGCAGCGCGCTGGTGAACTACGACGGCGGCGCGACCGCCGATACCGTTGGGCTGCGCCATTTCATCATCGACCCAGACCGCTGGCACGCCGGCCTCGGCTGGGATGCTGCGCTCGCGCTGCACCGCTGGATCTTCGATTTCATGGACCTACGGCTCACCTATGCGATCCTGCCGGCAGACAACACGTACGCGATCCGGATCCTCGATCGTCTCGGACATGAACGATTCGGCATTGGGCATTCGGTCTATTACCGCGACGGCGCGTACGCCGACCAGGAGCACCGGATCATGAGCAAGGACACCTGGAAGGAGCGCTGGGCCGGGACCGAGCGCGAATACGAGCCACTTCCGGCCGAGGCCTACCTCTGATGCACGGTCCACGTCTCGTCGGGCAGAACGGCACCGAACTGCGGCCGCCCGTGCTTGAAGACGCTAAGCGCTCCGCGCAGTGGATGCTGGAGCCCGGTCCGTCACGCTTTTGGGGCAGCCGCGCGGGCGATCTGCGCGACGAAAAGATCGAGGAGCGCTTCCGGGAAGGCGCTACGTCGGAGGATCGGATCCTGTGGTCCATCGCCTACGAGGGCGAGACGGTCGGATTCACCGGCCTGTTCGACATCGACTGGGTCGCGCGCGGAGCGGAGAGCGGCGTCTTCATCGGCCGGTCCGATCTGTATGGTCGCGGCATCGCCTCCGAGGCGGTACGCCTCCGGACCACATTCGCCTGGTCCGAGCTTCGCCTGCATCGAGTCCACAACTGGATCGCGCTCGGCAACCGCGGCAGCCGGCGGGCGAATCAGAAGGCGGGCTACCGCCAGATGGGGCTCATGCGGAACGTTTGGTTCCGATCCGGCGAATGGCACCACGGCTGGTTGGGCGAGGTGTTCCCGCCGGACGAGGCACCCTCCCGATCACTGGACCGATCACTGGACAAACCGCTGGACTGGACTGATACGCTTTCGCCGCCCCACGAGATGGGGTGAGCGTGGCGACGAGAGTCCGAAGACGCAAGCGTCGAGTGAGGCGATCCTCCAAGACCGAGCGGCGGCTCAAGTCTCCAGCATCGCAAAGGGAGGACCTCTCACGTGAGCTTCGCTGACAAGACCCTGATCTGTAAGGACTGCGGCCAAGAGTTCATCTGGACCGGCGGCGAGCAGGAGTTCTACCAGTCGCGCGGACTGGTCAACGAACCCGGCCGCTGCCCGGCCTGTCGCTCCGCACGGCGCTCCAGTGGCGGCGGCATGGCTGCCGGCGGCGGCCGCGGCATGGGCGGGCCGCGCGAGTTCTTCACCGCGACCTGCAGCAACTGCGGCGGCGAGGCCCGCGTCCCGTTCCAGCCACGCGGCGACAAGCCCGTTTACTGCAGCTCCTGCTTCGAGCAGGTCCGGCCCTCGGCCTCGCGCGGCGCTGGCGGTGGCGGAGGCGCGCGCTACTGACCGTCGCCAGCGACCGGCGCGGCCGGTCGCTAGACGCCGTAGCGATAGACGCGGTCGATGGGCATCCGGTAGGTGATGCGCTCCTCCAATGAGAAGCGCTCCATGCTCTTCCGTGCGGCCTCGGCGCCGGTGTAGCGCTCCGCGAGGCGGTGGATATCGGCATGCGCTACCTCCGGATCGCGGATCTCGCGGACGCTCCCGGTCACCCGTACATAGCGATACGAACCGCCGACGAGCAGGGATACGCGGGGGTCGGCGCGAAGGTAGCGCTCCTTGGCCCGCCCAGCCTTGGTGTTGAACATGATCTCGTCGCCCTTGCGGAGATACCACATCACCGACTGTTGCGGCAGCCCTCCGGGCCCGACGGCCGCGAGTACCGCGAAATGCGGCTCATCGAGGAACGCGCGGACCTCGTCGCTGAGCACCGTCACCGGAACATATCCCGCTCCGCGGGTCGCACGTACTCGCGCGCGGTCTCGCGCGCGCCTTCGAGCGCAAGACCGCGGACGATCGCGGCCGGGCGGCGATCGAGCTTGCCCATGACCAGCTCGCTCGCCGCAGCGAGCTCATCGGCGACCGCGATCTCCGTGACCTTCAGCTCGTATCCCTCCGGGTCGAACGTCCCGGCATAGCGCCGGAGCGCCGGGAGGCCACTGATCCCGATGGCGACGTTGAGGTGCCCCTCGCGCCAGGCGCGGCCGAAGGTGTCGGTCACCACGACCGGAACGTCGACGCCGGTCGTGGCGGCGAGCGCCGAGCGCAGGCCTGCGGCGCTCGCATCGGGATCGACCGGCAAGAGCACCACGGTGTCAACGGCCCCGGCGTTGCTCTGGTCGACTCCCGCGTTCGCGCAGACGAAGCCGTGACGGGTCTCGACGATCAGCACCCCGCGCGACCATCGCACGATCCGCCGGGTCTCCCCGAGCACGATCTCGAGCAGCCGCGCGTCCCGGCCGGACTCCGCCGCCATCGCGAGCGCTCGCGCGCCGGGAATGACGGCGGAGATCCGGCGGAGCCGGCCCTCGGACTTCGACACGACCTTCTGCGCCACCGCGACGATGTCACCCGGCCGCAGCCGCTCCCCCCGGGCCTCGAGCGCTGCGACGAGGAGCGCCGCGAGATCGTCGCCGGGATGCACCTCGGGGATCCCGTCGACCGGGATGAGCTGGATCGTTCCCATTCTCCCGGTAGTGTCGCCGATAGGATGGGCCGATGCTCCGATCCGCCGCCACCGCTGGCCACGATCGCTCCGGTCCGGCAATCCGATGACCACCGACCTCCTCGCCACCGCGCGCGTCGCGCATCTTGCGACCACCGACGCCGAAAACCGGCCGCACGTTATCCCGATCTGCTTCGCGTGGGTCCCGCCGGTCATCTACAGCGCGATCGACGGCAAGCCGAAACGTCGCACGACCCTGCGCCGGCTACGGAACATCGTGGACACCGGCCGCGCCGCGATCGTCGTCGACACCTGGAACGAGGACTGGAGCAAGCTTGCCTACGTGCTCATCGAGGGGCCGGCGACGCTTCTCACCGACGGCATCGAGCGGGACGAAGCGCTCGTCCTGCTCACCGCCAAATACCCGCAGTACGACGATCTGCCGCTCATCGACAACGTGGTCATCCGGGTGACCGCCGAGCGCCGGATCGTCTGGAGCGCCTCGGCGAGGGCGGGTCAGCCTGCGGATCGCTCCTAGACTTCGGCGCCGATGGAATTCGCCTTCACCCTGAAGCCTGACCACTCCCTTGAGCGGATCGTGGCCCTTACGCGCCTCGCCGAAGCGTCCGGTTTCGCGCAGGGCTGGGTCTTCGACAGCCACGTGCTGTGGAAGGAGCCCTACGTGGTGCTCACGCTCATGGCCCAGAGCAGCACCCGGCTGCGCCTGGGTACCTGCGTCACCAATCCCGCGACCCGCGAACCATCGGTCACCGCCAGCGCGCTCGCGGTGCTGCAGCTGCTCTCGGGCGGTCGGATGGATCTCGGCATCGGACGCGGGGATTCGGCGCGCCGCGTGCTCGGGAAGCCGCCGACGACCCTCGCCACGCTTGAGGAGGCGACGAGCGCGATCCGTGATCTCTGCGAGGGGCGCCCGACCAGATATGAGCACACCGAGCTGCGCCTCGATTGGGCGCCGTCTCACAAGCTCCCGGTCTGGATCGCCGGCTACGGGCCGAAGGCGCTCGCGCTCACGGCGAAGATCGCCGACGGTGCGGTGATCCAGATCGCCGACCCGAGCCTCGTCGGCTGGTGCGTCGGGCTCCTCCGCGAAGGCGCCCGCGCCGTGGGCCGCGACCCCAACGAGATCCGCGTGATGTGCGCGGCACCGGCGCACGTCGGAGCCAAGGCCACGGTCCGCGAGCGAGTCCGCTGGTTCCCCGCCCTGGTCAGCAACCACGTCGTCGACCTGGTGAAGCGCTACGGCGAGCAGGGCCTGCCCGCGGATCTCACCGCGTACGTCCGCGGACGCCCCGGCTACGACTACCGCCACCACGCCGAGTCCGGATCGAGCAACGCCGGCTTCGTCGACGACGCCTCGGTCGACCGGTTCTGCGTCATTGGCGAGATCTCGGAGCACATCGAGAAGCTGCGGATCCTCGCCGCGGCCGGCGTATCGCAGTTCAACATCTACCTCATGAGTGGCGAGGAGGAGCGGATCCTCGAGCTCTACGGCGAGCACATCATCCCTGCCCTGCGCGACGTCGCCGCCGGATCGCTCGCGTGACCCGGCAGATCGTCGCCGTCGGCGGCCAACAGCTGGAACATGCGGCTCTCACCGCCTTCGTCCTGGAGCTCGCGCGCGTCCCCCGTCCACGGGTCCTGTTCATTCCGACGGCCGCGGGCGACGACCCTTCAGCCATTGAGCGCTTCGAGGCGGCCTACGGCGCGGATCACTGCGAACGGGACGTGCTGCGCCTCTTCGGCCGCGCCGACCACCTCACGGCACCGATCGCCGCGGCCGACGTGATCGTGGTGTCCGGCGGCAGCACGGTGAATCTCCTGGCGCTGTGGCGGCTGCATGGCATCGTCGATCACATCCGGTCCGCCTATGAGCGGGGCGCGGTGCTGACCGGCGCATCGGCCGGCTGCATCTGCTGGTTCGCCGACGGGATCACCGACTCCTACGGCCCGACCCTGCGCCCGCTTGGTGACGGCCTCGGGTGGCTCGCGGGAAGCGCCTGCCCGCATTACGACGGCGAGCCGACCCGTCGACCGACGTACCTCGAAGCGCTGCGGACCGGCCGGATCGTTCCCGGCTACGCGATCGACGACGCCGTCGGCCTGTATTTCCGGGACGAGCGTTGCATCGAGGCGGTGAGCCCCCGCCCCGACGGACGCGCGTTCCGGGTCGATCAGCAGGGCGAGCACCCGCTGACGGTGCGCCGGCTCGGCTGACAGCGAGGGACGCGGACGACGTGGGTCGGGGGCCTCTTCGCTCGGTCTTCCTACTGACAACGAGGAACCCGGACGGCGTGCGTCGGGGTCCTCTTGCTCGGTCGTCCTGCTGACGGCCAGGACGCGGACGGCGTGCGTCGGGAGCCTCTTGCTCGGTCGTTCTGATGACGGCGAGGACTCGGACGGCGTGCGTCGGGGGGTGGGGCGGTCCTCATCGCTCGGTCGGT
>DATCNH010000041.1:0-1766 GCA_036565345.1 Candidatus Limnocylindria bacterium | reverse complement strand
GGAAAACTCATCCATTTGGACGATGGCATGTTCGCGCTGCGGCATGGATAGTCGAGGAGAGCCGGGCGACGAGCGCAGGCCGCGGTGGGCGCAACCACATTCACTCGTCGCCCGGCGAACCCTTTCTAGCAGGCCTGGGTTGTGCCGGCGTTGAGGTTTGCCATCCGCATCGTGGGGCCGGTCCCCCGGCGGGGTGATGACGCGGCGGCGATCTCGCGGTCCACTGTCGGTGTGAGCATCATCGAGCACCTCTGCGCTGAGCCGAGGCATCAGCTGCCCGAGGATGTCGCTGAGCCGGTGATCACGTATCTGGGGAAGTGCGGCTATTGCCCCGCCGGCGCGGCTGAGGGCCATGATTGGCGCGCCACCGGCGGAAAGACCCTTGGCACGGTACGAGAATGGCTGAACCGGCCGCCCCTGCAGGAGCCGGCGGTCGCCGAGCGCCGCTAGCGCGCCCTTTCCTGGCCGCGCCCCCGGCGCGCCCACCGGTACCTGGTGCCTGGCCGTTGGCACCTCCGCCCGTGCCTCGGTGAGGTCGCTGGTGCCCCTGCCGTCGTCCGGAGGCTGACCCGCCGCCACCCGAAGCGGTGCTCACCGCAGTCCCCCGACGCTCCGTGCGATAACGGCCCGCGCGGCGGAACGTTGGACCGCATAAGGAGCGTGCAGATGATCGGTCTGGTGGCCCTGCTCGGACAGCTCAAGCTGGCGGCGGTCGGATGGATCGTGGTCATCGGCGGCGCGGGCATCATCCTTATCGGCACGGTCGCGCCGGTCCCCGCGTCGCCGGCCGCTCACCCGGTCGCGCAGCCGGTCGCGCGCGAGGCGAATGGCTGCAGCGAGGCACGTGCGGTACGGGATGCCGCGTTCGCACGGCTCGAACATGACTATCGTCAGGCGCTCGCCGACCTGCGAGGCCTTCGCGATGGGACCGCCCGAGACGCGGCGGCGCAGAACAAGGTGCTCTCCGAGGAGACCCTGGACGGCATCGAGCAGGCGGCGCAGGCAGAGCTGGCCGCCCGCGCCGAGGCGGCGCGAGCCGAGCTCGTCGCGATCGCCGATCTCCACAAATGCGACGGCGATGATGCGGATAGCGGCCAGATCTTCGACATCGCCGACCTGCGGAACCGGTACAACGCGATCGTCGATCGTGCGCTCGCTGACTTCAAGCGGACCGTGCGCGGCGCCGCCGATCGCCTTGCTGCGGCGCTCGCCGCAGCCCCGGTTCGCGTGCCGCAGCGTGGCTCGCAGGGCTCGAGCAGCCAGGGGGACTGACGGACCGCAACGCCGGATCCGGCGCCGCCGCACCGGGCGGAGCGGCCGACCGTACCGAGGTCATGCCGCGTCCACCCGGCGCGCCGCGGCCCCTGGTGTCCGCGCCGCACCCGGGCTCGCGTCGGCCACTTGCCGGCCTGCTCGCGATCCTCGCCGTCCTCATCATCGTCACGCTCGCCGGTCCGTTCCGGTCGGCGACGACCGCGTCGGCGCCGTCTGGCGTGCCGGCATCCGCCGCGGCCGGCGCGGTCCGAGTTCCCGCACCGAGTCCGGTCACCCCCCGGGTGGTCGGCCTCCCGGTGAGCGATGCCGGTGCGACGCTCATCGCCGCGGGCTTCCGTTCACCGGTCTCCTGGCGCTCCGATCCGTCCGCGGCCGGCGCGCCCTGCGCCGTGGTCGGCCAGGAGCCGGCCGCCGGAGCGACGTTCCAGCCGGGCGCACCGGCCACGCTCGTCATCGTGCGAGGGCGCTGCCGCTGAGGCGGGGGCCGACCG
>DATCNH010000040.1:0-36021 GCA_036565345.1 Candidatus Limnocylindria bacterium | reverse complement strand
AGCGGCAGGGCCACGACGATCATCGTCGAGTTGAGCGGGACCAGGAGGTTCCCCAGGGCGATGGCGATGACGAACGCGGGGACCCTAGCCGTTGAGGAGATCCTTCACGATATCCCGCTCGCGCTCCAGCTCCGCGATCGTCGCCCCGATCTTCTCCTTCGCGAAGCCCTCGAGCGAGAGTCCCTGCACGATCTCATAGCCGCCGTCACCCTTGGACCGGAGCGGGAATGACGAGACGATGTCGCGTTCGACGCCGTAGCTGCCATCGGAGACCACGGCGGCGCTGAACCAGGTGTCGCCGGCGGTCTTCGTCACCAGCGATCGGACGTGGTCCACGATCGCCTGGGCCGCGGAGAACGCGCTCGATGCGCCGCGGGCGGCGATGACCGCCGCGCCGCGTTGCTGGACCGCCGGAATGAACTCGTTCTCGAGCCAGCCGCGATCGATCACCTCGGCCGCATCCTTCCCGCCGATCTTCGCATTGGTGAAGTCCGGGTAGAGGGTGGCACTGTGGTTGCCCCAGATCGCGAGCCGCTTCACATCCTTCGTGCGTGCGCCGGCCTTCGACGCGAGGAGCGACGCTGCCCGGTTCTGGTCGAGCCGGGTCATCGCCGACCAGCGGTCCGCCGGGCTCCGGTCGCCGGCGGCGTGCCGCGCGATGAGGCAGTTGGTGTTGCAGGGGTTGCCGACCACGACGATCCGGACGTCGCCGGAGCCATGCTCCGCGACGGCCCGACCCTCGGACACGAAGATCGGCCCGTTCTCCCGGATGAGGTCACCACGCTCCATCCCTGGCCCGCGCGGTTTGCTTCCGACCAGGAGGACCCAATCCGCCTCCCGGTGCGACTCGGCCCGGTCGCTGCTGGCGCTCACCCGGGAGAGCAGGGGGTACGCGCCGTCCTCGAGCTCCATGACCACGCCCTTGGCCTTCTCGATCATCGCGGGGATATCGGCGAGGCGGAGATCGACCTCGGTCTCCGGGCCGAACATCTCGCCCGACGCGATCTTCGGCAGCAGCGCATACGCGACCTGTCCGGTCGCACCGGTCACCACGACGTTCACGGTCCGGCTCATCGCTTGTCCTTTGCTCCGCCGTAGACGGCCTCGGCCTCGATCTCGACCAGGATCCGCGGGTCCACAAAGTCGGCCTTCACGATCGTTGTGGCCGGGCGGATGTCGCGGAAGCGCTCGCCGTGGACCACTGCGACGGCCTCGATGTTGTGCACCTCCGAGACGTAGACACGGGTCATGATCACGTCCGCCAGGGTCCCTCCCAGATCGACGATCGCCGCCTCGACCAGATCCAGCGCGCGCTTGGCCTGGTCGCTGGGGCTGTCGGACACGACGATGCCGCGGTCGTCGAGCCCGGCGGTCCCCGCGACGCGGATGACGCTCCCGTGTCGAATGGCACGCGAATAGCCGAATTGGAATTCGTATTTCGTCTGAGTCGAATAGAGGAAGCGGTCGGGGTTCTTTGTCTTCTCCGGCATCAGGCGCCCAGCCGCCCGATGACCGCGTCGGCGAACTGGTTCGTGCCGACCGCGGTCGGATCGTCGCGCAGCGGCTTCAGATCGTAGGTGACGTCGCGGCCCTCGGCGACGATCGCCGCGATCGCCTGCTCGAGCCGGTCGCCCGCCTCCCGCTCGCCGATGTGGCGAAGCATGAGAACGCCGGCGAGCATCAGGGCCATCGGATTGACCTTGTTCTGGCCCGCGTATTTGGGCGCCGATCCGTGGATCGCCTCGAAGACCGCGATGCCGTTCTCCCCGATGTTCGCCCCCGGGGCGACCCCGAGTCCGCCGATGAGGCCGGCGACCAGGTCGCTCACGATGTCGCCGTACAGGTTCGGAAGCACCAGCACGTCGTAGAGCTCGGGCTTCTGCACGAGCTGCATGCACATGTTGTCGACGATCCGGTCCTCGAACTCGATCTGCGGATACTCCTTGGCGACTTCGCCGGCGATCCGCAGGAACAGGCCGTCGGCGAACTTCATGACATTGGCCTTGTGGACCGCCGTGACCTTCTTGCGGCCGTTCGCCACGGCGTAGTCGAACGCGAATTTCACGATGCGCCGTGAGCCCATCTCGCTGATGTACTTGATGGCGATGGCGGCGTCCTCGCGGATCTTCTCGCCGGACGCCTTCTCGATCGCTGCCCGGACCGCGGCGAGCTCGGGCGTCCCGAGATCGAACTCGATTCCGGCGTAGAGATCTTCGATGTTCTCGCGCACCACGACGAGGTCCACGTGGCCCATCGGGGTCTTCACGCCTGGATAGATCTTCGCCGGCCTGAGGTTCGCGTAGAGGTCGAACTCCTTGCGCAGCGCGACGTTCACCGAACGAAAGCCCTTGCCGAGCTCGGTCGTCAGCGGGCCCTTCAGGCCGATCTTGTTCCTGCGGATCGAGTCGAGCGCGCTCTTCGGGAAGGGGGTCCCGTGCTTGGCCATCGCCGGGACGCCGATCTCCTGGACGTCCCAGTCGATCTGCACGCCGGTGGCCTCGATCGCGCGGCGGGTGGCCTCGACGATCTCGGGTCCGGTGCCGTCGCCGGGGATGAGGGTGATCGAGTGGCTCCTGCTCACCTGGGCGCCTTTCCCGCTTCCTTGGCCGTCTTCACCGCGTCGTCTCCGGCGACCGGAACGTTCAGGCTCTCGCGGGGCGATCCCTGATCGGCCGAGCCGCTCACCACGACACCGGCCGACAGATTCTGCCCTCCCGCGCGCAGCTCGGCGAGGAGGCCTCCGGCGAGGAGCGTCCTCGCTTCACCGGGAAGGAAGCTCACCCGGAGTGGGATCTCGTTGCCGCCGCTCGTGCGGGCGATGACCGTTTCGTCGGTCGTGTTCGACTCGAGCGCGTCACGAAGGCCGTCGATCGTGATCGTCTCGCCCTGCGCGATCTTGGCCAGGTCACTCTCATTCTGGAAGGTCAGTGGCGGCAGGCCCTGGGCGATGAGGTTGCGGCGATGGATCCGGGCGAACGACTGCGCGATGACCGCGCTGATCCCGAGCGCCTTCGGCGCGAGTGCGGCGTGTTCGCGCGAGCTTCCCTGGCCGTAGTTCTGGCCGGCGACGATGAACCCGCCCGGGTGCGCCCGCGCCCGGGCCGGGAAGGTCGGGTCGAAGCGGCGGAAGGTGTACTCGGCGATCGCATTCACATTCGATCGCAGCGCCATGACGACCGCGCCATCGGGGGACAGGTCGCCGGTGGAGACATTGTCCCCGAGCGTGATGATCACCTCGCCGTTCAGCATGTTCTGGAGCGCGGTCTGGCGCGGCGGGGGTTGGATGTTCGGTCCCTTGACCACGACGATCTTCGCCGCCTCGTCCGCCGGCGGCGGCACGAGGATGTTCGAGTCGTCGACGCCGGGGTCCATCTCCGGCACGGCGAAGACGGGCTCGTCCCCAAGGTCGCGTGGGTCGGTGATGACGCCGCGGAGCGCCGTCGCGGCGGCCGTCGTTGGGCTACAGAGATAGACCTGATCGTTGTCGGTGCCGCTCCGGCCGGGAAAATTCCGGTTGAACGTGCGGACCGAGACGCCGCCAGTGGGCGGCGCCTGGCCCATCCCGACGCAGGGCCCGCAGGCGGGCTCGAGCATGCGTGCGCCCGAGGCGATGAGCGCCTGATAGGCCCCTCCGTCGGCGAGGGCATCCAGAATCTGCTTGCTGCCCGGCGTGACGGTCATGAAGACTTCGCGATCGACGGTCTTGCCCTTGAGCACGGCGGCCACGATCGCCAGGTCCTCGTACCCCGAATTCACCGACGAGCCGACGCAGACCTGCTGCACCTTGATGCCGGCGACCTCGCGGACCGGGACCACGTTGCCGGGACTGGACGGCTTGGCGATGAGCGGCTCGAGGGCGCCCAGGTCGATGACCTCGCGCTCGTCGTACTTCGCATCGGCATCGGCGACCAGGTCGGCGAAGTCTCCGGGGCGGCGCTGCTGGGTCAGCCATTCCCTGGTGCGGACGTCGCTCGGGAAGATGCCGGTGGTCGCGCCGAGCTCGGCGATCATGTTGCAGATCGTGCCGCGCTGCGGCACCGAGAGCGTCTCCACGCCGGGCCCGGTGAACTCGAAGATCCGGCCGACGCCGCCCTTCACGTCACGCCGGCGCAGGAGCTCCAGGATGATGTCCTTCGCTTGGACCCAGGGCCCGAGCCGCCCCTCGAGGCGGACCTCGACGACCTTGGGCATTGCGAGCACGAACGGGTGGCCGGCCAGCGCGACGGCGACATCGAGCCCGCCCGCGCCGATCGCGATCATCGCCACCGAGCCGGCCATGACGGTATGGCTGTCGGCACCGAGCAGCACCTGTCCCGGCTTGGCAAAGCGCTCCATGTGGAGGTAATGGCAGATCCCGGTGCCCGGCCGGGAGAAGTGGATCCCGTGCTTTTGCGCGAAGCTGCGAAGGAACATGTGATCGTCGGGGTTCTTGAAGTCGATCGCCAGGATGTTGTGGTCGACGTAGACGATCGCGAACGGGATCTTGATGCGGTCGATCCCGAGCTCCTCGAGCTGGAGGAATCCCATCGTCCCGGTGGTGTCCTGGAGCAGGCCCTGGTCGACGCGGAGCGCGATCTCCGTTCCCGCGGAGAGCTCGCCCTCCGTCAGGTGGGCCGAAAGGATCTTTCGGGTGACGTTCAGACCGGACATCGGGGCCTCCTCACATCGAGCGATCGGAGGTCAATGTAGGCTCCGGAAGACCGATAGAATAGACCAGCAGTGACCCATGCATCATAGAAATGGTCTATGGTTGGCGAATGGAGCTGGGCCAAGTCGAGGCCTTCGTCGAGGCGAACCGCCACGGGAGCATCACCCGCGCCGCCGGCGCCCTCGAGCTCACCCAGCCGACCCTCACCGCGCGGTTGCGGGGCCTCGAGCGTGAGCTCGGAGCGCAGCTCCTGGTTCGTGGACGGCGCGGCGTGTCCCTCACGCCGGCGGGGCGGCGCTTCCTGCCCCGCGCCATCGCCGCCCTCGAGGCGCTCCGGCGCGGCGCGTCGGAGGCACGGTCCGGGAGCGAGGGCCGTGGCGCGACCCTGGCGATCGGGCTGGCCTCCGATCTGGCCCTCTACATCGCACCCGCCGCGCTCGCGCGATTCGCCGGCCGGCATCCCCTGGTCGAGACGCTCGTGCGGAGCGGGCATTCGCGATACGTCGCCGACCTCCTTCGCTCCGAGGAGGTCGAGCTCGCCCTCGTGAGCCAGCTCGTCGTGTTGCCCGACCTCGCATCGCGGGTGCTGTTCACCGAGGCGGTACCGGTCGTCGTCTCACGCGCGCACCCGCTCGCCCGGCGGGCATCCGTGCCGATCGAGGAGCTTGCCCAGTCCGGACTGGTGGTCCGCGATCCCAGCGCCTACTTGCGCACGATCACCCTCGCCTACTTCGCCGCCGGGAACACCGCGCCCCGGATCCTCATGGAGCTGGACCACACCGAAGCCTGCAAGCGGGTGGTCCTGGCCGGGCTCGGTGCGGCCCTCCTGCCGGAGATGTCGATCCGCCAGGAGCTGTCCCGGCGCGAGCTCGTGGCGGTGAAGGTCGACTCCCATCCGCCGCCCCGTCGCGCGATCCACGTGCTCAGCCGGTCCGGCATGGAGCCCTCCGCCGCGGCGACCGCGCTCCTCCGTCTCCTTCCGCGCGCCGCCTGACCGTCCAGCGCCGCACACCAGCGCTCGGCCAGAGCCCGCGCGCTGGGCCACGCGGGCCGATCGTTCGTATCCTTCGGTGATGGCGGCCAGCGGCGGGGCGACGGTCGAGTTCCGCGGAGTGAGCAAGCGCTACGCCGACCACACCGCGGTCGACGGCCTCTCGTTCACCGTCCCGGCCGGCAGGATCTGCGTGCTCGTGGGGCCCTCCGGCTGTGGCAAGACGACCTCCCTGAAGATGGTGAACCGGCTCATCGAGCCGACGAGCGGCGAGATCCTCATCGATGGCGCGAATGTCCTCACCGGCGATCCCACGCTCCTCCGGCGGAGCATCGGCTACGTCATCCAGCAGGTCGGCCTGTTCCCGCACCAGACGATCGCCGAGAACATCGCGACCGTGCCGCGGCTCCTCGCTTGGACGGCGCCGCGCACCGCCGCGCGGGTCGAGGAGCTGCTGGCCCTCATCGGCCTCGACCCGAAGGTGGGGAGGCGCTACCCCGCGCAGCTCTCGGGCGGCGAGCGGCAGCGGGTCGGGGTGGCGCGCGCGCTGGCCGCCGAGCCTCCGGTGATGCTCATGGACGAGCCGTTCGGTGCGGTGGATCCGATCGTCCGCGAGCGGTTGCAGACGGAGTTCCTGAAGCTGCACCGTACCCAGAGGACGACGGTCCTGTTCGTCACGCACGACATCGACGAGGCGATCACGATGGGCGACCGGATCGCGGTCATGCGCGCCGGGTCGCTCGTGCAGTACGCGCCCCCTGGCGAGCTGCTGGCGAAACCGGCTGACGACTTCGTCGCCCAGTTCGTCGGGGCGGATCGTGGCCTGAAGCTGCTCGGCCTGCTCACCGTGGGCGGAGCGGATGTGGACGCCACGGTCGATCGGGCGTCCCTCGGGAAGAACGCGCCGGTCCTCGAGTCCTCCACCACCCTTCGCGACGCGCTCGGGCAGATCCTGGCCAGCGCGGCGGAGTGTGCCGCGGTCGTGGACCTGGACGGCCGGTATCTCGGTGCGTTGTCCCTCGACCAGATCAGCGCCATGCTTCGCCAGGGGTACACGACGTGACCGACGGCGAACCGCTCGTCCGTTGGGATTGGATCGCCGGGCACCTCGACGAGATCGCCTTCCGGCTGGTCGAGCACCTCGAGCTCACCGTCATCGCGGTCGGCGCCGGCTTCGCGATCGCGTTCGCCCTGTCGCTGTTGATCATCCGGCTCCCGCGCCTCGAAGCCCCGGTCACCTGGATCACCGGCACGCTGTACACGATCCCGAGCCTCGCGCTCTTTGCGCTGCTCGTACCGGTCACCGGGCTATCCCTGCTCACTGCGGAGATCGGCCTAGTGAGCTACACGCTACTGATCCTGATCCGGAACATCATTCGTGGAATCCGCGGCGTTCCCGCCGACGTGCGCGAGGCCGCGATCGGGATGGGCCACACACCGCGCGAGCTGCTCTGGCGGATCGAGGTGCCGCTCGCGATCGCGGTCGTCATGGCCGGCGTCCGTCTGGCGACCATCTCGACGATCGGGCTTGTGACGGTGACCTCGCTTATCGGTCAGGGTGGCTTCGGGTTCCTCATCCTCATCGGTATTCAGCGCTTCTTCAGCACCGAGATCATCGTCGGCGCCGTGCTCTCGGTCACGCTCGCGATCTGCGCTGACGTGCTGCTCGTCCTGCTGCAGCGCCGCCTCACGCCGTGGACGCGCCCGGCATGAGCCTTCTTCTGGACACTGCGCGCTGGTTCCTGGACACCGCGCATTACCAAGGCGCCGACGCGGTCCAGATCAGGATCTTCGAGCACCTCGAGCTCGCAGGGCTCTCGGTGCTCGTCGCGGCCGCGATCGCTCTCCCGATCGGGCTGTACACCGGTCACACCGGGCGGTTCGGGTTTATCGCGATCAACGTTTCGAACATCGGCCGGGAGGTGCCGTCCCTCGCGCTGCTCGCGTTCGCGCTACCGATCTCGTTCGCCTTCGGCCTTGGGCTCGGGTTCTGGCCGACACTGTTCTCCCTGATCCCTCTCGCGATACCGCCCATCCTGACGAACACCTACGTGGGGATCCGGGGCG
The DNA here is from genome assembly GCA_036565345.1 of Candidatus Limnocylindria bacterium. Classification (GTDB taxonomy): domain Bacteria; phylum Chloroflexota; class Limnocylindria; order P2-11E; family P2-11E; genus UBA4735. The sequence goes on along the minus strand of DATCNH010000040.1, from coordinate 28,315 downwards.
TCGACCGCGAGGTGATCGAGGCCGCGCGGGGCATGGGGCTCGGTGAGCTCGCGATCCTCATCCGGATCGAGGTCCCGCTGGGGCTGCAGCTGGTCCTGGCGGGCCTGCGGACCTCGGCGGTGAACGTCGTTGCAACGGCGACCCTCGGCGCCCTGGTCGCCGGCGGGGGGCTGGGCCGGTACATCGTTGATGGCCTCGGCCTCCGCGAGTACGACCGGTTGCTCGCCGGCGCCCTTCTTGTTGCCGGATTGGCCATCCTGGTCGAGGTCGTATTCGGCGCATTCGAACGCTTGGCCGTCTCGCCGGGATTACGCGGCGAGGCCCAGGTGTTCAGGGGGTAACCGGCCAAAGGCCGGGGGTACTGTAGTGCGGGGCCGAGAGACTGAGCGCTGCGGCCGGAAGGAGTCCTTCATGAGCGTATCGATCCCGAAGACCGCGATCGCCTTCCTCGTTGTCGTGTTCGTCGCCGCCGCCTGCGGTGGCACGGGCACCGGCGGAGGCACGACCGCCGCGGTGAAACCGGCGGTCAAGGTCGGCTCAACGAACTTCTACGAGCAAGGGATCCTGGGCGAGCTCTACGCCCAGATCCTCGAGAACGGCGGCTACAAGGTCGAGCGCAAGTTCAACCTCGGTAGCCGCGAGATCGTCCAACCGGCCCTCGAATCAGGCCAGATCGACCTGGACGCCGAGTACCTCGCTACCCTTCTGTCCTTCGTGGACAAGACCGCGAAGGCCTCGACCGACCCGAAGGAGACCGCCAAGCTTCTTCAGGCCGCGCTGTCCCCCAAGAAGCTGACGGTGCTCGACGTTGCCGCGGCGACCGACCAGAACGGGTTCGTCGTGAGCAAGGAGACCGCTGCGAAATACAACCTCAAGAAGCTGAGTGACGTCGCGGCCAATGCCCAGGGCCAGCTGATCCTCGGTGGACCGCCAGAATGCCCGAGCCCCACGCGGCCGTTCTGCAAGCCGGGTCTGGAGCAGACCTACGGCATCAAGTTCAAGGACTTCAAGCCGCTCGACGCCGGCGGCCCCCTCACCGTGGCGGCGCTCGACGGCAAGCAGGTGGATATCGGCCTCCTCTTCACGAGCGATCCCGGGATCGTCGCCAAGGGGTTCGTGCTCCTGGAAGACGACAAGCACCTGCAGCTGTCCGACAACATCGCCCCGGTCGTCCGCGACGACCTCCTGGCCAAGGATGACGGGACGATCAAGAAGCTGCTGAACAGCATCAGCGCGAAGCTCTCCCAGGACGAGCTGAACGGGATGAACAAGCTGGTCTCGGTCGACAAGAAGGACCCCAAGGACGTCGCGAAGGACTGGCTGAAGAAGCAGGGCCTCATCAAATAGCCGAGCGGTACGACGGCATCGTCATCGGCGCCGGGCAGGGCGGTGGCCCGTTGGCCACCGCCTTCGCGCGCACGGGGAAGCGTATGGCGATCATCGAGCACGCGTTCGTCGGTGGCTCCTGCATCAACTACGGCTGCACACCGACGAAGACGATGGTTGCCAGCGCACGGATCGCGCACCTCGCGCGCCGGGCCGCCGACTTCGGGGTCGGCACCGGCGCGGTATCGGTCGATATGGCCGCGGTCCGGGCACGGAAGCAGAAGATCGTCGAGCGATTCCGTGCCGGCAGCCAGAGAGGCCTTGAGACGACCGAGGGCGTCGACCTCCTGCTGGGACACGCGACGTTCGAGGGACCGCGCGCGCTGAAGGTCACCAACGACGCCTGGACCCGGCATCTGGAGGCCGAGCTCATCGTCATCAACACCGGCGCCCGGCCCGCGTCGCCGGACCTGCCCGGCCTCCGTGGTCCGCGGGTCCTCGATTCCACGGCCATCCTCGAGCTCGACGAGCTCCCCGAGCACCTCCTCATCATCGGCGGCGGCTACATCGGCGTCGAGTTCGCCCAGATGTTCCGCCGCTTCGGAAGCCGGGTCACCCTGCTTCAGCGGAGCGGCCGGCTCCTCGGGCGCGAGGACGACGACATCGCCGCCGCGGTCGCGCAGATCCTCCGTGATGACGGCGTCGAGCTGCGCTTCGACGCGGTGCCGTCGGCCGCCACGGTCTCGCCCGCCGGGATCTCGGTGACCGTCCGCGAAGCCGGCGGCCGGGAGTCGGCCATCCCCGCCTCCCACATCCTTGTGGCGACCGGGCGCCCGCCGGCGACGGAGGGCCTGGGACTCGAGATCGCCGGCATCGCCACCGACGCGGGGGGATTCGTTCGCGTGAACGAATGCCTGGAAACGAACATCCCCGGCGTCTACGCGATCGGTGACGTGAAGGGCGGCCCGGCGTTCACCCACATCTCCTACGACGATTTCCGGATCCTGTGGCGTCGTCTGGTGAAGGGTGAGGACGCCACCACGGACGGCCGGCAGGTCCCCTACACGGTGTTCATCGATCCGCAGCTCGGACGGATCGGCCTCACCGAGCGCGACGCGCGTGCTGCCGGACACGAGATCCGGGTCGTGAAGCTGCCGATGGAGCACGTGGCGCGGGCGATCGAGATGGACGAGCGCCGAGGCTTCCTCAAGGCCGTGGTGGACGCGAAGACCGAGCGCATCCTCGGCGCGGCGGTCCTTGGGGTCGAGGGTGGCGAGCTGGTCGCGATGATCCAGATCGCGATGCTCGGGGACCTGTCATTCCGTGTCCTCGCCTCGGCGACCTTCGCGCATCCGACGCTTGCCGAATCGCTCAACAATCTCTTCGAGCCGCTCCGGGAGCGTCGCTAGCGCAATGGAGACCACGGCGTATCTCGACCTGCTGGATTGGCGGCGCGCGGTGGCCGAGCTGTACACCGAAGTGCGCCACCTTCGCGCCACCGATCCGGCCGCCGCGCACGCCCGGTGGCGTGCCGGGCGGGATGCGCTCTATGGCGCACATCCGTCGTCTGCGTTCACCGCCGCCGGCCGCGCGCGGTTCACCGGCCTGCGCTATCACCCCTACGATCCGGCGCTCGCGTTCGCCGCTCCGGTCCAACCCCTTCGCGAAGAGCGCTTCGACGTCGGTACGAGCGGCGGGAGCGTCATCCCATTCGTCCGGATCGGATCGGTCGAGCTTCCGGTCGGAACGCTCGAGGTCTTCTGGCTCGATGCATACAGTGGCGGCGTGTTCATCCCGTTCCGCGACGGCACGAGCGGCGATACGACCTATGGCGGCGGACGGTACCTGCTCGACACGGCGAAAAGCGCGGATCTGGGACGGACCCGGGCCGGCGAGATGATCCTGGACTTCAATTTCGCCTATCACCCGTCGTGCCACTACGACCCGATGTGGGTCTGCCCGCTCGCGCCGCCCTCGAACCGGCTCGTCGCGCGGATCGAGGCGGGGGAGCGGTCGTATCCCGGCGCGTCCGACGCGCCAGTGGGCTGGTGCGGTCCGGCGTGAGCGGCGCGGCCCGCTGGACCCTCATCGCCGCGATCCTCGGATCGGGGATCGTGTTCCTCGACTCCACCGTGGTGAACGTCGCGCTCCCGAAGATCGGCCAGGAGCTCCCGACCACGGCGTTCGGGGTCCTCGAAGGCCAGTCGTACGTGTACAACGGCTATCTCCTGACGCTCTCGGCGCTCCTCATCCTGGCCGGCGCGCTCAACGATCACTACGGGCGCAAGCGGATGTTCGCCGTCGGCCTCCTCGGCTTCCTGATCACGAGCGTGCTCTGCGGGCTGGCTCCGACGATGGAGCTCCTCATCCTCTTCCGCGTGCTCCAGGGGGCCGCCGGCGCGCTCCTGGTGCCTGGATCGCTCGCGCTCATCACCGCGACGTTCAGCGGCGAGGCGCAGGGCCGCGCCTTCGGGATCTGGGCCGGGGCCTCGGCGGCGACGACGATCCTCGGGCCGTTCGTCGGAGGCATGCTCGTCGACGCCGTCTCCTGGCGGGCGGCCTTCCTCATCAATGTGCCGCTCTGCCTGCTCGCGCTCTGGGCCACGGTCGCCTACGTCAAGGAGAGTCGCGACGAAGCGGCGACCGGCAGGTTCGACTGGCTCGGCGCGGGGGTCGTCGCGGTCGCCGTGGGCGGTCTCTCGTTCGGGACGATCTACGGCGAGCAGCGGGAGTGGCGCGCCTCGCTTGCCTTCGTGCTTCTCGGGCTCGGGGCCCTCGCGACGGTCGCGCTGCCGTTCCTCATGCTGAAGCGTGCCGCGCCGCTCATCCCACCGCACCTCTTCCGCTCGCGTAACTTCACCGTGACGAACGTCTCGACCCTCCTGATCTACGGCGCGCTCTACGTGGTGGGGTACTTCCTCACGCTCTTTCTGCAGGGCACCCTTGGCTACTCCGCCGCCGCGGCCGGCCTGGGCTTCATCCCGTCGGGACTGTTCCTCGTGGTCTTCTCCTCGCGCTTCGGCGCGCTCGCCGGTACGCACGGCCCGCGGCGATTCATGGCGATCGGCCCGGCGCTCATGGCCCTCGGCGTCGCCTGGTATGCCCGGGTCCCGGCCACCTCCGCTCCATGGGCGTTCGCGCCGGGCGATCCGGCGAGCTACGCGCCGCCGGCGAGCTACCTCACCGACGTGCTCCCGGGGAGCCTCCTCTTCGGCCTGGGGCTCGCCGTGATGGTGGCGCCCCTCACCTCGGCACTCATGACCAGCGTCCCGGTGCGCAACTCCGGGGTGGCGTCGGCGATCAATAATGCGATCTCACGGGTCGGCCCCCAGCTGGCCGGCGCGCTCATCTTCGTTGCGATCACCTCGAGCTTCTACGCGGGTCTGCGCGAGCGGGTCCCGACCCTGGACACCTCCAGCGCCGCGGTGCGGCAGGAGTTCGCGCCGCTGAACCTCCCCGCGCCCGGCGGGACCAGCGCGACGGACGCGGCGCGCCTCACCGCGGTCCGCGAGGCCTCGACCGACGCGTTCCACCTTGCGATGCTCGTCGGTGTCGGTCTCCTCGCCGCCGGGGCTGTGGCGAACGCGATCGGGATACGCGACCGCGCGGATCCCGTCGACCGCTCCGGCGCCGCCGTCGCGGGGTGAGCCGCGGTCCGGCCCAGATCAGCCCAGATCAGCCCAGATCAACCCAGTTGGCCTGGATCAGCCCGGATCAGCCCGGATCAGCCGAACAGTGTGCCGAGCGCGGCGGTGAGCGCCGAACGATGTTCGGCGGTCTCGAAATCGAGGAGCGGGTCCGGCGTGAGCAGCTGCTCCACGATGTGATCCGCCGTGCGGACGTACGCCGCCGGATAGAGCTCGCCCTTCGGGTTCGCCTCCACCGTCATCGCGACGCCGGCGGGCCCGCCGCCATCCAGGAACTGCTGGAGCGGCAGGATGCCGTCGTCGATGATCCCGCGCTCCGGGTCCGCGAGGATGACGCGCGCGAGATACGCCTTCTGGTGCCAGAGCTCAGGCGCGTGCGACGCTTCGGACAAGAGGTATGGCACGATCGCGTCCCGGGCGACGACCGGGCGTGTCGGATCGATCCCGAAGTGCGTCCTCGCCAGGTGACGGGCGAGGATCCGGGCGTTGTAGCGGTGCCCGTGCACCGCGCCGGAGCTGCTCGGCAGGCCGTGCTTCTTGAGTCCGGGCGCTCCCTGGGTGATCGTTCCGGAAAAGTAGATGCCCGGCGCGCCGATGCTCTCGAAGAACGGCGTGAGCGAGGGGATGTGGGTCCGTCCGGACGTGCTCACCCCCAGCCCGGGCAGATCCCGCAGCGGCGGCGTGAATCCGGTCGCCGCGATGACGTCGTCGACCTCGAAGGCCAGGTGCGCCCCCCCGTTGGCCGCGGTCGTGGTGACGCGGTATCCCGGCCCGACCCGCTCGACGCCGTCGATCGCGGCGTTGAGCAGCACGACCCCGCCGCCGAGCATGTGGTCCTCGTAGGGCTGCACGTACCGCGCGCGAACGCCGACGAGCGAGTTCGTCTGGACCGAGAGCTGCGCGGGGCGCGATGACGCGAGGATGATCTGCTTCGCCCACGGGAGGAAGCCGTTCGCCAGCTCGAAGGCGGAGACCTCCTTGCCGATGATGAACACCTTGCGGCCGGCATAGCTTTCGGCGGCGCGGGTGTCGGCATAGTGCGGCGTGTCCGCGAGTCCGGGGACGGGCGGGCGCCAGGGCTCGGCCATGCCCACGGCGAAGACGGCGACGCGGCAGCGATAGTCGCCTTCGCTCGTCGACAGCACGGTGTCGGTGCCTTCGCGGCGGGTGGACTCCCAGCGGCAGCCGTAGCGCACCCGGACGTTCGTCCGCTCGGCAAAGGTCGCAAGGTTCCGCTCCATCTCCTCGCGGGCCGGAAAGTACGACGAGCCGTCCATCAGCCCGGTCTGGATCGCCTGATGCTCGGGGCCGTCCGGGATCAGGCTGTTCCAGTCGTACCGCTGGTAGAAGCGCGTCCCGCGCTCGACCGGGGCGTAGGGCTTGGTCCACGAGAGCAGTCGCTGGAAGAACGGCCAGCGCCGGAACATCCCGCCGGCGGAAGGGTCCTCGGAGATCACGGCGTGGTCCACGCCGAGCGCGCGCAGGGAGTACGAGAGCTGGAGCGCCCCGGGACCGCTCCCGACGACGACGACCGGGTAGTCGCCCGGTGGGAACGGCCGGGACGAGGCCTCGGTTAGCCCCGCCACCGCGTCGCCGCGCGAAGCTTGCGTGCCTCCGCCTGGAGCATCCGGTAGAGGACCCGCGGATGACCGGTGAGGAAGCCCTCGAGCTCGGGGCGGCTGACGATCGCGCAGCGCAGCCCCGGCTTTGCGACGACATCGGCGACCGGTGGCTCGCCGAGCAGGGCCGAGATCTCGCCGAAGAAGTCGCCGCGACCCAGCGTCCCGTAGTCGGTCCCGTCCACGCGGATCGTCGCCTCGCCGTCGAGGATGAGATAGAACCCCGACCCGGAGAGCCCCTGACGGAGGATCCGCTCGCCGCCCGCGAACTGCCGCTCCTCCACCAGATGCGCGATCGCCTCGAGCTCCGCGGCCGAGGCGTCTGCGAACAGCGCGAGCGCGGCAAGGCGCTCGACCACCGCGGTATCGGTCGCGCCTCCGGCCATCGACCCAAATCTACGCGAACGGCGAGGCGCGGGCCAGCGAACGTAGAATCGCAGACGCAGTGCCCACCGGCGAGACGCTCCCCTCCGGTACCGTGACCTTCCTCTTCACCGATATCGAAGGGTCGACCAAGCTGCTCGCCGCGCTCGGGACCGACCGGTACCACCAGGTCCTCGAGGTCCACACCCAGGTCCTGCGTTCGGCCTTCGCGCCGGGCCACGAGGTGCGGGTCGAGGGCGACGCGCTGTTCATGGTGTTCGCCACGGCGTCCACCGCGATCGCGGCAGCGGCGGCCGCGCAGCGGACCCTCGCCACCACGGCCTTCCCGCATCAGGCGGTCGTCCGGGTGCGGATGGGGATGCACACCGGCTCCGGTACTCCGGCCAGTCGGGCCGCCGGTGCCGACTATGTTGGCATCGATGTCCACCGGGCCGCGCGGATCGCCGCCGTCGCGCATGGCGGTCAGGTCCTGATCTCCGGCGCGACGGCGATGCTCGGCGGCGACGACCTCCCCGAAGGTACCGGTCTGCGCGATCTCGGCGAACATCGACTGAAGGATCTGGCGCAGCCGGAGCGGATCCACCAGCTGGTGATCGCCGGCTGTGCCAGCGACTTTCCCCCGCTACGCAGCCTCGACGCGACGCCGAACAACCTGCCCACGCAGCTCACCACGTTCATCGGGCGCGAGCGCGAGATCGCCGATGGGCTGGCCTTGCTCGGCCGGACCCGCCTGCTCACCCTCACCGGCCCGGGAGGCACCGGGAAGACCCGCCTCTCCCTCCAGCTCGCGGCCGAGGCCGCCGGCGACTTCCGGGACGGCGCGTTCTGGGTCGCGCTCGCGCCGATCAGCGACCCGGAGCTGGTCCCGTCGACCATCGCGCACGCCCTCGGGATCCAGGTCGGCGGGCAGGAGCGGCCGCTGGACCGGGTGGAGGAGCACCTCCGCGGCAAGCAGCTGCTCCTGGTTCTCGACAACTTCGAGCAGATCCTGCCCGCGGCGACGGTCGTGGGCTCCCTCCTGGAGACCGCGACGGACCTCAAGGTGCTTACCTCGAGCCGCGCCCCGCTGCGGATCTCCGGGGAGCAGGAGTACCCGATCCCGCCGCTCGATCTTCCCGATCCCGATCGACTCCCGTCGCTCGAGGTCCTGACCCAGTCCGACGCGGTCCGGCTCTTCGTCGAGCGAGCCCGGGCGGTCAAGCCCGACTTCGTGGTGACGGCCGAGAACGCCGGGCCGATCGCCGAGATCTGCTATCGCCTGGACGGCCTCCCGCTCGCGCTCGAGCTCGCCGCCGCGCGCGTGAAGCTGCTCAGCCCGCAGGCGATCCTGCCGCGTCTGCGCCATGGGCTCGATCTCCTCGCGTCCAGCGCCCCCGACCGGACCGACCGGCAGCGGACGCTCCGAGGGGCGATCGGCTGGAGCTATGACCTCCTCGACCCGGGCATGCAGCGGCTGTTCAGGAGATGCGCGGTGTTCGTCGGAGGCGCGGCGCTCGAGCAGCTGGAGGCGATCTGCGGTCCCGAGGCGGAGATCGGGCGGGCGGTGCTCGACGGCGTCTCCGAGCTGTTCGATCACAGCCTCATCCGGCAGGTCGAGTCGAACGGCGAGCCGCGTTTTCGGATGCTGGTGACGATCCGAGAGTTCGCGCTTGAGGCGCTCGCCGCATCGGAGGAGGCTCCGCTGATCCATGGCCGCCACGCCGCACGCTATCTGCAGCTCGCGAAGGAAGCCGCACCGCATCTGCAGGGGAAGGACGTGACCGGTTGGCTGGATCGGCTCGAGCTCGAGCACGACAACCTGCGTGCCGCGCTCGAATGCGACATCGACAGCGGACGGACGGAGGATGCCGCGCGCCTGGTCGCGGCGCTCTGGCGCTTCTGGCAGATGCGCGGACACCTGCGCGAAGGCCGCGCCTGGGGCGAACGCGTCCTGGCGATGCCCGGCCAGCCGCCGCTCGCTCGGCTCAGGGCGCTCGAGGCCGTCGGCGGGATGGCGTACTGGCAGGCGGACGAGCGGGTCGTCGATCTCTACCGGGAGGCCTACGAGCTCGCGCAAGCGCACGGGGACACCGCTCTGCGCGCGAGCGCCGCATACAACTACTCGTTCACCTTCACGATCGCGGGGGTGAGCAGACCGGCTGACCCCGAAGCCGGCCGGCGCTATCTCGAAGAGAGCCTCCTCGGCTACCGGGAGCTCGGTGACCGAGCGGCGATCGGACGCGCCGCCTGGGCCCTGGCGGTGACCTACACGAACGGCGTGCGCTCGCCCGAGGAGCTCGCGCGCGGACGCGCGTATGGCGAGGAGGCGCTTCGCGAGCATCGGACGCTCGCGGTCCGCAATCTGTTCGACGAAGGTTGGGATCTGCACGCGCTGGGACTGATCGCGCTCAAACTCGGGGAGCTCGACGATGCCGCGGCGATCTTCCGGGAGTCGCTCGCGCTGTTCGTCAGCCTGGCCGATACGAGCGGCATCGTCCTGATGCTGAGCAATATCGCCGAGGTGGCCCGCCAGCGCGGTGACCTCGAGCGCCACGACGTCCTGGTCGGGGCCTGGTCCGCGTTGTCGGAGCGGACCGGCGTCGGCCTGGCGACCGTGTATGGCGTGACCGAAGGCCGGATCGGCGCCGCGGACATCCCGGTCGAACGGCGTCCCGCGCTCGACCGTGGGATCGCGATGACGACCGACGATGCGGTCGCCTACGCGCTTGGCGGACCAGCCGCTCGCTAGAGGAGCTGCTCGTAGGTCTTGATGTCGTAGCGGAACCGTTCGGCGGTGTTGTCCAGCGCCTTCACCAGGATCCGCATCGTCTTGTTCACCGCCTCCATCCGGCCGGTGATCTTCGGGTCCTTCTCCAAGATCGTGTTCACGTCGTAGGCGGTGGCCGAGCGGAACAGCATCCGGAACATCTCGATCTCTTCGTCGAGGGTCTGCGGCTTGTTCTTCGCCTTCGAATAGGTCGCCCACATCTTATCGACGCCCTGATCCTCGATCGTATCGAGCCAGGCCCGCTCGCTCGTGTCATCGACGGCGCGGTAGGAGTTGTACACGATCTCCTTCGTGCCGGTCGGCGTGCGGCCGACCATGAGCCGGGCCATGAACTGGTCGATGTCCATCCGCTCGATCACCAGGTCCTCATCGAAGTTCCGCTTCAGCAGCATGACCGCGCTCACCCGGGCGGGCTCCATCGGGTTGGTGAACACGCGTTCCTTCGGGAAGACGGTGGTGATGTCGAGCATCGCGCGGGTGTTCTCGAAGGCGAAGAACCGCCCGATCGTCGTCCGCAGCTCGTCGTCGGTCATCGCGTCGAACGGCTTGGTGCCCTTGAGCTTGGTGAAGACCGCCTCGATCGGGGCCGCCTGCCGGGTCAGGAACTCCGGCGTCACATCCGGCGCGTTCTCGAGGCGGGAGCGGACCATGTCGTACGCGGCCTGCGGGAAGTTCTCGACGAGATTCGAGCGCAGGTAGAAGACCTTCTCGGAGGTGTAGGCATGGGCCTCGGGATGCTCAACATCCAGATCCGACGCGGCGCAGGCGACCTCGGAGTCGTCGAGAGCCCGACCGATCACCGTGGCGCTCGAGCTCCGATGATCCTCCAGCCAGCGGTAGCACTGGTAGCCGCGGGCGACATCGGTGCCCGCGTCGATGACCCGTGCGGGCGAGACCGTGCGGCCGTCGTTCAGGCGATAGGCGTAGCGGACGTAGACCCAGTCGTCAGAGTGGAATCGCGTGTTCGGGAAGTCCATCACGCCGTAGGTGGAGGTCGACTTCCCGGTGCCCGTGGGCGCGATATACAGAAGGCCCTTGTCGTCCTTCGTCACGACAGCCCCGTGGATCGAGTGGATCCCGTATTCGACCGCGAGCTTGCGCCCGACCGCCCCGAGGACCCAGCTCTTGAGCTGACCGTAATACGAGGTGTTGAAGAACACGACCGTGTCGTTCTGCCGGCTGTAATACGCGGCCTCGGCCTCGGTCGGGACACGCCCCAGCGCGATCACCAGGACATCCGGCACGTCGGCCGCCCGCACCCCGGTGAGCCGCTGCCACTCGTCGGGGGAGAACCAGTTGTCACGCCAGTAGCCGACGAGGTGTTCGCTGTTGGTGATCGCGCGGACGCGAAGGCCATGGATCACGACGTCATGCGAATGGACGGGCTCGCGGGATCTGGCGATGTGCTCAGCGGAATTGGCGAGCAGCCGGCGGAACAGGCCCGGCGTCTGATCGACGATCTTGTTCGCGACCGGCGTTCGGCCCTTCTGCCGGGTGATCGTGTTCGCCGCACCGATCGGTGTGCCCGGCCACTCCGGGGCCAGCGGGTCAGCGGTTGTCGGGAACGTGTAGAGCTCGGGCTGAGTGGTCACGGCCATGGCGTCGTCTCCCCGAAAGCGCCGGCGGCGCTGGATACGGATTCAGATGTTCGCGCCAATTCTATCGGGGTGTCCGGCCGTTGCCCGGATGCGGGTGAGGATGATCGCGACCGTCGCGGCGACCGGAAGTGACAGGGCGACCGTGACGAGGAGCGGGAGCCGCGGGTCCGCTTCGTAGAGCGATCCGGCGACGATGCCGCCGACCCCGAATCCGCCGGTGTAGGCCAGTTGGAAGGAGGCGTAGCCGACGGCGATCCGGGCGGGCGGCAGGATCCGCTCGATCGTCGCGGCGAGCACCGGGTTCGCCGCCTGGTTGGCCCCGATGAGCACCGCTCCGGCCGCAACAGCAAGGTCGGTCCGCGCCCCGAGGGCGAGCGTGCCGGCGCCCGCGGTGAGCGCGACCGCCGCGCCGACGACCGCCGGCACCGGGCCGATGCGGTCCGCCAGCCGCCCGGCGAGTGCCGAGAAGATCGCCGACCCGATCGAAACGAGGGCGACGTAGATCCCGATCCGTTCGAGCGGGATCGCCGCGACATCGCGCAGGTAGACGCTGAAGAGCGGCGTCGGGAGGACCGCGACGAGCGCGGCCAAGGGGGTGAGCGCCAGCAGCGCCCAGAACGCGCCGGGCCAGCGCCGGGCCGGACCGGCCGGGAGCGCGCGGCTCTGGGTGATGAGCAGATCGAGCAGCGTCGAGCCGGCGAACAGGACGACCGCGCCGGCGAAGGTCGCGCGGTAGCCGTAACGGGCGGCGATGATCCCCGAGAGCGGTGCGGCGACGATGATCCCGAGAAAGAAGCTGCCGAACATCGTGCCCATCGCTTGACCCAGCCGGTCCTTCGCCTCGGTGGCAGCGATGTGTGCGCTCATGATCGGAAGGCCGGCGATCGCCGACCAGTAGAGGATCGACCCGACGATCGCCAGGTGCCAATCGGTCAGCGGGATGAATGCCGCGACCCCGAGCATGCCCGAGGCGCCGCTTGCGACGAGGAGCGGCTTGCGGCCGAAGCGGTCGGCGGCGAAGCCCGCCGGGAGCACGAGCAGAGCTGCGACGATGTTCGCGCCGCCGATGATCAGGCCGATCTCGCCGGCCGAGGCGCCGAGCTCCCCAAGGTAGAGCGCGAGGATCGGTGCGACGAGGCCGAACCCGATGCCCCAGAGGAGCTGCGCTCCGGCAAGGGCCCGGGTGTCTCGCGAGAGGCCTATGCCGATGTCCGGCCCTTGACGAGCCCCTCCGCCCGGCGGGCGTCGAATTCTTCGCGAGCCGCCGCGAGGAGCGATGGGTCGCTCAGGATGTCGATCGCCACGAGGGCCATCGCTTTCGCCGCCGCAAGCGCGTTCTCGTGCGCACGCGGGCTCGCCGCGGCATCGCGGAACGCGGTCGAGTGCCCCGGGGTCCCTTCCGCGGCGATCCCGATGTACGGGTGGATCGACGGCAGGAGCTGGCTGACGTTCCCCATGTCCGTCGATCCCATCCGCTCGTCCTCGGTGACCGGCTGGACCGTCTGGCCGAGGGCCCGCAGGTGCTCGGCCCAGCGGGCGGCGAGCGGCGTGGAGAACATCATGTTCTCGTAGCCGGAGTTCTCGTGTACCGTCACCTTCAGCTTCGTGCCGGTGGCGATGGCCGCGCCCTCGGCGCAGGCGATGAAGCGCCGGACGACCTCCTGCTGGTACCGCCGATCGAGCGCGCGGACGCTGAACTTCGCCATCGCGTGGTCGGGGATGATGTTGGCCGCGCTGCCGCCGGCGGAGATGATCCCGTGGACGCGTGCCTCCGGCCGCAGCTGCTGCCGCATCGCATTCACGTTGTTGAAGGTCTGGAGCACCCCGTCGAGGGCATTGATCCCGCGATCCGGCTGGGCCGCGGCGTGCGCGGCCGTTCCCCAGAACTCCACATCGACCCGATTGCTCGCCAGCGAGGTGCGGCTTGGAAGCGTCCGTGCGCTGGGATGCACCATCATCGCGGCGTCGATATCGGCGAATCCGCCGGCGCGCACCAGGGCCACCTTGCCGCCGCCACCCTCTTCGGCCGGAGTCCCGATCGCGGCGATGCGGCCCGAGAGGTCGCCGATGACGCTACGCACGCCGATCGCCGCGGCGGTGCCCATCATCGCGATGAGGTTGTGACCGCAGGCGTGGCCGATATCGGGAAGGGCGTCGTACTCGGCGAGGATCGCAACGGTGGGGCCGCCGACCGCTCCCGCGGCATCGGCGCGGTACGCCGTTTCGACGCCGCCGTATCGGCGCGTGACGGTGAACCCGTTCGCCGCGAGCATCTCCGCAAGCCGCGCGCTGGCGCGCCGCTCCTCATACCCGAGCTCCGGATCGGCGTGGATCGCCTGCGAGAGCGCGACGAGCGCCTCCCGCCGATCGTCGATCGCACGGATCGCGCGCTGCCCAAGGGTGTCCCGGCCGGCCATCGGTGAGGCGAGCCTAGGTGACGCGGGTCTCGGCGGCCTGATGGCCGGAGATGAGCGCCAGGATGACCCGGTCGAGCGAGCGGTCAGCCTCCTCGAAGAGCCTCGCCGCCTGGGTCGTCTCGAGCGACCCGCGGCGCGCGACGTCGGCGACCTCGGAGAGGAAGCGCGCACGGAAGAACAGGAACGCCTGCGTCGCCTCCCCGAGTGAGAGAGCGCGACGCTTCGCCTCGACCCCGTACTCGCGCCCGAGCGCCTCGGCCTGCACCAGGTATTGCTCGCGGCCCGGCCGGCGCACGGTGTCGAGGTAGCCGACGAGCAGCTCGCTCATGCGGCGGCCGCGCTCGCGGAACCAGCGCAGCGATGCCTCGTCGAATCGCTGGTGCCAGTCCTGGTCGCCAAGGTCCGAGCGCACGCGCTTGAGGAACTCCGCGGCGATCCGATCGGGCGTTTCGCCCATCGCGGAGAGCGATTGCCGCCGCGGATGGCGGGGCCGGGGGATCATCGCGTCGATCGACGTGCGGAGGAATCGCCGGTGGCCTCCCGGGGTGTGGAAGACGTCGACCTTCCCGTTGTCGGCCCAGCGGCGGAGGGTGTCGGGGTCCACGCCGAGCATCCGGCTCGCCTCGCCGAGGGTCATCCAGGTCGCGTTCGCCACGCTGCGATCTCCCGCACGGAATATCCGCGTATACGGGTAAATCTAGCGCCTCGGCGGCGGTCAGTCGGCGGGAGTCGGCTCGGCCTCCGCCTCTGGCTCCGCGGCCTCCGCCGCGGCCTCCGGATCGCGGATGTCGTAGTGCCGCAGGGGCCCGAGGGCGCTCACCCCGACGGCCGCGAGGCCGAGCGCCCCGGCGACCGCGAAGGCCGCAGAGGTACCGCTGGTCGCCGCGATCGTCGACAACAGCGCCGGCGAGGCGGTGTTGCTGATCAGGATGAGCGTACGGAACGCCCCGTTCACCCGGCCACGGAGCTCCGCCGGGATCTCGCGCTGCCGCGGGATGAAGGCATAGACGATGTGCGCGCTCCAGGCGACCTGGCGGCCGGTGACCGCGGCGACCACGAGCTGCCAGGAGCGTGCGAACGTCGCGACGCCGCTGGAGAGCGCGGCGAAGGTGACGACGAACAGCATCGTGAGGCCGAGCGGCCGCCCGCGGGCGAGGCGCGGCGCGAAGGCCGAGCCGGCGATCGACACGATGCCGGTCACCGAGAGCGCGAGTCCGATCGTCCCGGCGTCGAGCCCGTACTCCTCGCGCAGGACAAAGAGGAGCAGCGTCTGCAGGCCGGCGTTGCCGAGGTTGCTGATGAACATGAGGACGAAGAGGGCACGCAGCACGCGGTTGCCCCAGAGGTAGGCGAACCCGTCGGTGACCTCGCTCCGGACGTTCGCCGCGCTGAGCGGCGGAAGGGAGCCGCGGTCGACGTCGTTCAGCGGGGGCATCCGCAGGAACACCGCCAGCGTCGGGAGATACAGCAGCGCCGACAGCCACAGCACGTTCGTGGATCCGGTCGCACCGCCGAAGGTGAACGCCGCGATGGCGAAGCCGCCGATCACCGGACCGAAGATCCGCGCGGCCCGGTCGGCGGTGAGATACGTCGCGTTCGCGGCGGTGAGCTCATCGGCCTCCACCAGCGCAGGGACGATGCTGAAGTCGGCGGTGATGCCCCAGACGACCTCGACCGTGCCGAGGAGGAAGGCGAGCACGTACAGGAGGTGGAGCGAAAAGACGCCGAGGCTCGCGGAGACCGGGATCGCCGCGGTGATGACGATGCTGAGGATCGTCGTCACGGCGAGCAGCCGGCGCTTTTCCGAGCGGTCGATGAGCGCCCCGGCGAAGGCCCCGAACAGGATGTACGGCACCGACTGCACGACCCGCAGGGTGGCGGCGGCGCCGATGTCGTGGGTGAGGTCCAGGACCAGCAGCGGCAGCGCGAGCCTGGCGATCTCGTCGCCGATCGACCCGCTGGTGACCGAACCGGTGAAGAGGGCGAACCAGCGATGGCGAAGCGGGCCGCGGCGCATGGTGCGACGATAGCGAGGTGACGCGGGTCCTATTCCTCTGTGGCCACAACGCCGCGCGCTCGCAGATGGCCGAGGGCTTCCTGCGTGCCCAGGGCGGCGACCGCGTCGTTGCCGAGAGCGCCGGCACCGTCGCTGGCGGAGTGCATCCGCTCGCCGTGCGGGTCATGGCCGAGATCGGCATCGACATCTCCGGGCACCCCAGCCGCTCCGTAGATGAGGTCGTCGGCCCGTTCGATATCTGCGTGACGGTGTGCGACGCGAACTGCCCGATCCCCCCGCGCGCCGGCCTGCAGCTGCGGTGGGAGTTTCCCGACCCGGCCAAGGCCGGCGGCACCGATACCGAGCGGCTCGCCGCGTTCCGGCGGGTCCGGGACGGCATCGGGGACCGGGTCCAGATGCTCATCCGCAGTGGCATGCCGGCTGCTCCACTGGCGGACACGGTCGTGCCGCAGGCCGGCCGAAGCGCAGGAGGTCGCGTCATGCCAGAGATCCCCCAGGGCCTACCGTCCCGCCCGGGCGAGGTCACCCCACCCGGCGGCGATCAGGGCAAGCAGGGTGGGGCCCCGATCGATCAGCCGCTCCAGCCCCAGCGGCCTCCGACCCAGGACCCGCCACCGACGATGTGACGGCAGGGCCGCTCAGGCGGGCGCGATCGTCCGCCCGAGGAAGGCGCGTGTGCGTGCGGCGACCAGGTCGCGGCCCGGTCCTGCGGTGATCGCGTGGTCGTCTCCCTCAAGGAGACCGAGCTCGACCGGCCCGGCGAGGCGTGCCGCGATCTCGCGTGCGCTGGCCGCCGGGACCCAGCGGTCGCCCTCCGAATGCAGTACCAGCGCCGGCGCGGTGATCAGCCCGAGTCTCGGGCGGACCCGCCGCATCCCGTGGATGAGCTCGGCGACGGCGCGGACCGGGATCGGATCGTAGGTCGAAACGCCCGTCTCCGGCCCCTCGCCCGTGACCGCTCGTCGCGAGCCCGGCGATCGCCAGCGGCGGACCACCCGCCAGCCGTACGGCGCGAGGTAGGCGGCACGGTGCGCGAGG
This sequence comes from Candidatus Limnocylindria bacterium, assembly GCA_036565345.1. GTDB lineage: Bacteria > Chloroflexota > Limnocylindria > P2-11E > P2-11E > UBA4735. The sequence continues at coordinate 11,502 of DATCNH010000040.1, read as the reverse complement.
CTGATCGCGGCGGCGTAGAGGAGGAGCGCGCGGGCCGGCCGGCGGAGCGCGAGGTCCAGGGCCATCGTTCCGCCGGCGGACAGCCCGCCGACGATGACCGCATCGTGCCGCGCGGCGAGCGTGTCGTACGCGGCGACCGCGATGGTCATCCAGTCTTCCCAGGACGTCCGGTCCATGTCCGCCGGCACGGTCCCGCGGCCAGGAAGGAGCGGGATGTGCACCGGGTAGCCATCCGCAGCGATCGCGCCGCCCAGGACATGGAGCTCGTTCGGCACCCCGGTGAGTCCGTGGAGCAGCAGGACTGCCTCGCGGCGAGGCCCGGCGATCCGGATGTCATCGCGCAGGCCGACCACCGTCCGATGGTAGGACCGTAAGATTCGGTCAGAGCACACCAAGAACGACGGGAGGTCGGCATGGAACGCGAGCCTCGGCCCGAGCATGGCCCCAATCGCGACGACCTGAATCTGTTCCTCACGCTCTCGATCCCGATCTTCGCCACGACCGTGGCCCTTCTCTCGTTCATCGTCGTCTTCGGGTCGGTGGCCGCGAAGCAGTAGGCCGACCGCCGGCAACCCTCCGCTCAGCCGGCCCGCACCTATCGGGCGGGGGCGGTCTCGAGGGCGGCGATGATCGTCGCGGTGGAGGACGCGGTCGATCCGGCGCGCAGCGCGACGTCCGGGATCCGGCCGTCGGCGATCGTCTCTCGGATCGCGCGGCGCACGGCCGCGCCAGCGGCGTCCTCGCCGAGGTGTGCGAGCAGCATCGCAAGGGCGCCGATCGCGCCGATCGGGCTCGCCACGCCCTGACCGGCGTACTCCGGCGCCGAGCCATGCACCGGCTCGAACACCGAGGTCCGGCCCGGGTGGAGATTCGCCGAGGGGGCCATGCCGAGCCCCCCACAGACCCCCGCACCGACGTCACTTAGGATGTCACCGAAGAGGTTCGTCGTCACGATGACGTCATAGCGCCGCGGATCGAGCACCAGGAACATTGCGGCGGCATCGGCGTACGCCGCGCCGCGCTCCACATCCGGGAACTCCTCGCCGACCTCGGCAAAGATCTCCCGCCAGAGGTTCTGGATCGGGATGGCATTGGCCTTATCGACCAGCGTGATCCGGCGGCGCGGCCGCTCTTGCGCACGCTCGAACGCGTACCGCACGATGCGCGCGATCCCACGCCGGGTGAATCGCATCTCGGCGCTCGCCCATTCGTCCGCGGTGCCCTCGCCCCCTCGCGTGCCTTCGACGCCGTACACGTCCTCGGTGTTCTCTCGGACGATGAGGATGTCGATGTCGGCCGCATGCGCATCGCGCAGCGGCGAGAGGCGATCGGCGAACAGCTCGAGCGGGCGCAGATTCACGTACAGATCCAGCGTGCGCCGGAGGGCGATGACGATGTCCCGCTCGAGCACCCCGGGGCGCACCTGCGGATGGCCGAGCGCGCCCAAGAGGACGGCGCCATGATCCCGGAGCGGCTCGAAGTCCGCGGGCGTCACCCGCCGCCCCGTTGCCAGATGCTCGGCTCCCGACCATGGATAGCTGGTCCGGTCGGTCGTGAAGCCAAAGCGCGGCTCGATCGCGTCGAGCACGTTGAGGGCCGCGGCCACGACCTCCGGGCCGATGCCGTCGCCGGGGATCACGCCGATCGAGTGGCGGCGCGCGGTCCCCTTCATCGCTCCGGTACCGCGACCGCCGGCAGGTACGTCGGCCGCCGGGCTTCGTAGGCGGCGATCTCGGAAGTGCTCCGCAGGGTGATCGCGATGTCGTCCAGACCCTCGAGCAGGCGCTCGGCGGCATGATCGTCGAGCGGGAACACGCCGACGAGCGGCCCGCAGCGCAGCGTTCGCGAAGCGATGTCGATCTCGATCGTGACCGAGGGATCGGCGGTGACCGCGGACAGGAGCGCCTCGACCTCGCTCGGGGCGAGCTCGACCGGGAGCAGCCCGATCTTCAATGCGTTGCCGCGGAAGATGTCCGCGAAACGCTCGCACACGATCGCGCGGAAGCCGTGGTCCTCGAGCGCCCAGGGGGCATGCTCGCGCGAGCTTCCGCAGCCGAAGTTCGCGCCGGTGATGAGGACCTCGGCGGCGGCATACCGGGGATCGTTCAGAACGAAGTCGGGATCGGTACGCCATTCGGCGAAGAGCCCTTCGCCGAAGCCGGTGCGCTCGACGCGCTTGAGGTAGCGGCTCGGGATGATCTGATCGGTGTCGATGTCGCGGCGGGGGAGCGGCATCCCGCGGCCACTGATGCGGCGGACGGCCTTCATGCCAGGTCGTCCGGGAGCGTGAAGTGCCCGGCGATCGCGGTCGCGGCGGCGACCGCGGGCGAGACGAGATGGGTGAGGCCGCCGCGACCCTGGCGACCCTCGAAGTTCCGGTTCGAAGTGGACGCGCAGCGCTCGCCGGGAGCGAGGATGTCCGGGTTCATCCCGAGGCACATCGAGCAGCCCGCCTCGCGCCACTCGAAGCCTGCGGCGCGGAAGATCCGGTCGAGGCCCTCGGCCTCGGCCGCCTCCTTCACCTCGGCCGACCCCGGGACCGCGAGCGCGCGCAGCCCGGCGCGAATGCGCCGGCCATCGAGCACCCGCGCGGCCTCACGGAGATCCTCGATGCGGCCATTGGTGCAGGAGCCAAGGAACACGGTATCCACGAAGATGTCACGGATCCTCGTGCCCGCGCGCAGACCCATGTAATCGAGCGCGCGCCGCGCCCCGTCGCGCGCGCCCGGATCGGCGAACGAGTCGGGGTCGGGCACCGTCCCGTCGATGTCGGTCGTCTGACCGGGATTCGTGCCCCAGCTCACATAGGGCCGCAGGGCGCCGGCATCGATCCGCACCTCACGGTCGAATTGCGCGTCCGGGTCGGTCACGAGCGTCCGCCAGTCGTCGAGCGCTGCCTCCCAGTCCGGGCCGGTCGGTGCGTGCGGCCGGCCCTCGAGGTAACGGAACGTCACGTCGTCCGGCGCGATCATCCCGGCGCGTGCCCCGGCTTCGATCGACATGTTGCAGACCGTCATTCGGCCTTCCATCGACAGACGGCGGATCGCCTCGCCGCGGTACTCGACGGTCATGCCGGTGCCGCCGGAGGTCCCGATGCGAGCGATGATCCCGAGGATGAGGTCCTTCGCGCTCACCCCCGCGGGCAGCCGGCCGTCGACGGTGATCGCCATCGTGCCGGGGCGCTGCTGTGCGATGGTCTGGGTCGCGAGGACGTGCTCGACCTCGCTTGTGCCGATGCCGAAGGCGAGTGCGCCGAGCGCACCGTGGGTCGAGGTGTGGCTGTCGCCGCAGACGATAAGCATTCCCGGCTGGCTCAGGCCGAGCGCTGGCCCGATGACGTGGACGATGCCCTGGCGGCGATGGCCGAGCGGATAGAGCCGGATCCCGAACTCGTCGCAGTTCCGTCGGAGCGCATCGATCTGCCGGGCGGAGACCGGATCCGCGATCGGCTGGTCGATATCGACCGTCGGCGTGTTGTGATCCATCGTCGCGAGGGTCAGGTCAGGCCGGCGTACCCCGCGGCCGGCGAGCCGCAGCCCATCGAACGCCTGCGGCGTGGTCACCTCGTGGATGAGGTGGAGATCGACGTAGAGCAGATCCGGCTCGCCCGGCGCCGACCGGACGACGTGCCGGTCCCAGAGCCGGTCTGACAGAGTCGCGGCCATGATCACAAGGCTACCTTGACCTTGGGCCCGAAGGTCCTTACTCTTCGCTGCACGTGAACGGCCGCGTAGTCCTTGCGCTCATTCTCGAGGTCCTCCTTACGGGGACAGGAGATCGCGCGGGCGGCTAGCGGAAACAGCACAGCACCTACGGACCGAAAGCCTCCCGCCAGCCGGGAGGCTTTTTCGTTCCCGGCACGGTGAGGCAAACGGTCGGGATCAGAGAAAGGAGGCGATATGGCGGCAGAGATCGAGCAGATCGATCCGAGCGGACGGGCCGGCGCGGCGACCCTGCGCGGATCGCAGCTCGTCTGCGAGGCCCTCCGGGACGCCGGCGCCGATGTCGTGTTCGGCTACCCCGGCGGAGCGACGCTCCCGATCTACGACGCGCTGCCCGATCATCCCTGGCTCCGCCACATCCTGGTCCGGCACGAGCAGGGCGCTGCGCACATGGCCGACGGCTACGCCCGGGTCGCCCGCCGGCCCGGCGTGTGCCTCGCGACGAGCGGCCCGGGCGCCACGAACCTCGTCACCGGGATCGCGTCCGCCTACATGGACTCGATCCCGATGGTGGCGATCACCGGTCAGGTCTCGACCGCGCTCATGGGCCGCGACGCGTTCCAGGAGACCGACGTGCTTGGCATGGTCGCACCGATCACCAAGCACGCGTTCCTCGTCGAGCGGGTCGAGGACATCCAACCGACCATCGCCCGGGCCTTCGCCATCGCAATGGCCGGCCGCCCCGGGCCGGTTCTCGTGGACATCCCCAAGGACCTGCAGAACGCCTCCGCGCCCCTCCGGCGCTCGCCGGCTCCTCCGACGCCGGTCGCGTTCATCGACGAAGCCGCCCTCGACGCGGCGGCCCGCCTCCTGGCCGATGCCGAGCGCCCGCTCATCATCGCCGGACACGGGGTCCGGCTGGCGGGCGCGCATGGCGTGCTGGCCGAGCTCGCCCGCCGTCTCGACGCGCCCGTCGCCCACACCCTCCTCGGTCTGGGAGCGTTCCCCGAGGACGACTCGCTCGCGGCCGGGATGCTCGGGATGCACGGCGTCCCCGCCACCAACCGCGCGGTGAACGCCGCGGACGTCATCCTGGGCGTGGGCCTGCGCTTCGACGACCGGGTCACCGGAAAGGTCAGCGCCTTCGCCTCACGGGCGAAGATCATCCACATCGACATCGATCCGACGCAGATCGGGAAGAACGTGACCACGACGGTCGGCATCGTCGCTGACGCCGGTGCCGCGCTCGCGGCGCTCATCGCCCGTCTTCCGGCGCGCGAGCATCCGGCCTGGCGCGGCCAGGCGGCGGCCGCGCGAAGCCGGCCTCACCTGGTGAGCTACGAGGACCAGGTCGAGCTTGCCCCGCGACCGGTGGTCCGCGCGATCCGCGAGGCGGCGCGTGCGGACGCCTACTTCGTGAGCGACGTCGGGCAGCACCAGATGTGGGCAGCGCAGCACCTCGGCCTCGTTGCGAACGACCGCTACCTGACCTCCGCCGGCCTCGGCGCCATGGGCTACGCGCTGCCGGCCGCCATCGGCGCGCAGGTAGCCGATCCCGGCGCGGATGTCTGGGCGATCGCCGGGGACGGCGGCGCGCAGATGACGATCCAGGAGCTAGGGACGGCGGTCCAGGAGGACCTTCCGGTGAAGCTCGTCATCCTGAACAACGGATACCTCGGGATGGTCCGTCAATGGCAGCAGCTCTTCTTCAACGGCCGCATCTCCCAAACGCCGATCTCGAGCCCCGACTACGTGAAGCTTGCGGACGCCTATGGCGCGCGCGGCTTCCTCGTGGAGCGGCGCGCCGATCTCGCGCGGACCCTCGCGGCTGCGGCGGCGTGCGACGGACCGTGCGTGGTCGACGTTCGCATCGAGCGGGAGGCCAACGTCTGGCCGATCGTGCCCCCCGGCGGCGCGAACGCCGAGCTCATCGAGGAGCCGGCCCGATGACCCGTATCCGCTTTCGCCTGGATGTCGAGCGCGAACCCGGGGCGCTCGAGCGCGTCCTCGGCGTCGTCCGGCGACGGGGGCTCGACCTCGAGGATCTCGACGTGCGCATGGCCGATCCGCGCACCTGGAGCGTCGCGGTGCTCGGACGCCTGCCCGTCGCGGACGCGGACCTCGCGCTTCGCCAGCTGACCGCGCTCACCAATGTGCGTCTCGCCAGAATCGAGGAGGAATAAGTGGCCACGATCTATTACGACGCCGACGCCGACCCAGAGGCCCTGCGCGGCAAGACCATCGCAGTCATCGGATATGGGAGTCAGGGGCACGCCCACGCACTCAATCTCCGCGACAGCGGTCACACCGTCGTGGTCGGACTGCCGGCGGGAAGCCGAAGCCGGACCAAAGCCGAGGCCGACGGCCTCACCGTGATGGAGGTGAAGGAGGCCGCACGGAACGCCGACATCGTCGTGATCCTCGTTCCGGATCCGTCGCACCGCGCGGTCTGGGAGGAGATCTCGCAGTTCATGGGCGCCGGCCGCACGCTCATCGTGGCGCATGCGTTTTCGGTGCATTTCGGCGAGATCACACCGACTCCTGAGGTGGATGTCGTGCTCATCGCCCCGAAGGCTCCGGGCCACCGGATGCGCGAGCTCTACACCGAGGGCCGGGGCGTCCCGGCGCTCATCGCCGTCGCTCAGGACCCGAGCGGACGGGCCGAGCGGACCGGGCTGGCCTACGCGCAGGCGGTCGGATCGACCCGCGCCGGCGTCATCCGCACGACCTTCGCCGAGGAGGTCGAGACCGATCTCTTCGGCGAGCAGGCGGTCCTCTGCGGTGGGATCTCCGAGCTGGTGAAGACCGGATTCGAGACCCTCGTCGAGGCCGGATATCAGCCGGAGGTCGCGTACTTCGAGTGCCTGCACGAGATGAAGCTCATCGTCGACCTCATGTACGAGGGCGGGATCAGCTACATGCGCTACAGCGTGAGCGACACCGCCGAGTTCGGCGACTACAGCTCCGGGCAGCGGGTGATCGACGAGCGGGTGCGGGCGACGATGCGCCAGGTCCTCGCCGAGATCCGCGACGGGTCGTTCGCCAAGCGTTGGATCGCCGAGGCCCGGAAGGGCGCGCCCGAGCTGCATCGCCGGCGCGCCGCCGAGCAGGACCACCAGATCGAGCGGGTCGGACGCGACCTACGGCGGATGATGCCCTGGCTCGCACGCCGCGAGGTGCCGACCGCGGCACCGGCGGCACCGGCGACCGAGCCGGCCACGGCAGGAACGCGATGACCATCCAGGAGCGCCTCGCCGCGCTGGGCATGCCGTTCGAGGGCGAGCGCCTGCGGATCGCCGAGGCGCTCGTCGGCGCGCACACCGAGACCCCGGAGACCCTGCACGACATCCAGCTCATGACGATCGCGGTGGAGGCCTATCGCGGACCGGGTTCCCCCGACCTCGTATGACCCCCGCGATGCCGTTCGGGAAGTACCGCCCATTCCGGCCGCTGCCGGGCGGGCTGCCGGATCGTACCTGGCCCGGGCGGACGATCGAGCGGGCACCACGCTGGTGCTCGGTCGATCTGCGTGACGGGAATCAGGCGCTCATCGATCCGATGGACCCGGGACGCAAGCTCCAGCTCTGGACCGTCCTCGTCGCGATGGGGTTCAAGGAGATCGAAGTCGGCTTTCCCGCGGCGTCGCAGCCGGACTACGACTTCATCCGGCAGCTCATCCAGGAGGGCCGCATCCCCGCCGACGTCACGATCCAGGTGCTGACCCAGTGTCGCCCCGAGCTCATCGAGCGGACCTTCCGCTCGCTCGCCGGCGCCCCGCGGGCGATCGTCCACTTCTACAACTCGACGTCGGTCTGCCAGCGGCGCGTGGTGTTCCGCGAGGAAAAGCCCGGGATCACGAGGATCGCGGTCGATGCGGCTCGTGTCTGCAAACGCCTCGAGCGCACGCTGCCCGGGACGTTGGTGCGCTACGAGTATTCGCCCGAGAGCTTCACCGGCACCGAGCCGGACTACGCGGTCGACGTCTGCACCGCGGTCATGGACATCCTCGAGCCCGCCCCGGACCGCCGGATCGTCCTCAACCTCCCGGCGACCGTGGAGATGTACACCCCGAACGTGTACGCGGACGTCATCGAGTGGTTCGGTCGGGCGGTGCCGCAGCGTGAGGCGGTCGTCCTCTCCCTGCACCCGCATAACGATCGCGGGAGCGCCGTGGCCGCCGCGGAGCTCGGGCTCATGGCCGGCGCTGAGCGGGTCGAGGGAACGCTCTTCGGCAACGGGGAGCGCACCGGCAACGTGGACCTGGTGACGCTCGCGTTGAATCTCTTCAGCCAGGGCGTCGATCCGGAGCTCGACATCAGCGACATCGACGCGCTCCGGCGCGTCGCCGAGCACGCGAACCGGCTCCCCATCCACCCCCGGCATCCGTATGTCGGCGACCTCGTCTACACCGCATTCTCGGGCTCGCATCAGGATGCGATCAAGAAGGGCCTCGATGCGCTGTCCGCGGACTACGACGTCTGGGACGTGCCCTACCTGCCAATCGATCCGAAGCACGTCGGCCGTACCTACGAGGCGGTCATTCGCGTGAATAGCCAGTCCGGGAAGGGTGGGGTCGCTTACATCATGAAGGCCGAACACGGGTTCGACCTCCCAAGGCGCCTCCAGATCGAGTTCTCCGGACGCGTTCAGGGGATCACCGAGGACACCGGTACCGAGATCACGCCCGCGGCGATGTGGTCCGCGTTCGCCGCGGACTACCTTCCCGAAAAGCCGTGGATCGAGCTCGCCGGCTACGACACCGCGACCGCGGACGCCCAGACCACGCTCGTCGCGCGCCTCCAAGTGCACGGCCGCGACCGCACCGTCCGCGGGACCGGCAACGGCCCGGTCGCCGCCCTGGTCCATGCGCTCCGCACCGCGTTCGATCTGCCGTTCGAGGTCCTTGATTTCAGCGAGCACGCGGTGAGCGCAGGGACCGATGCATCCGCCATCGCGTACGTCGAAGCCCGCGACGGCGAGGGGAGCGTGCGCTGGGGGGTCGGTGTACACGAGAGCGTCCTCACCGCGTCCCTGCGCGCGGTCGTCGGCGCGTTCCGCAGGCTGCATCGCCCCGAGCCGGACCTCTCGGGTCAGCTCCCGACGCCGCGTCTCGATACGCTGCCCGTCGCATGACGACGACACCCCGACCGCGCAGCCACGTGCTCGTGGATGGCCCCGATCGCGCGCCCGCGCGCGCGATGATGCGCGGGGCAGGCTACACCGAGGCGGATCTGAGCCGCCCGCTCATCGGCGTCGCGCACAGCTGGATCGAGATCATGCCCTGCACGATGCATCTCCGTGAGGTCGCCGAGTGGGTGAAGGAGGGCGTGCGCGAGGCCGGCGGCACGCCGGTGGAGTGCAACACCATCGCGATCTCGGACGGGATCGCGATGGGCACCGAGGGCATGAAGGCGTCGCTCATCTCCCGCGAGATCGTCGCCGACTCGATCGAGCTCGTCGTGCGCGGCCATTCGCTCGACGCGCTGGTCGCGATCTCCGGATGCGACAAGACGATCCCCGGCTGCGTCATGGCCCTCGCCCGCCTCGACATCCCCGGGCTCATGCTCTACGGGGGATCGATCATGCCCGGCCGGTTCGAGGGCCGCGACGTGACGATCCAGGACGTCTTCGAGGCCGTCGGCGCGCACGCCGCCGGGACGATGAGCGACGAGCGGCTCGCCGCGCTCGAGGCGGTGGCCTGTCCCGGCGCGGGCGCCTGCGGCGGGCAGTTCACGGCGAACACCATGGCCACGGCATTCGAAGCGCTTGGGATCTCGCCGGCCGGATCGGCCGGCGTCGCGGCCCTCGCGCCGGAGCGACGCGACGTCGCGCGCGCCGCCGGCCGCCGCGCGGTCGAGCTCCTCCGTGAGGGCGTCCGGCCACGCTCGATCATCACCCGCGACGGACTGGAGAACGCGATCGCCGCGGTCATGGCGACCGGCGGATCGACGAACGCGGTCCTCCATCTGCTCGCGGTCGCCCGCGAGGCCGATGTCGATCTCGCGCTCGACGACTTCGACCGCATCAGCCGATCCACGCCGCTACTGGCGGACATGAAGCCCTGGGGCCGGTACAACGCCTCCGACCTCGCCGCGGCCGGTGGCATCGGGCTGGTGCTGCAGCGGCTTCATGACGCGGGTCTCTTGCACGGCGATGCGCCGACGGTCTCCGGCCGGACGATTGGCGAGGAGGCCGCGGCCGCGGTCGAGCAGCCCGGCCAGACCGTCGTCCGACGGTTCGACGACGCGCTCGCGCCGAGCGGCGGCCTCGTCATCCTGCGCGGCTCGCTCGCGCCGGACGGCGCGGTGATGAAGGTCGCCGGCCACGCCCAGCCGCGCCGGACCTTCACCGCGCGGGTGTTCGATCGCGAGGAGGAGGCTTTTGCGGCGGTGAGCGGCGGCGCGGTGCGGGCGGGGGACATGGTCGTCGTCCGCTATGAGGGGCCCCGCGGCGGTCCCGGGATGCGCGAGATGCTCGGGGTCACCGGCGCGATCGTCGGTGCCGGCCTGGGGGACGCCGTCGCGCTCATCACCGACGGCCGCTTCAGTGGCGCGACCCATGGGGTGACGGTCGGCCACATCGCCCCGGAGGCCGCGGTGGGTGGCCCGATCGCGCTGGTCGCCGATGGAGACCGCATCACGATCGATGTAGCCGAGCGCCGGCTCGATCTGGAGGTCGCTCCGGAGGAGCTGGTCCGGCGCCGGACCGCCTGGCAGGCGCCCGAGCCGGCCTACCGTATCGGCGCGTTCGCCAAGTACGCGAGGCTCGTGTCATCCGCCGCCGATGGAGCGGTGACGGTCCCATGACGGTGCCGCGGTTTGACATCGGTCGTGCCGGGACCGTATGGTCCGGGGCGATGCACCTTCTCGCCGCCCGCGTCATTGGGATGTCGATTCCAATGGACCCGATGATGGGGTCCGGTCGCGGCGTGGAGGCCTAGCGGGCACAGAACAGCATTCGCACCGAACACCGCACAGGCCTCCCGACATCGGGAGGCCTTTCGTTCGTCATGGAGGAGGACACGATGGCCGTCGCATTCGAGCCGCGATCCGCGTTGCTGGGGGTCCGCTGCCGCGCCTGCGGTGAGCTGCAGCCGATGGACGAGCGCTACGTCTGCGCGAACTGCATGGGCCCGATCGAGCCGGACTACGACACCGAGGCGCTCCGCGATCGCCTGCGTGAGCGGATCGAGGCCGGACCGCGATCGCTGTGGCGCTATGCGCCGCTGCTCCCGCTCGCCCCGCCCGATGCGCCGCCGGTCGGCTGGACCCCCTTCGTTCCGGCGCCGCGACTCGGCGCGGCGCTCGGGATCGGCGACCTGTGGCTGAAGGACGACACCCGCAATCCGACCCTCTCGTTCAAGGACCGGCCGGTCGCGCTCGCGATCGCCCGGGCCCGGCAGCTCGGCCTGCCGACGGTCGGCTGCGCCTCCACTGGGAACCTTGCCGGGGCGGTTGCCGCCGCCGCGGCCCAGGCTGGGCTTCGGGCGTTCGTGTTCGTCCCGGCGGAGACCGAGCCAGGGAAGGTGCTCTCGGCGACCGCATATGGGGCCACGGTCGTGCGAGTGAACGGCGACTACGACGCGGTGAACCGGCTTTGCGGCCGACTTGCGGACGACCTCGGCTGGGGCTTCGTGAATTTCAATCTCCGGCCGTACTACGCCGAGGGGTCCAAGACGATCCTCTTCGAGATCGCCGAGCAGAACGGGTGGCGGCTGCCCGAGCATGTCGTCGTTCCGGTCGGCTCCGGCGCTCTCCTCACCCGGACGGCGACCGCCGCGGCGCAGCTGGTCGCGACCGGCCTGGTGGCCGAAACGCCATTCCACGTCTCCGCCGCCCAG
>DATCNH010000039.1:0-12705 GCA_036565345.1 Candidatus Limnocylindria bacterium | reverse complement strand
CTGGGGATCGAGGGGTTCCTCTATGTCGAGAAGCTCCAGGCCCGCGGGATCGACGCGATGGGGCTCTCCGGGATCTCCGGCCGGCTGCTCGTGGCGAAGCGCAAGGATGTCCGTGCGATGCGGGACGGGAAGACGATCCTGCTTCGGGACGACCACACCGGGACGGTCGAGGTCGTGAATCTTCCGCTGCTGCTCCAGTTCATCGGTCCGGGGCGCGTGCCGGTCATCGCGCCGCTCGCGCTCTCCACCGAGAACGCCGCGGTGAACGTTGACGGGGACCGCGTCGCGGCACGGATCGCGATCGCCATCGAGGCCGACGCGCTCCTCATCCTCACCAACGTCCCGGGCCTCCTGCGCGACCCCGACGATCCGGCCTCGCTCGTCGCCGAGACCACCGTTGCCGAGGCCGAGGGGCTCGCCCGCGGGCGGTTCAAGAAGAAGATCCTCGCCGCCAGGGAGGCGCTCGACGGCGGCGTCGGCGAGGTCATCATCCGCGGCGCCGGCGGCGATCCGCGGGTCCAGACGGTGATTCGGTCCTGAACGAGCCGACCGGCCCCACCGGCCCGGCCGGCCCGGGGAAAGCCGTCGCGATGGAGGCGGCCCACACCTCGGGGCTCTATCAGAAGCGCGAGCTGGTCATCGTCCGCGGCGAGGGTGCGGCCCTCTGGGATGCCGACGGACGCGAGTACATCGACTGCGTCGGTGGCCAGGGATCGGCGAACCTCGGCCACGGCAACGCCGCGGTCGCCGACGCGATCGCGGCGCAGGCCCGGACGCTGGCGTCCTGCACCGAGCTGTTCTACAACGATCGGCGCGCGGAGCTGTACGCCCGGCTGGCGGAGATCCTCCCGCCGGCGCTCGATCGGGTGTTCCTGTGCAACAGCGGCACCGAGGCGGTCGAGGGCGCGCTCAAGTTCGCGCATCTGGCGACGAAGCGGCCGAACGTCGTGGCGACGATGCGGGGCTTCCACGGAAAGACCGCCGGCGCGCTCTCGGCGACCTGGGGGCCGGAGTACCGCACCCTCTTCGGGCCGCTGCTCCCGGGCTTCTCGCACATCCCGTTCAACAAGGTCGAGGCCCTGGATGCCGCGATCACCGCGGAGACCTCGGCGTTCATCGTCGAGCTGGTGCAGGGCGAGGGTGGCGTCCGCCCGGCGACGCGCGAGTTCATCGCCGAGGCGGCGCGCCTCTGCCGCGAGCGCGGCGCGCTCTTCATCGTCGACGAGGTGCAGACCGGGTTCGGCCGCACCGGGACGATGTTCGCGATCGAGCAGTACGGCGTCGTGCCGGACCTCCTCTGCCTCGCGAAGTCCATCGCCGGCGGCCTGCCGATGGGCGCGGTCGCGCTCGGCGCCGCCGTCGGCGAGCTTCCCAAGCGCGCGCACTCGACGACCTTCGGCGGGAACCCGCTCGCCTGCGCGGCGGGCATCGCGACGATCGCCGAGCACCGCCGCCTCGGCCTCGCCGCCGCGGCGCGCGAACGGGGAGCGCAGCTCGCGGCCGGACTCCGTGGCATCGAGTCGCCGAAGATCCGCGAAGTCCGCGGGCTCGGGCTCCTCTGGGGGATCGAGCTCAGGGAGAACGCCGGCCCGACCCTGAAGGCGCTCCAGGAGCGGGGGGTGCTGGCGCTCGGCGCCGGGCCGACGGTGGTGCGGTACCTCCCGCCGCTGGTCATCAGCGCGGCGCAGGTCGCCGCGGTCGTGGCCGCCACCGCCGAGGCGCTGCGGTCATGAGCGCGGAGCTCTCCGAGCGCGACGTCGCGCTCGTCGGCGGCCTGGTGGCGATCCCGAGCGTCTCCCGGCATGAGGCCGATGCGGTCGAGTGGCTGGTCGCGCGGATGGCCGAACGGGGCTTTCGTGCGTCGATCGACCCGGCCGGTAACGCGGTGGGGGAGATCGGCTCCGGGCCGGTGCACGTCGTCCTCCTCGGGCACATCGATACCGTCCCGGGCGAGATCCCGGTGCGGATCGAGGACGGCGAGCTCGTCGGACGCGGCGCCGTCGACGCGAAGGGCCCGCTCGCGGCGTTCGTCGCCGCGGCGACCCTGCCGCCGGCCGCCGTGCGGGTCACGGTCGTCGGCGCGGTCGAGGAGGAATCGCCCACCAGCAAGGGCGCGCGCTACCGGGCCACGCTTCCCGCGCCGGACTGGTGCGTCATCGGCGAGCCCTCGGGCTGGGACGGGGTGACCGTGGGATACAAGGGGCGCCTGGTGCTCGGCCTCTCGCTCGCCCGGGAGGCCCGGCACGGGGCCGCCCCCGGCCCGACCTGCGCCGAGGAGGCGCTCGCCCTCTGGGCCCGGATCGGCGCGGCGGCGGAGATGCACACCCCCGGCGTACGCGGCTTCGCGCACCTCGACTGCCGCCTCGAGGGGATTCAGGCGGTCGCCGGCGATGGACTCACCGAGCGGGCCGAGCTTCGGATCGGGTACCGGCTCCCCCCGGGCATCGCGACCGCCGACCTCGTGGCCGAGGTGAGCGCCCTGGCCGAGGCGCATGACGGGGACGCCGAGGTCACGCTCCTGCCGGTCGCCGCCGAGGAGCCGGCGCGGACCCCGCGGTCCTCCGCCCTTGCCCGGGCCTTCGCCGGCGCGATCTCCGGCGCCGGCGGCCGGGCGGCCTTCCGGGTGAAGAGCGGGACCAGCGACCTCAACGTCCTGCTGCCCGCCTGGGGCTGTCCGATGGTCGCCTATGGCCCGGGGGACGCGCGCTACGACCACACCCCGATGGAGCGGCTCGGCCTCGAGGACTACGCGCGGGCGATCGGGGTCCTCCGGGGGGTGCTGGAGCGGGCGGGCACGCGGGCAGGATGAGGCGCGACGTGCTCGTCACCCGGCGGCTGCGCCAGCGCGCCGTTCTCGCCGGGATCGTGATCGTGGGCGTGCTCACCGGCGGGTTCGCCCTCTCGGTCGGCCTCCTGGATCCGAGCCTCCAGGGCGTCGCCTACGACACCTTCATCACCGGGTCGCCCGGGCGGCTCAGCAATCTCGTGACGATCGTCGCGGTCGATGACGCGACGATCGCCCGCTATGGCCGGTATCCCCTTCCGCGCCAGGCCTACGTCGATCTGCTCCGTGCCCTGAAGCCGCTGGAGCCGCGCACCGTCGCCCTCGATATCGGGTTCTATGACGAGTCGCCCGATCCCGGCCAGGACCGGGCCCTCGCCGCGGCGATCGCCGATGCGGGGAACGTCGTGCTCGCGATGCAGGGCGCCGGCAGCTCGGTCGTCCGCGACAACGCCTCCGCCTACCGGGCCGAGGCGCTGCCGATCCCGATGCTCCGGACCGCCGCCGCCGCGCTCGCCTCGGTGAACATCAGCCCCGACGACGACGGCCGGGTCCGGCGGGTCCGGCTGGTCATCGAGACGCCGAGCGGCCGCTATTACGCGCTGCCGCTGGTCGCGACCGCGCGCTCGATGGCCGCGGCGCGGCAGATCGCCGGCGACGAGCGGGCGATCGTCCAGACCGAGAGCGCGCTCGTGCTGCCCGGCCGGGACGGCCGGCCTGACCGGACGATCCCGACCGACCGGGGTGCCACGGCCGCGGTCTATTACGCCGCCCCGCCGGCCACCGACCTGGCTGACCAGCGCGGCCGCGTCGCCCCCTGCTCGATCGCGGGCGAGCTCTGCGTCGTGTCGCTCGCGGATGTCGTCGCCGGCTCGGTCGCGCGGACACTCATCGCGAACCGGACCGTCTTCGTGGGCGCCCACTCGGTCTCCGCGGTGCCCGACAGCTATCCGGTCCCGAACAGCCTGGGGACGAAGATGTTCGGGGTCGAGATCTGGGCGAACACCGCGGCGTCGATCTACGCGAATCGCTTCCCGGTCCTTCACGAGAGCCTGCTCATCACCCTGACCCAGCTCCTCGTCGCAGTGGGCGGGGGCATCCTCCTCGTGCAGCGCTTCCGCCTGTACGGCTTTCTCGGCGCGCTCATGCTGCTCGCCGGCTACGGCTTTGTCCGCTATGTCGCCTTCGCCATCGCCGCGGGCGGCGCGGGCGAGGGCCCGATCGCGGTGGCCTCGATCGGGTACCTCGTGCCGGCGGTGTTCTGGTGGGTCGTCGCCGTCGGTTACCTGCTGCTCGAGGAGCAGCGCGCGGTGACCCGGACCCAGACGACATTCGGCCGGTTCGTCACTCCGTCGGTGGCCCGCACGATCATGGACCGCGAGGAGCGGGGAAGCCTTGCCCTGGGGGGCGAGGAGAAGCGGGTCACCGTGCTCTTCGGCGACATCCGCGGCTTCACCACGCTCTCCGAGGGGCTGCCACCGTCCGTCCTCCTCGATCAGCTCAACCGCTACTTCGCCGGGATCGTCGGCGTCGTGGCTCGCCACGGGGGGACGGTGAACAAGTACAACGGCGACAGCATCATGGTTCTTTGGGGCGCACCCTTGGACGTGGCCGATCACGCCCGAAGGGCGGTCGAGTGCGCGCTCGAGATCCAGCGCTGGATCGTCGGGGAGCGGGCGAAAGGCGGCCCGGACATCTCGTTCGGCTTTGGGATCAACACCGGCGCGGTGGTCGCCGGCTTCCTCGGGGCGCTCGGCCGGATGGAGTACACGGTCATCGGGGACACCGTGAATGTCGCCTCGCGGCTCACCGCGAGCGACATCGCCCGCCGCGACCAGGTGGCGGTCAGCGGTGCGACCCTCGCCGAGCTCGGCGATGATGTCACCGTGATCGATCTTGGGGCGATCCCGGTGAAGGGCCGTGCGCAGCCGGTCGCCTGCTATCAGGTGGACCGGATCGGGGCGATCGCGAGCCCACGGCCGGGGACAGCCTGATGGCCCTCGACGACAAGGTCGCGTTCGTGCTCATGAAGCTGACCCACCTCGCGGTCCAGCGCGACCGGGAAGCCTACCTGCGCGGCCTGATCGAGCTCTGCACCCAGGCGGTGGACGCCGAGCGCTGCACGATCTACGTCGTCGATCACAAGACCAGGGAGATCTGGGCGCGCATCGCTTCGCGGACGGCGCTCGAGATCCGCCTGCCGCTCGGCAACGGTATCGCCGGGCAGGCCGCAGCCAGCGGCGAGACGATCAACGTGCCGGATGCGTACGCCGATCCCCGCTTCGACCCGAACATCGACCTCCGCAGCGGCTATCGGACCCTGAACATGCTCGTCGTGCCGGTCTGGGGCGAGGGGAACAGCGTGTCTGGGGTCATCCAGGTGCTGAACAAGCGGGGCGGTCCGTTCGAGCGGGCCGACCAGATGCTCCTCGAGCGGATCGCCGAGACCGTCGGCCCGGTGCTGGGCGAGGCCGCCGCGAGCGAGCCGGAGTGAGCGAGGCGGCGCAGCTCGCGACGCTTCTGGACATCACCCGCAGGCTCATGACCGTCACTGATCTCGATGCGCTGCTCCGGCTCATTGCCGAGGCGACGACGGCGATGGTCGACGCGGAGCGCGCGACGATCTACCTCGTCGACGCCGAGCGGAACGAGTACTGGTCCACGGTCGCGCTCGGTGTGGGCACCGGCGATATCCGGTCGCCGCTCGGGGTGGGGATCGCCGGGACCGTGGCCCAGACCGGGGAGACGATCACCATCGCCGACGCGTACGCCGACGCGCGCTTCGATCCCGCGAACGACCGCCGCACCGGCTTTCGTACGCGCAATCTCCTGACCCTGCCGATGACCGGGCACGACGGGCGGATCATCGGGGTCTTTCAGGCGGTGAACCGGCGATCCGGCGCCTTTACCGAGGCGGACGCCGCGACCCTTGCGTCGCTCGCGGCATCGGCCGCGATCGCGATCGAGAACGCGCAGCTGGTGCGTGAGCAAAAGCAGCTCTGGCGGTCGCTCATCGAGACCCTCGCGCGGACGATCGACGCCCGCGACCAGCAGACCGCCGGCCACAGCACGCGGGTCACCCGGTATGCGGCGGTGATCGGCCGGGCGATGGGCCTGGGTGGTCAGGCGCTCGAGGCCCTCGAGGCCGCGGCGCTCCTCCACGACTACGGGAAAATCGCGGTCCGCGACCGGTTCCTGCAGAAGCCGGGAAGGCTGGATGACGCGGAGCTCGCCTACATGAAGGCGCACGCCGAGAAGACCGCCGAGTTCCTTGCGCTCCTCGACTTTCCGCACGAGCTTCGCGAGGTGCCCGCGATCGCCGCCCAGCACCACGAGCGGATGGACGGGCAGGGATATCCCCGGGGCCTCCGGGCGCCGGACATTCTCCCGAGCGCGCGGATCGTCGCGGCGGCGGACGTGTTCGACGCGCTCACCGCGCCGCGCTACTACAAGGCCGCGTATCCGGTGGAGCAGACCCTCGAGATCATGGATCGCATGGCCGGGGACCATCTCGATCCGGCGGTGATGGCCGCGCTCCATGGCGCGCTGCCCGAGCTGCGCGCCTGCCTCGAGGAGCTCAAGGACAGCTGGCCGAAGCCGGGGGACGAGGGGATGGGAACGATCCAGGAGGCCGCCGGCGGGCTTTCGGAGCGCGACCGGGCACGGCCGGGATGAGGATCCGCTTCTGGGGGACCCGCGGGTCGATCCCGACGCCCGGCCAGCGCACCGTCCGCTATGGGGGGAACACCGCCTGCGTCGAGGTCCGCGACGGCTCGAACGCCCTCCTGGTCCTGGACGCCGGGACCGGGCTTCGCGAGCTCGGGCTCAGCCTGGCCGACGCCGGGCCGCTCACGGTGGACCTGCTCCTCTCGCATCTCCATTGGGACCACATCCAGGGGATCCCGTTCTTCCGCCCGGCCTATGACCCTCGGAGCACCCTGCGGATCCACGGGCCCGCGCAACAACGTCCGCTCCGCGAGATGCTCGGCCTGGGGATGGATGACCCGTTCTTCCCGGTCGATCTCGACGGCCTGCCGGTCCAGCTCGAGGTCCACGACTTCAAGAGCGGGGCACACCGCCGCGTCGGCCCCTACGACGTGCAGGCCATCCGGATCTACCATCCCGCGCCCGCGCTCGCCTATCGGATCGAGGCCGATGGCCGGTCGCTCGTCTACGCGACCGACACCGAGGACGCGTTCAACGGCGAGACCAACCCGGTCATCGCCCTCGCACGCGGCGCGAACACCCTGATCCACGACGCGCAGTTCCTGGACCGGGACTTCAAGCGCGGGTGGGGCCACTCGACGATCGCGAGCGCGATCGACGTCGCGGTCCAGGCCGAGGTCGGCCGGCTGCTGCTCTTTCACCACGATCCCGACCGGTCCGATAACGCCCTCGACGCCATCGCCATCGACGCGCAGCGGACCGCGCACGCGCGGCGGCCCACGCTCGAGGTCGTGATCGCGCGCGAAGGCCTGGAGCTCGCCGTCTAAGGAGCGGTCTCGCGCCCGCTTTGCCGGAAGGTGTGGCCTAGGGCATCCGTCCGGCGTTGAGCGCGCGGATGAGCTCGGCGAGGTCGCTGCCGCCCGGGATCTCGATCCAGACGTGGTCGCCCGCCCGGACATCGTGGGGACAGAACGCCCAGTGGCGCTCGTGGATCGTCAACCGGTCCCGCACGCCCTCACCGGTGCGGTGCTCTGGGCGCGTACAGCGGTAGTGGATGAGCTGCGAACCGGACCCATCGCGCATGCGTCCGCCTTCCCCCAGGGGCGGGCTCTGCCCCCGGCGGCCATGCTAGCCGCTGGCGGCAGCCGCATACGTGGCGATGCTTCGCCCGAGGAGGTCAAAGTCGAACGGCTTCTCGAGCATCGCCGCCGCGCCCTTGGGCATCTCGGAGGTTCGGCGGAAGGTGCCGGAGAGGACGATGACCGGCGGGATCATCCGGTCCGCCGCCGCTCCACCAGCAGCAGTTAAGCGGTCAAGAAACTGCAAGCCGTCCATCACCGGCATCGTGAGGTCAAGGAGGATGAGGTCCGGCCCCCAGCCCAGCGCGCCGAGCGCCTCCGCGCCGTTCTCCGCGACGCGGGCCTCGTAGCCGGCCTCGGTGAGCCACTCGACCGTGAACTGCCGCAGGGCGGGGTCGTCCTCGACGACCAGGACCCGGAACGGCGCACCGCTTGCCATCTGACCTGCACCCCGCACGACCGGTGCCGCAGATGTAACGGGCTCCGCTGCAGGTGGGCGAGGAGGGAGTCGAACCCTCACGCTCTTGCGAGCGCAAGACCCTAAATCTTGTGCGGCTACCGTTACGCCACTCGCCCGGTCGCAGTCTACCGGCGGGGCTCGCGCTCCAGGCGCAGCCGCAGCCAGGCGCGCAGCTCCGGCAGATCGGATCGGTCGAGCGCCGCGCTCACCACGGCCTGGAGATAGCCGAGCCGGTCGCCGGTGTCGAAGCGCTCGCCATCGAACGCGTGGGCCCACACCGGCTCGGTCGCCGCAACGGTGTTCACCGCGTCGGCGAGCCAGACCTCGCCGCCCCGCCCGGCCGCGGTGCGCTCGAGCGCGGCGAAGATCTCCGGCTCGAGCACGTACCCATGCACTTGCGCGAGGTCCGAGGTCGTCTCGCCGGGCCGGGGCTTCTCGACCATCCGCCGCATCCGCCAGGTTCGCTCGCCGGCCGGCTCGCCCTCGACGATGCCGTAGCGCGAGACCTGGTCGTGAGGCACGCGCATCACCCCCGCGACGCCGCCGCCGCCCTGGCGCTCGCGGCACTCGATGAGCTGCCGCGCGACGGGAACGGCGGCCGTCGCGATGTCGTCACCCCAGATCATCAGGAACGGGCGATCGCCCACGAGGTCACGGGCGAGGAGCACCGCGTCCCCGTTGCCCCGAGGCTCGTCCTGATGGATCACCGTCACCGCCGGTCCAGGCCCGTCGCGCCGGACGAGTGCCAGCTCGGCGCTGCGCCCGTCGCGGGCG
The DNA here is from genome assembly GCA_036565345.1 of Candidatus Limnocylindria bacterium. Classification (GTDB taxonomy): domain Bacteria; phylum Chloroflexota; class Limnocylindria; order P2-11E; family P2-11E; genus UBA4735. The sequence continues at coordinate 3,944 of DATCNH010000039.1, read as the reverse complement.
AGCCGAGCCTCGAGCGTCGGGGCGGGCGCGAAATAGCGGTCCAACGCGTCCTTGCCCGGCGCGCTCACGACGATCACCTCGTCCACGCCTGCGGCGGCGACCTCGGCGATGACGAGCTCGATGGTCGGAGTGTCGACGATCGGGAGCATCTCCTTGGGAATGGTCTTCGTGACCGGCAGGAAGCGCGTCCCGAGGCCGGCGGCCGGGATGACCGCGACGCGGACCGGAGCGAGGGTCACCCGGACGTGCGCGCCTCGCGCCCGGACAGCCGCTCGATGACCTTGATGAGCGCGAGGTTCCCCTCGCGTCCGCCGCCGTCCTGCTGCAGAGCGCTGTAGAGCGCGTGGGCCAGCGCGGTGCCGGGGAGGCTGACATGCTCGGCGAACGCGGCCTCGAGCACCAGGCGCAGGTCCTTCTGCTGGAGGTCGACCATGAACCCCGGGCGGAAGTCGCCGGCCAGCATCTTCGTGGCGTAGTTCTGCATCGCCCACGAGCTTCCGGCGCCGCCGGCGATCACCTGTCGCGTCCGCTCCAGATCGATCCCCTGGGCTGCCGCGAAGACGAGCGCCTCGGATACGCCGAGGTTGTTGATCGCCACCGCGATCTGGTTCGCCAGCTTGCAGGCCTGGCCCGCCCCGTGATCGCCGATGTGGACGATCGTCTTGCCGAGCGCCTCGAAGAGCGGCATCGCCCGAGCCACGTCTGCCGCCGTGCCGCCGACCATGATCGCCAGACGGGCCTCGACCGCGCCGATCTCGCCGCCGGAGACCGGCGCATCGAGCGTCGCGAAGCCGGCGGACGCCGCACGCTCGGCGATCCCCCGAGTCACCGCGGGCGAGATCGTGCTCATGTCGATCGCCAGGAGGCCTGGGTGCGCGCCGGCGGCGATCCCGTCCGGGCCGAAGGTGATCGCCTCGACGTCCGGCGAGCTGGTGACCATCGTGACGACGAGGTCGGACGCCTCGGCCACCGCGCGGGGCGACGCCCCCACGGACGCGCCCTCGGCCGCGAGCGGCGCGGCGCGTCCGGCGGTCCGGTTCCACACCGTGACCGGAAAGCCCGCCCGCAGCGCGTTGCGCGCCATTGGCAGGCCCATGATCCCCAGGCCGCAGAAGCCGATGCGCAGGGCGGAGGACCCGGCGCCGGCGGTGGGCTCCCCGCTAGTTGGCGCGGTCATCGTCGGGGCCGGGCGCCTCGTCGTCGCCGGGATCACCATCCGCGTCGGCGGCGACGTACACCGTCCGGACCGCCTCGTCGGCGGCGACCAGGAAGGTGTCCCGGTCGGTGTCGCCCACGTTCACCGACGCGATGAGGCGCTCGTCGGTCACGTGGAGGAAGCCGTGCGCCCGCTCGAGCTCGTTCGCGATCGCTTCCGAGAGCGACGGCTCTTCGAAGCTGTCCTTGACCAGATCGCGGGCCTTCTTCACCAGGGCGAAGAACTCCGCGGGGCTCTGCCGCTCGGGGTGGCAGACGAGGGCCGCCGAGCCCAGGTCCTCGTCGCCGTCATGGACCTCGTAGAAGTACAGCATCGTGAGCGAAAGCCTAAACTAGACGCCTCCATGACCGACACTCCGTCCACCGATCTGCCCGCGAGCGACGCGCCAGAGCCCGCACCGGCTGCGGTCGTCGACCCCCCTGCGCGGGCGGACCCCGCGGCGCCGGCCGGCATCCGCTACACCGTCGAGCGCCGAGTGCCGGCGATCGCGGTCCTCGCGGTCGAGGTGGACGCCGACCGATTGGAGCGCGCGAGCGAGCGTGCCTTCCGGCGCCACGTCGGCCAGGCCCGGATCCCGGGCTTCCGGCCGGGCAAGGCACCGCGCGCGATCTACGAGCGGACCTACGGCGCGAACCATCTCTGGGAGGACGCCGCGGGCGACCTCGTCGACGAGTCGTTCAAAGAGATCGTCGACCGCGAGGGCCTCGTCGCCCTCGATCGCCCGGACGTGGAGGTGAGCCAGCTCGAGCCGGGCAAGGACCTGCGCTACACCGCGACGTTCCCGGTGAGACCCGAGGTCGCCTTCGGCGACTACGCCGCGCACGGCGCGACGGTCGCCGTCGAGCCGCTCCAGGAGGAGGAGGTCGAGAAGACGATCGCCGGGATGCGCGAGCATCACGCCGAGCTCCGTCCGGTCGACCGCCCCGCCGCCGCGACGGACGTGTTGACCATCGACCTCGACGTCGTGATCGACGGGAAGCAGCTCCCGCCGATGGGCCGCAACGCCCATCTCGAGCTCGGGCGCGAATATCCGATCCCCGGCCTGGCCGAGGGCCTGGTCGGCGCGACCGCCGGCGAGACGCGCACGCTCGACCTCGCCTTCCCGGAGGACTATCCCGACGAGGATCTGCGCGGCAAGCAGGGCAGCTTCAGCGCGAAGGTCACCGCCGTCGCGGAGAAGCTCCTCCCGGATCTCGATGATAGCTTTGCCAAGACGGTCGGCGTGGAGAATCTCGCGGCCCTGGACCGGGCGGTCCGCGGCGAGCTGGCCCACTCCGCGTTCCACGAGGCCCGGGATGCCGCGGCCGCGAAGCTCCTGGCGCATCTGCTCTCGACCGCCACGGTCGAGGTGCCCGAGATCCTCGTCCAGGACGAGCTCGATCATCTCACCGACGACCTGAAGGGCCGCATCGCCGAGCAGGGGATCAGCTGGGAGCAGTTCCTCCTCCAGGCGCGCAAGACCGAGGCCGAGATCCGCACCGATTGGCGCGAGGCCGCCGAGCGCCGCGCGAAGTCCCTGTTGGTCCTCGATGCCCTCGCCAAGCGCGAGGACGTCCAGATCACCGGCGCCGAGCTGGCTCAGGAGGTCGCGCTCACGCCGCTCGCGCAGCAGGACCCCGCGGCGCTCCGCGACCCGGCGGTCCTCTCGTCGCTCGCCCGCTCGATGCGCAACCGCAAGGTGGTGGACAAGCTCATCGGGCTCGCCGGCCCCGATGCCGAGCGGGAGCTGATGAAGGCCGCCGGCGCACCCGACGATATCGCCGACCCACACGGCCTCGATCCGCACGCCGCCGAGCCGCCGGAGGCTGACGCTCCCGCGGCCGCCGATGCCGGGCCGCTCATCGTCCCCGAACGCTCCGGTCAGCCGGCCGCGACGACCGGGGGCCGCGACGCGATCCGCGCGATGCTGGAGGACAGGGACCCGGTCGACTGACCTTCGCGTCCCGCTCCGAGCCGTCGCCCGAGGCGGTTCGGTCGGCTCAACCACGGCCCAACCCGAAGTACACGCCGTCGTTATGCGATCGGACCGCAAATCGTTAGGCTCACGTTACGTGGCGGGACGGCCGTTGGTGAGCGCTGTGCTTAGTCACGATGCAGCAACCCGCAGGCAATCGTGCGGATGGTGGGATCAAGCGGTGGGAAAAAAAGGGATGAGGTCCAACATGCGCAACACTCCTCGCGTCGTCGCTCTCGCGTCGCTCCTCCTTCTCGTTACCGCGTATCCCGGCGCGACGGTGGCCGTGGCACAGGAAGCCGCTCCGATCGCACCGGTCGTCGAGACCCCGGCGGTCTGCTCCGATCTGACCGCCAGCGGGATCAGTAGCGCAGTCGCCGGTGGCACAGCGACCGCAAGCGTCACGATCGCCAGCGGCTGCTGGGTCGAGGCCTCGTTCGTCTCGTACACCGCGCCGTCGGCCTCGTTCAACGACGCGACGGCGTCCCAACAGGTGCTCTTCGCCTCGCAGACTCGTTCCGGTACCGGCCCAGTCACTCTAACGTTCTCGATCGCCGTCCCGAACTGCTTCTTCCAGGTGGACCTCGTGCGCGGCAAGCCGATCACCCAGCTTGGCCCGGACAACCTGTACTCGCTCCAGGGACGCCTCCTCGCCAGCGTGAACGGTGGAACGACGGTCTGCACGCAGACACCGCCTTCGACACCGCCTTCGACACCGCCTTCGACACCGCCTTCGACACCGCCTTCGACACCGCCTTCGACACCGCCTTCGAC
>DATCNH010000038.1:0-29103 GCA_036565345.1 Candidatus Limnocylindria bacterium | reverse complement strand
GGGTATAGGGCCGGCCTTCGGCCGCGGGGAGCAGCCGCTCCATCGCCGCAAGACGGCGGGGCAGCAGCCGGGTCGACCGCACGACGCGCTGCAATCCCGAGCGCGCGTAGAGCGTCGCCAGTGCCGTCGCGGCCGCGAGAGCCCGCGGATGGGCGATGGTCGCGAGTCCGGCACCGCGGAGTGCGCGGGCGATCGGGCGCTCGCGGGTCCGCTCCGCCACGACCTCGCGCGCGCCCTCCATGATCCGGCCGAATGGCACGCCGGACGGACAGGCCGTCTCGCAGGCGCGGCAGACCAGGCAGGCGTCGAGATGGCCCACCAGCGACGCATCGGGCGCGGCAGCGGTGGACACCAGCTCGCGGATGAGCTGGATCCTCCCGCGCGGCGAGTCGGCCTCATCGCCGAGGATCCGGAAGGTCGGGCAGTCGTTCAGACAGAGACCGCAGGAGATGCAGGTCGCCAGGTCCTCCGCGCGGACGTGGCGCGTGGTGACGGTCGAGGCGATCTGGATCGAGATGTCCCTAGGATAGGTCGCCCGATGACCATCAATGCCAGCCCCGATCTCAGCGCGGAGCTCGCCGCGCGCCTGCGCGCCGTGCTTCCCGCGGACCGCGTGATCGACGATCCGGCGACGATCGAGCCGTACAGCTACGACGCGTCGTTCTGGTCGCTCCGGCAGCGACGCGCGCCCGCGGCCGTCGTCATCCCGGAAACGACCGCCGAAGTCGCCGCGGTCATGCGCATCGCCGATGCGACCGGGACGCCCGTCGTTCCGCGCGGTGCGGGGACCGGACAGACCGGGGGCGCGGTCGCCGCACACGGCGGCATCGTCATCTCCTTCGCGCGGATGCGGCGGATCTTCGAGATCGACCGCCCGAACCTCCAGGTGTCCCTGGAACCGGGCGTCGTCTTCGCCGACCTGCAGGCCGCCCTTGGGGAGATGGGACTGTTCTTCCCGCCCGACCCTGGGAGCGGGCGCGCCTGCACCCTCGGGGGCATGGTCGCGAACAACGCGAGCGGCCCACACGCGGTGCGTTGGGGTACGACCTCGGCCTACGTCCTGGGCGCCGAGGTCGTCCTGGCCGACGGCTCGGTGATCACGACCGGCGGCGAGCACAGCAAGGCCCTCAAGTCGTCGAGCGGCATCGATCTCACCAAGCTTTTCGTCGGATCGGAGGGCACGCTTGGGATCCTCACCCGTCTTCGCCTCCGGGTCCAGCCGCGCCCGTCCGCGCGCGCGGTCTGCCTCGCCGGCTACGCCAGCCTCGACGACACCGTGGCGTCGCTCGACGATCTCTTCGCCGCAGGGATCCTCCCCTCCACGGCGGAGCTCCTCGACCGGAGCGCGGTCGAAGCGATCCGGCTCTACCGCCCAGACCTTGACCTTCCCGACGGCGAGGCGGTCCTGTTCATCGAGGTCGAGGGCACCCCCGACCACGTCGCGTCGGCGGCGCGCTTCGTCGACGGTATCGTGCGGCGCCGGGCGACGGTCACCTCGTTCGCCGAGGAGGAGGGCGCGATCGCGCGCCTCTGGTCCGCCCGCAGCGGCCTCGCTGCGGCGGCCGCGCTCGCCCACCCCGGCAAGCACCGGATCTTCGCCGGCGAAGATCTTGCCGTCCCGCTCTCGGAGATCCCGCGAACGATCCGGCGCGCGCGCGAGCTTGCGGCCGAGGAAGACATCGCCGTCCTGTTCTACGGCCACTTCGGCGATGGCAACGTGCACTCCGCGATCCTCATCGACCCAGCCGACGCGGACGAGGTGCGCCGCGCCGACGCGTTCGCCGACCGGTTGCACCGCCTCGCGGTCGAGGTCGGCGGCACGGTCACCGGCGAGCATGGCACCGGCGCCGTGCGCCAGCGTTACATGCGCCTCGAGCACGGCGCGGCGCTCGATGTCATGCGGCGGGTGAAGGACGCGCTCGACCCGAAGGGGCTGCTGAACCCGGGCAAGATCTACGACACCGCCGCGGAAGACCGGCCCCCGCTGAACCCGGCTAGACCCGGCTAGGCGAAGTACCCGTAGTCGCCGAGCAGGAGGCGCAGGAACACCACGCTGCAGAGGATCACCAGCAGGACGCGATGAGAGAAGATCGCCCGCGGCTGCTCGCGAGCGACCCGCGCGACCTGCCCCCAGAAGAACACGACAAGGGCGAGCTCGCTGAACATGAACGCGGCGTGGACGTACCCGAGCGGCGTCCAGGAGTACGGCTCGGTCATCGTCCAGTTGAGGAGCGCGTGGGTCGCCTGGTAGAGGTGGACCCCGATGGTGAGGACACCGGCGGTGAGGAGCGAGCCGATCACTTCGGCGCCGTGAGGACGGCGGCGCCACATCGCGAGCTGGCTGACGATGAAGACGTTCACCAGGGGCAGGAGGACCGCGTCGCCGACGATCGCCGAGGTGTAGCTCAGGGTCGTCCGGTAGTGGAGCACGATCGGGTCGGCGGTCCAGCGGAGATACAGGCTGCCCGCCGCCTGGGTGAGGAAGCCGAAGGTGAGGGTGAAGAGGAAGACCAGGCCAAGCAGCATCCAGGGACGCTGTTCGACGGCGGCGACGGTCCGCAGCATCAGCTCACTCCTTCCCCGCTCCGGGCGCGCCCGCGGACGGTATCAGCGGCGTGGCGCGCGGTGCAAGCCTGCATCGTAGGACCGCCGGTCGAGGTCCGGAAGCCGGCGGCCGGCGGCCGGGGGGATCAGCACGGCGTGCGGCACGACGACCAGGTGCTCGAGGATCGGCCAGAGGTCGTGCTCGGTGGTCATCCACCCGATCCGGTCGAACCGCGCCAGCGACACCGGGCGGGAGTACCGGCGGAGGGTGAGCTCGCCGTCGTAGTTGTAGTAATCGTTGAAATAGCTGATCGCCAGCTCGCGAACGGTGCGGTGGACCGGCGCGCGGTGCCGCAGGCCGGCGAACTTGGACATCCCCACCGCCCCCCAGAGCCCGCGGTCCCGATAGGCGGCGACGACGTGATCGTCGTCGTTCACCGCCTCGAGATCGACGAGCAGCGGCGGCCGGCCGTGCACCCGGAACGCCGCGGCGGCGAAGATCGCACCCTCGGCGCAGTGCGCGGTGCGGTCGCGGAGCACCCGGCGCGGGGAGCGGCAGGTGTCGCCGCCCGGCTCGGTGTTGTAGCGCAGACGCTCGAGGAACGCCTGGACCTTGGGCGGCGTGTCCAGCCGGCGGAGGACCGCAAGCTCCCGCCCGGTGAAGCCGAACATGAAGGTTGTCTAACGGAGTTCCGGCGGGCCCGCTGCCGGGCCGGCCGCTACCGGGAGTAGGGGTTCGTGAGGACCGATTCCAAGCGGTAGGTTCCATCGGGCGCAGGTGGGCCGGTGAAGGTGACCTGCACCGGGACCCCGGCGGCCAGCTGCCGCTCGTCGACGAGCTGCTGCAGCGATGACGCGTCGCCTCCCGCCTCCCCGGCCTCCCAGGCGTAGGCCGTGCCGCCGTCGGCCCGCAGCTCCACCCGAGTGCCTGAGGCGAGTCCAGCCACCGCCGTCTCGGTCACGACGACGATCGCATCGGGAAGGCGTAGGTCGACGACGCGCGCCGTCACCGTGATCGAGTCCGCGGCGACGGACAGGTCAGGGAGGGCATCGAACGCGGTCGGCCAGAACGCGCTCCACCACCGGGCTGCGAAGACCTGCCCGGACCGCGGGTCCAGGTAGTAGATCGCCGAATGGGTCGGCTCCGGGGGTGGCAGCGTGCACGCGGAACAGCGAACCTCGCCGCTCACCGCGACGACCCAGGCGGTCTCGCCGGGCATCGCCGCGACCAGACGCTGACTGAACCCGAGATCCGGACCCGCCGCGACGAGGGCGTCCTTCCTCACGAGTTTCGCCTTGATCCGCGAGACCGCCTCGACGTCGGACGAACGGAGCCGAATCGCGGCCAAGGCGGCCTGGCGATCGGCGATGCCGGCCCGAACGGGGGCGGTCGCGACGTCGTCCGGCCGCAGCAGATCGGCGCGCACGCGAGCGATGGCGACACCGGCGCCGACGGCCAGCACGAGGACCGCGAGCGCCGCAACCGAGCGCCGAGCCATCGACGCCACCGGGGACGGCTGCCGCCGCGATGGGACCCAGCGCTCGGCCGGCAGCATCGGGAGCTGATCGAGGTCCCGCCTGATCATCCGCTCGAAGTCACTGGACATGTCCGGCTCCCTTCCGCATCCGCGCGAGGGCCTGGGCGATCGTGGCGCTGACGGTGCCCGACCGCACTCCAAAGAGCGCCGCAGTCTCCGCCTGACTGAGGCCGAGGTAGTACTGCGCGACGACGAGGGCCCGCTGCCGCTCGGTCAGCAGGGCCAGAAGCCGGCCGGCCTCGAGGCGGTCGATGAGGGCCGCGATATCGTCCTTGGCCGCGCCGTGCTCCCGACGCGCGACGGCCGAGAGGGGCCAGTGCCGGCGCCGAGCGCTCCGGAGCGCGACCCGGAAGAGCCAACCCGGCAGGTTGTCCTCCCGCGGCGGCGGCCGGCGGAGCCCCTCGACGAAGGCCTCATGGAGGGCGTCCTTGGCGACCTCGGGATCGCGCAGGGTCGCCAGGAGGGCCCGGTACACGCGCGGGACCGCACTCCGGTACACCGTTTCCCAGTCCGGGTCGCTCATCTGCCCTAGTAATGCACCTTGCCGGCGGAATCCGTTAGTTGACCCGCGGCGGGAACCGGCGGCCGGGGATCGTCGTCAACCCTGGTATGCGCTCCCTGCTCGTCGTCGCGCTCCTGCTCGCCGCCTGCGGGGACTTGGCGAGCCCGGCCTCCGGGATCCGCGGGACGATCCTTGCCGGGCCGGCCTGCCCCGGGCCCGCACGGGTCGGGAGCCTCTGCCCGGACCGCCCGGTCGCGATGACCATCGAGGTGGTCCAGGGCTCGTCCGTGGTCGCCACGTTCGCCTCCGGCGTGGACGGGCGCTTCAGCGTCGCGCTGGCCCCGGGCAGCTACACCCTGAGGTCGAAGGCCGGCCTGCCCGCACTGCGGTCGGCGACGATCACCGTCCCGCCCGGCGCCTACGACGAGGTGGAGCTCCACGCCGATACGGGGATGCGCTGAGCACGACCTCGCAGCGCGCTCCGGCCAGTCCGCGCCGCCGACCCGCCGCGGCTGCGCCGATCGCCGGACGTGACGTAGGCCCCGGCGGGATCGGCCAGCCCGAGCAGCCCGTCGTCGAACAGCTCGCGAACGCCCGCGTGGACCTCGCGGTGGCAGTTCGCGCAGAGGAGCACGCACTTCGCCAGCTCGGCCACGATCAGCTCCCACCGGCGCGGCACGCCGTCGGCGGAGATCGCGAAGTCCTTTGTCCGGGCGTCAAGGTGATGGAACTCGAAGGCCGCCACCGGTACAGCCAGCCCGCAGCCCTGGCAGCGTCCGCCGAGGGCGTCCACCGCGCGCTGCTTCGCGCGGCGCCGCGCCTCGACGACCGGACCGCCGCCGGTCTTCCGTGCTGCGGCGTGGCGCGTACGGTGACAGTTCGCGCAGAGCAGGTCGCACTTTGCCGCCTCTACCCAGAGTCGATCGTGTGACACGCTGGCGCTAGCGATCGCGAAATCCTTGGTCGAGGCATCGCGGTGGTGAAACTCAAGTGCGGTAGCCGTGCCTGCGTAGCCACAGTCCATGCACCGTCCCCCACGCTCCGCGATCAGCGCGGCCTTGAGCTCCTTCCGCCGCTTCTTCTGGCTGCGGTATGTCGTCTCGCTCTTTCGTCTTCGACGATGGTCCTCGAGTTCGGCCGGCGCGAGGTCACCCGGAGGGAACCTGGACGTGTTGTGCTCGGCGAACGGGGAGCAATCGAAGCAAAAGCGCCGTCGGTGAAGCATCCGCGGCTTCCCCGCAACCTTGAGTCGCGACAGGAAGTCGCCACCACAATTCGCGCACCGCCTCGTACCGACCGGGCGACTCACCGGTTTTCGAGGCCCCTGGAGGGGCCGATGCGGCAGACAGCGCAGACAACGCTGCCGACCACGGAGATCCAGGCGCAGGCCATTGTTGACGACGGTAGGTGGGATCGGAGAGCTGCAGCCGCGACACGTTGTCATGATAGAACAGTAGTTCTATATGATTGGGGGCGTCAATACCCAAAAGCTCATGCTCCTGAACTGCGGGGCGTCCCCAGAGGATCGCCCGCCGCTGCTCCCCGAGGAGGACTCGAACCTCCGACCCAGCGATTACCCGTTCCCCGAGGTTTCCCTCGGACGTGGACTATCTCATCACCGTGACCACGTCGGTCCGTAGGTGCCGGGCGCTTAGTCTCTGAACCTTCCCGAGGCGTTTCCTCGGGCTTGGCTGCGGATTGCCCTGGCGCGCTTGCGCTGTAGGTTTCCCGCAATTCACCCGGTGTTCACTGCTGGGTTTCCCCAGCAGGCTGCCACTGATGGTCGACAGTCGCTTGCTCTACCAGCTGAGCTATCGGGGATCGATTGCTGCATCCTAGCATCGAAACTTGTTGTGCTGACCTCTCCCCGCTCCTTCTGCACGTCCCTCCCGCGCGCCGTGGCCGACGCGCTGGGTAGCGCCGCGCTCCCCCACCACCTTGCGACAAGCCACATGGTGAAGCTCTGGTCGGGGAACAAGCAGCTCCACTACGAATGCGGCATCTACGCTCACCGGAAGGTCATCGAGCTCGGCCTCCATTTCGAGGCCGATCCGATGACGAACGCCCGGCTCCTCGGCGCCTTCCGGGGCCACGAGAAGGCGCTCGCCCGGCGGCTCGCCACCGCGCGCATCGAGGCCTGGGACAAGGGCTGGAGCCGGGTCTGGGAGCCGATCCCCCTGCAGCCCCTCGACGAGCGCTTCAGCGCGCAGCTCGTGACCAAGCTCGCGCGCTACATCCGGGTGCTCGAGCCGATCCTGGAGGCCGAGCTCCCCGCGGATGTGCGCTGGACGCGGTAGCCTCGAAGGCCGATCCAGGAAGCGGAGGTCCACCATCATGCCGACGATCCACGAGGCGACGGCGACCTGGCGCGGCGACCTGGCCGGAGGCACGGGCGACGTCACCACCAAGAGCAACGTCTTGAAGCAGGCCGCGACGAGCTGGAAGGAGCGGACCGAAGGCACCGGCGCCGCAGGACAGACCAGCCCCGAGGAACTCCTCGCGGCGGCGCACGCGAGCTGCTTCGCGATGGCCTTCGCGACCCGCCTGGCGAAGGCCGGCGTGACCGACCCGGACCTCACCGTGACCGCCAGGGTCACCTTCGGGTCCCGCCCGGCCGGCGGCAATGGCGTTCTGTCGAGCGCGCTCAGCGTCAAGGCCCAGGCGCCGGATGGCGACATCGAAAAGCTGAAGGCCGTCGCGGAGGACGCGAAGGAGAACTGCCCGATCTCGGCCGCGCTGAAGGGCAACGTCGCGCTCAGCGTCGAGGCCACCGCCGCCTAGCGGACGCGGGGATGGCGCCGATCGTCCGGCGCCGTCCCCGGGCGCAGCTATTCCAGGTAGTCCTTCAGCTTCCGCGAGCGGCTGGGGTGCCGCAGCTTGCGGAGCGCCTTCGCCTCGATCTGTCGGATGCGCTCGCGGGTCACGTTGAATTCGCGCCCGACCTCCTCGAGGGTCCGGGTCCGGCCGTCCTCGAGGCCGAAACGCAGCTGCAGGACGCGCCGCTCGCGGCCGGTAAGGCCCTCGAGCACGCTTTCGACCTGCTCCTTCAACAGCTTGTGGGACGCGGCGTCCGACGGCGCCAGGGCCTGGTTGTCGGGGATGAAGTCGCCGAGATGGCTGTCCTCTTCCTCACCGATCGGCGTCTCGAGCGAGACCGGCTCCTGCGAGACCTTCACGATCTCGCGGACCTTGTCAGCGGTGATGAGCATCCGCTCGGCGATCTCCTCGGCGGTGGGCTCGCGCCCAAGCTCCTGGAGGAGGCCACGCGAGACGCGGATGAGCTTGTTGATCGTCTCGACCATGTGGACCGGGATGCGGATCGTGCGGGCCTGGTCGGCGATCGCGCGAGTGATCGCCTGGCGGATCCACCAGGTCGCGTAGGTCGAGAACTTATAGCCCTTGCGGTAGTCGAATTTCTCGACCGCGCGGATGAGGCCGATGTTGCCCTCCTGGATGAGGTCGAGGAAGCTCATGCCGCGGCCGATGTACTTCTTCGCGATCGACACGACGAGACGAAGGTTCGCCTCGGTGAGGTTGTGTCGCGCGTCGTCGCCCTTCTGGATGAGCTCGTCGGCGAGGCGGCGCAGTCCGCGCTGCTCGTCGGCGTCGTCGTACACGAGGACGTTCAGGTACTTCACCATGATCGTGCGCAGCTCCTGGCCGAGCATGACGAGCTCGCCCAGACGCTCGGCGCCCTCCGCCGGCCCGTGGATCTTCGAGTAGGCCGGCAGGATCCGGATCGTGAGTCGCTCGGGGTCGCGCTTGCTCCCGTCGATGATCGCAACGAGCTCGTCGATCAGGACCTTCGCTTCGGTCGAGATCTCCTTGCTGCTCGCTTCGGCGTGGAGCGGCTCGCGGAGCTTCAGCAGGCGATTGGTCAGCCGCTTGAGCTCCTTCCCACCGTCGTCGTCGTTCACCGTCCGGCGGAGGGCCTTGTTCGTGAAGCGGGTCGCCTCGTCGACGAACTCCTTCGGGCGGCCGAGGGCCATGCGCTTCTTCACCTCGGCGCCCAGCTCGTACAGATGGATCACCGAGAGGGCCGGCGACTCGAGCGCCATCTCGCCCAGCTCGATGGACTTCGCGAGGTTCACTTCTTCTTCGGCGGTGAGGAGCGGCACCTTGCCGATCTCCTTGAGGTACATCCGGACCGGGTCGTCGACGCTGATGAGGTCGCTCGCCAGCACCGTGGCGATCGAATCCTCACGCTGCATCTCCTCGGCTTCTTCTTCCTCTTCCTTGACCTGGGACCAGTTCGGCCCGCGCTCGGCCTCGAGGATCTCGATGTTGTTGTCATCGAGGGTGACGAGGAGCTCTTCGAGCTCGCCCGGCTCGGCATCGGGGATCGCCCGGACGAGGTCCTCCTGGGTGACGTAGCCCTGCTGCTTCCCCTTCGCGAGCAGCTTCTCGGCCTGCTCGCGGTGCTCGGGGTGGATCCCGGTGCGCTCGGCGACGGTCGCCTTGGTGCCGGAATCCTTCTCTTTGGTCGCGCTCTTCGCTGCCATTCCTACTCCTGACTCCTGATCCGCCTGCCCGCCCGACCTACTCCTGGCCGCTCCGCAGCACCGTGCGCCGCTCGCGCGTCCGCATGAGCCCGTCCAGCTCGCTTGCCAGCCGGGCCACCTCGAGATCGAGGTCCCCGCCACCGGCGTCCTGACGCACGAGCCCGGCCCGGGCTTCGCCCAGCCGCTCCCGCAAGTTCGCTTCCCGAAGACGAAGCGCAAGGATCTCGATCTCCTGCCCTGGGACGACGCCTGGGCCTGGCTCCGGCGCATTCGCGCCGAGGGACGCCGCCGTGGCGGCGAGGTGAGCCGGCAAGCCAGCCGTCGATCGCCCGACCGAGCGCAGATGTTCGAAGATCGCTCGGTGATCGGGATCGGCCAGGTCAGCGGGGTCGAGATCGGTGCGCGCAGCCTCCTCCGGGAACTGGACTAATTGTGCCATGAGGTAACGCTCCAGCGAAGGCACTTGTTTCGGGGCCACCTGCCGGACCGGAGTGGCTGCCCCGCTGGAGGCCCGTTCGGCGAGGCCCGAGCGGATCCGGGCCGCCGCAGCCTGTGTGCGCAGCGCCGCCTGGTCCAGGCCCGTGGCGGCGCTCAGCGTGCCGAGGTAGACCTCCCGCCGGATCGGATCGGGCTCGTCGGCCAGGAGCGGCAGGGTCTCCTCGAGGAAGCGCCGCCGGCCGTCGGGGGTCGCCAGACGCTCCTTTCCGACCCGTTCCTGGACCTGCCCGATGACGAACTCGAGGAGCGGCTTCGCTCCGGCGATCAGCGCGCGCAGAGCGTCGGGGTCGCTCCGGGCGAGATCGTCCGGATCGGTCCCCTCCGGGAGCACCGTGACGTAGACCTCGAGCCGATAGGTGGTGTCCACCGTGCCCTTGCGCGACCGGCTGGCCGCCGGCTGAACGATCTTCAGCAGCTCGCGGCCGCGGGCCTCCGCCGAGCGCTGGCCGGCGGCATCGCCGTCGAACGCGACGATCGCCCGATCGATGTGCAGGTCGTCGAGCACGCGGTACTGGTCCTGGGTCAGGGCGGTGCCCATCGAGGCTACGACGTTGCGCAGGCCGGCCTGATGCGCGGCGATCGTGTCGAAATAGCCCTCCACGATCACCGCCTCGCTCTGCTTTCGGATCGCGGCCTTCGCCAGGTCGAGCCCGTAAAGCGTCGCGCCCTTGCTGAACAGTGCCGTCTGCGGCGAGTTGACGTACTTCCCGCGCTGATCGGCCCGCATCGCGCGGCCGCCGAACGCGACGATCCGGCCGCGGCCGTCGCGGATCGGGACGATGAGGCGATCACGGAACCGATCGATGGGCCCCCGCTCGGTCTCCACGGCCAATCCTGTGGCGAGGACGTCGGCGTCGGCGTGACCCTTCTTGCGCAGGTACCCGAGCAGGCCGTCGGTCAGGTCCGGCGCGTACCCGACGCCGAAGGTCTCGACCGACTCCAGGGAGATCCCGCGCTCCGCGACGTATGCCGCGGCGGCCTTGCCCTTCTCGGTCCCCCGCAGGGCCTGCCGGAAATAGAAATGGGCGGCGTCGTGGGCCGCGATGAGGCGCCGCTCCCTTTCGCGCTCCCCTGGCGGCCTGCCGCCGGTGAGTTCGATCCCGGCCTTCTCGGCGAGCGCCTTCAGGGCATCGACCTTGTCGAGGCCTTCGGTCTTCACGAGCCAGTCGAAGCAGTCGCCACCTTCACCGCAGCCGAAGCACTTGAACGTGCGCCGGTCGGGATCGACGGTGAACGACGCGGTCTTCTCGGCGTGGAACGGGCACAGGCCCTTGTAGGTGCGACCGGCTCGGCGCAGCGTGACGCGCTCGCCCACGAGCTGGACGATGTCGACGCGCTCCTTGACGAGATCGAAATCTCCGGGCGTTAGCGTCTCCCCCAGGCCGTCGGGATGAAGAGGCTCTCGTAGGTATCGAGCGCGTACCCGTCGGTCATCCCGGCGACGTAATCGGCGACCGCCCGCTTGGTGCCCTCGGCCCCGGCGATGCCCTGATGCTCGACCGGCATCCGTTCGGGATGCGTCTCGAAGTACTGGAGGAGCTCCCAGAGCATCCCCTGGGCCTTGTCGTCCTCGGTCTTCGCCGGGCCGGCCAGGTACACATGTCCGAACATCCATTGCCGAAGCTCGTTCGTGGCGTCCTGCACCTCCTCCGACAGGCCGACCGCGGGCTTTCCGAAGGAGTTCACGATGACGTCGTAGACCATCGTGTCCAGGCGCTCCGCCCGGTCGCGCCCCAGTGCCTTCCGCACCTCCTGGGGCAGGTCAGCCTCGCTGATGATGCCCGCGCGCATCGCGTCGTCGGTGTCGTGATGGAGGTAGGCGATCTTGTCCGCCAGGCGCACCACCCACCCCTCCGGCGTCTCGGGAATGCCCCACGCCGGCGTCTCGACCCCGCCCTCGGTCGGCGCCGAATGCTTGAGGATCCCATCCCGCACCTGCTGGGTGAGGTTGAGGCCCTGCCCGTTCTTCTCGAGCGTCTCGACGATCCGCACGCTCTGCTGGTTGTGGCGGAACCCTTCCGGAAGGAACTTCCCCAGCAGCTCCTCCCCCACGTGGCCGAACGGGGTATGCCCGATGTCGTGGCCCAAGGCCATCGCTTCGAGGAGATCCTCATTTAGCTCGAGCGCGCTCGCGATCGCGCGGCCGATCGAATTCACCTCGAGGATGTGGGTGAGCCGGGTCCGATAGTGGTCACCCACCGGCGCCAGGAACACCTGGGTCTTGTGCTTCGTCCGACGGAATGCCTTGGAGTGGACGATCCGATCGCGATCGACCTGGAACGCGGTCCGGGTCGGGGAGGGTTCCTCCGCGCGGTCGCGCCGGCCGTCGGCGGCCCTGGTCGCATGCGGCGCCAGGGCGCCGCCCTCCGCGTGCTCCTGGCGCTCCCGGATCCGGAGTGCGGCCACCGACTTGGTGCGCGAGAGCCGTGCGGCGAGGTCGGTCCCGGTGGCCATCGGACCCAAGGCTAATCCAGGCTGCCGGGCCTAGCGGTCGCGCTCCCCGCCGGCCAGGGCGGCCTGGGCCGCCGCGAGCCGTGCCACCGGGACCCGGTAGGTCGAGGGGGAGACGTAGGTCAGGCCGATCTTGTGGCAGAACTCCACCGAGGACGGCTCGCCACCGTGCTCGCCGCAGATCCCGATCTTCAGCCCGGGCTTGGTCTTGCGGCCGCGCTCGACGGCCATCCGCATCATCGCGCCCACACCGTCCCGATCGAGGACCTGGAACGGGTCGTCGGGCATGATCTTCTGCTCGACGTAGCGGCTGAGGAAGCTCTTCTGCGCGTCGTCGCGCGAGATGCCGAGCACGGTCTGGGTCAGGTCGTTCGTTCCGAAGGAGAAGAACTCGGTCCGCTGGGCGATCTGGTCGGCGATGATGCAGGCCCGCGGCAGCTCGATCATCGTGCCGAACTTGTAGGGGATCTTCACCTTGCGCTCGGCCTCGACCGTCTTCGCCACGGCGCTGACGTGGTCCACCAGGCGGTCGAGCTCCCCCATCGTCGCGACGAGCGGCATCATGATCTCCGGCTTCGCCTTCACCCCGCGCTTGGCGACGTCGGCCGCGGCGCCGAGGATCGCGCGCACCTGCATCTCGAGGATCTCCGGATACACGAGCAGGAGCCGGCAGCCGCGGAGGCCGAGCATCGGGTTGTCTTCGTGGAGCTGCTCGAGCCGGTGCCAGATGGCCTTGTTGCGCTCCAGGTCCGCCCCGCCGGTCCCGGTGGCCTCGGCCACGGCGATGTCGACGTTCACGCTCGCGAACTCCCGCAGGAATTCGTGCAGCGGCGGGTCGATGAGCCGGATGACCACGGGCAGCCCATCCATCGCCTCGTACATCTCGCGGAAGTCGGCCTGCTGGAACGGGAGGAGCTTGGCGAGCGCCGCCTTCCGGCCCTCCTCGGTCTCGGCCATGATCATGTCCTGGACGAAGGGCAGGCGCTCGGCCTCCCGGAACATGTGCTCGGTCCGCGCGAGGCCCACGCCCTCCGCGCCAAGCTCGCGAGCGATCCGGCATTCGCCCGGGGTGTCGGCGTTCACCCAGACGCCGAGGGTCCGGCGTTGGTCGGCCCACGAGAGGAGCTGGATCAGCTCCTTCTCGGCACGGTAGTTCGGCGCCTTCGTCGGGAGCTCGCCGGCGAAGACCTCGCCGGTCGTGCCGTCGATCGAGATCGCGTCCCCTTCTTTGATCACGATGTCGCCGACGCGCATCTCGCGCTTGACCAGATCGATCGAGAGTGCTGCGCAGCCGGCGACGCAGGGCAGCCCAAGACCGCGGGCGACCACCGCCGCATGGCTCGTGGACCCGCCACGTGCGGTGAGGATGCCGGTCGCCGCGATCATCCCGTGGAAGTCGTCCGGGCTCGTCTCCGGACGGACCAGGACCACCAGCTGCTGTTGCCCCTTGAGCTCGACCGCGCGGTCCGCATCGAACACCGCACGGCCGGTCGCCGCGCCCGGCGAGGCGTTCAGGCCCTTCGCGAGGAACCGGCCCGCGGCACGTGCCGTATCGACCGCCTTCTGGTCGAAGCCTGGGACCAGGAGCTGCTCCACCTGGAGCGGATCGACGCGCCCGATCGCCTCGTCCTTCGTGATGAGCCGCTCGCGGACCATGTCCGTGGCGATCCTCACCGCCGCGCGGGCGGTGCGCTTGGCGCTGCGGGTCTGGAGCATGTAGAGCTTCCCGCGCTCGATCGTGAACTCGAGGTCCTGCGCGTCGCGGTAGTGCGTCTCGAGCCGCTTGGCGATCTTCTCGAACTGCTTGTAGACGCCCGGAAGCTGGTCTTTCATCGTGCTGATCTTGTTCGGCGTGCGGATGCCCGCAACGACGTCCTCACCCTGCGCGTTGAGGAGGTACTCGCCGTAGAGGACACGCTCTCCGGTGTTCGGATCGCGGGTGAACGCGACGCCGGTGCCCGAGTCGTCGCCCATGTTCCCGAAGGCCATCGACTGCACGTTCACCGCGGTGCCGAGGGTGTCGCTGATCTTGAACTGCTTGCGGTAGTCCGCCGCGCGCCGGCCGAACCACGAGCGGAAAACGGCCTCGATCGCGAGACGCAGCTGATCGCGCGGCTCGCTGGGGAACGGCTTGCCCGTTTCCCGCCGCACGATCTCCTTGAACTCGCCGACGAGCGCTTCGAGGTCCTTCGCGCCGAGGTCGGTGTCCGAGGCCACCCGCTTCGCCTTCTTCTTGGCCTCGAGCACGTGATCGAACTTCGCGGCGTCGATGTCCTGCACGATCCGGCCGAACATCTGGATGAAGCGGCGGTAAGCGTCCCAGGCGAAACGCTCGTTGCTCGTGAGCGCCGCGAGGCCCTTGCGCGTGTCATCGTTCAATCCGAGGTTGAGGACGGTGTCCATCATTCCCGGCATCGACATCGCCGCGCCCGAGCGGACCGAGACAAGAAGCGGATCGGCCGCGTCGCCGAGCCGCTTCCCGGTGGCTCGCTCGACCGCCGCGAGGCCGGCCTCGACCTGCGCCCAGAGGCCCGGGGGCAGGGTGCGCTTGCTGTCGAAATAGGCGTTGCAGGCCGCGGTCGTGATCGTGAAGCCGGGGGGCACGGGGAGGCCGGCGTTCGTCATCTCCGCCAGGCCGGCGCCCTTGCCGCCCAGCAGCGCGCGCATCTTGGCGCTTCCCTCGGCCTTCCCGCCGATGAAGCGATAGACCCATTTCTTGCCGGGGGCTCGGCGCGCCGTGCGGGCACGGGTCACAGGCATGAGGGGCACCTCCGCTCGCGTGAGGGGCCAAGTTTGGCAGAATCGGCCACGTGGCAGATTTCCTGCTCCTGGCGGTCCCCGATGCTAGAGTCGCCCCCCGTGTATGACCGCCCCGGCTATCGCACCCTGCTCGGTCGGATCCGAGGGAACGTTCGCACGCTCATCCGCAAGCAGCTCGAGCTTCCCAGGCAAGAGCTCGCCGAGATCGCCCGGGCGAACCTCCAGGCGCTCAAGTGGCTCGCGATCGGCGCGGCCTTCGGGCTCCTGACATTCATCGCGCTCACCGTTTTCGTCATCGCCCTCGTCGCGATCGTCCTGCCCTGGTGGCTCTCGGCGCTGCTGGTGATGCTCCTCTTCGCGGCGTTGGCGGCCTACACCGGGTATCGCGGCTACAAGAAGATCGAGCTTCGCGGTCCCACGCGCTCGATCAAATCGATCAAGGAGACGGTCCAATGGGCGAAAGCCCGTCTGCTCGGACAGAGCGAGAGCTAGCGGAGCTCCGCGGCCGCATCGGGGCGGACGTGGACCTCCTCCTCTCCCGAGTCCGTGACGATGCCGACCCCCGAAATCTGGTTCGGCGGCAGCCGGTCGCCGTCTTCGGCGCGCTCGGCTCGGTCGCCACCCTGGCCGCCGCGGCGGCGGCGGGCCGGGTGCGCAACGCTCGACGCCGGCAGCCGGACACCGAGATCGAGCGAGTCATCGAACGGCTGGGCGGCCGCGTCGATCGCCTTCGGGGCCGCGCGCGCAAGCGCCTCCGCGAGGGGATCCGGACCGAGATGGCGGACGCTGTGGACAGCAAGCGTGGGCCGAAGGAGGCGCTCTGGGGCGCTGGGATGGCGGCGCTCACCGCCGCAGCGACCACGGCGGCGAAGGCCTTCGCAAGCCGCCTGGGCGGGGACGACCAGGTCGCCGGCGTCGATCGCGAGGGCTCACCGCGCTGACGGCGGAACGGGTCAGCGCAGGCGCGTCTAGACGAGCAGGAACCCGGCGAACATCACGGTGATGCCGACCAGGTTGGTGAGCTCGAGGATCCCCGATGCGCCGGTGAAGGTCGCCGTTCCACCGGCCGCGACGATGAGCACCCCGACCGCGATGACAACGTTCGCGACCGCGCGGCGTCCGTTGCGCCTCCGGCGCAGGAAGATCCAGGCCGACCAGAGCGCCCCGCCGATGAGGACGATGCTTCCCAGGCCGCTGCCGATCCCGGCCAGGATCCGGGGCAGCGGAGCGTCTTGGAATCCGCGCCCGGAGTCGACCGCGGCGGCAAGATCCACCGGGGCGGTGAACACCGCGTAGCCCGCGGTGGCCGAGAGCAGCAGGACCCCGAGAAGCGAGGCCGCCGCCCAACGACGACCGGCGAGCAGATAGACCGTCCCGAGTCCGAGCCAGGCGACGTTCAGGATCGCCCCGAACAGGTAGAAGATCCGGTACTCCGTGGCGGTCACCCCGCTGGTCCGCGCGAGCGCGCCGGCGCCCGCCGCGACGGCGAACAGGCACAGGCCGATCGCCCACATCAGCTGGTAGGGCTTTCGCTGGCGCAGATATTGGCTGAGCACCACCGCCGCGAAGAGGGCGCTCACGACGGTCGCGAGGACGGCGAGGTTCATCCGCGCGATCGTCGGGGCGCCGCCTCAAAGGCGCAACCGTCGTACCGAGATTTACCCAGATGATCGGGGACCGAGGCGTGGCGGACGATCGAAGGCACGTCGGGCCCGCAGCGCCGCCAGGGCCGCAGCGAGCGCGAGGACGGCTGCGTACGCCAGCGGGACCCCCGTGGCTGCCGGCGCGGTCGCCACGACCATCGCGATCGCGACCCCGGCGTCACGGGTCCCGCTCCCGACGACGGCCGAAAGCGGATCGCGCCTGACGGCCCGCGCCGAGCCGGCCGCCGCGAGCGCCCCCAAGAGCAGGAGTAGGGCGGCTGCGCCGACGCTGGCCGGGACGACCGCCGGCGCGCCGGCCAACGCCGCACCGAGCAGCAGGAGGAGCGCGCCGTCACCGAGCCAGCCGATCGGACCGAGTAGCGCGTCACGGACCCGCGGGAAGCCGGCCGCCACACCGGCCGTCAGACCGAACGCCTGGATCCCCGGGAGCGCCGCGCTACCGCCAGGCGCGCCGGTGGCCACGAGGACGAGCCACAGGCCCACCGTGCCCGCGGCGAACGCACCGGCGGCGTCTCGCCGGCCGCCCAGCAGGCCCACCCGCGGCACGAGGGCCTGCGCGGCAGGCGCGGAGGCCAGGGCGACCATGCCGAACGCGGTCGCTGGATCCACCACCGGACCGAGCAGCCGGGCTGCGGCGACGAGGAGGAGCGCGGGCCCGAGGACGACGAGCAGGACCCGGGGACGCCGAAGGGCGAGGATCGCAAGGAATGGGGTGCGTGCCCCGTGCGAGGCGAGGTAGACGATGAACACGAGGTCGACAATGCGGCTGGGATCAGGCGAGGCGCAGCCGCTCCCGCAGCGCCGGCACCAGCTCGGCAATCGGAAGGCGAACCTGGGTCATGTCGTCCCGATCGCGGACGGTGACCGCACGGTCGGTGAGCGACTCGAAGTCAACGGTCACGCAGGCGAGCGTCCCGATCTCATCCTGTCGGCGGTACCGGCGGCCGATCGCTTGGGTCTCGTCATAGGTCGACATGAAATGCGGGCGGACCTGGGCCCAGACCTCGCGCGCCAACGCGGAGAGCTCCGGCTTCTTCGAGAGCGGCAGGACCGCGACCTTGTACGGCGCGAGATCGCGGTGCAGCCGGAGCACGACGCGAACGCCCTCCTTGTCCGGCTCCTCTTCGTACGCCGCGCAGAGCAGCGCGAAGGTCGCCCGGTCCGCCCCGACAGCGGTCTCGATGACGAACGGTACGAACCGCTCGTTCGCGACGTCGTCGAAGTACTCGAGCTTCTTCCCGGAGTACTCGGCGTGCCGCTTGAGGTCGTAGTCGGTGCGATTGTGAAGACCCTCGACCTCGCTCCAGCCGAAGGGGTAGTTGAACTCGATGTCGAACGCCTGCGCCGCGTAGAAGGCGCGCTCGTCGTCGGCGTGCTCCCGGAAGCGGAACAGCTCGTCGTGACCGGCGAGATCGCGGAACCACGCGCGGCGAGCCGTCTTCCACTCCTCGTAGTGGCGCGGCGCGTCGTCCGGCCGACAGAAATATTGCATCTCCATCTGCTCGAACTCGCGTGATCTGAAAATGAACTTGCCCGGAGTGATCTCGTTGCGGAACGATTTCCCGACCTGGGCGATGCCGAACGGCAGCTTGCGCCGGGTGGTCTGCTGGACGTTGTCGAAGTTCACAAAGATGCCCTGCGCCGTCTCCGGTCGCAGCCACGCGACGGACGCGGAATCCTCGGCCGGTCCGACGAAGGTCTTGAACATGAGGTTGAACTTCCGTGGCTCGCCAAGCGTGCTCTGGCCGCAGCTCGGGCACGGGCCGGTGACGCCCTTCGGGAGCTCGTCAAGGCGGTAGCGCTTGCGGCAGCTGGCGCACTCCACCAAGGGGTCGGTGAAGTTCTCGACGTGGCCGGAAGCCTCCCAGACGCGCGGGTGCATGAGGATCGCCGCGTCGAGGCCGACGACGTCGTCGCGATACTGCACCATCGCGCGCCACCAGGCGCGCTTCACGTTGTTCTTCAGCTCGACGCCAAGCGGTCCGAAGTCCCAGGTCGCCCCGGCGCCACCGTAGATCTCGCTCGACGGATAGACGAAGCCCCGCCGCTTCGCGAGGCTGGTCAGCTTGTCGAAGAGATCCGGCGCCGGTGCGATCACGCTAGAGCGCCGCGGCGACGGGCCGTGGGAGCCGGGCGATCTCTTCGAGGAGCCGTGACGAGTGGATGTCGCGGTCCAGCACGTGATGCAGGAACCCCCGGAGGTGATGCTCGAGCTCGTGAGCGAGCGCCGGGTCGACCTTCAACAGGAGCGCCGTCGGCAGATCACTCACGAAGAGATACCGGAGCGTCTTCAGGGCGCGGACCGACAGCGCCTGCGATCCATGGGTCCAGGCTTCGGCACAGCCGGCGCACACGAGGCCCCCGGCGTCGGGATGCCAGACGTTCGTGACCTCGTCCGGGGAGCGGCGACACTGCACGCAGCGGCCAAGCTCTGGCCGGAAGCCGCTCCGGTCGAGCAGATGCAGGTCGAACCACCGGCAGACGACCGCCGCGGACGCACCTGCCTCAAGGGTCGCGAGCGCGGTCTCGACCAGATCGAAGAGCGGCGCGGATGCGGACCGCTCGGTGCTGAAGCGATCGGCGAGCTCGGAGACGTACCAGCCAGCGGCGATGACCGGGAGCTCCTCCCGCAGCGACCGGTAGGTCGCCCGGGTCTGGGCGCCGGTGAGCACGTCGAGCTCGCGCCCGCGGACGAGCTGGAACGTCGCGTGCACGAGGGGCTCGGCGTGACCGGCGAGGCGGCTCGTTGGCTTGCGGATGCCCTTCGCGATCACCCGGACCTTCCCGTGGTGGCGGGTGAGAAGCGTGAGGATGCGGTCCGCCTCGCCGAGATCCATCGTCTTCAGGATGATCGCTTCGGCACGATACGTGCGTGATGCCATTAAGAGTGGATGGTAGTCGGTATCATCGGGTTCCGGTGGGCATCCCGACCTCCCCCTTTGCGTCGCGCGTCATCGCGATCGATGAGGAGATCCGTACCGTGCTGACGCAGGTCGAGCCATCGCTCGAGCCGTTCTACGGGATGATGCTGTACCACCTCGGTCTTGACACCGACGTCACCGCGGCCGGGAAGCGCCTGCGCCCGCTCGTGAGCGTCCTCATCTACGAGGCCCTGTCCGGCGAGTCCCGCACGGTGCTCCCGGCGGCGGCCGCCCTGGAGCTGCTGCACAACTTCACGCTCATCCACGACGACATCGAGGACCACGATCCGACCCGCCGTCATCGGCCGACGGTCTGGTCGGTGTGGGGCGTGCCTCAGGCGATCAACGCCGGGGACGGGATGTACGCGGCCTCGCGGCTCGCGGTCCAGCGACTACGCGAGCACGGTCTCCCGGCGGAGCGCATCCTCGATTTCGCCTGCCTCCTGGACCAGGCCTGCGTCCAGGTCTGCGAGGGCCAGTTCCTCGATATCAGCTTCGAATCCCGCACGGACGTGACCGTCGAGCGGTATCGGGCGATGGTGGCGAAGAAGACCGGGGCGCTCATCGCCGCGGCCTGCGAGGGGGCGGCGGTCCTCGCGACCGACGACGCCGATGTCCGCGATGCCCTCGCTCGCTTCGGCGACGAGTTCGGTCAGGCCTTTCAGGCCCATGACGATCTCCTTGGCATCTGGGCGACCACCGAGCGGACCGGCAAGCTCGAAATGAACGACCTGGTGAAGCGGAAGAAGACCCTCCCGGTGGTCATGGCCTTCGAGAAGGCCTCTCCACGGCTGCGCGCGCAGCTCACCGGGCTGTTCGAGACACCGGCACCGCTTCCGCCGGAGGCGGTCGACCGGATCCGCGAGATCCTCGACGAGCTCGGCACCCGCGAGCTGCTCGAGCGCGAGATCGCCGCGCACCGCGCGCGCGCGCTCGGGGTGCTCCGCGGCATCGGGGCGATCGCGGCCGCGCGAGAGCCCCTCGCGCTGCTCGAGCGCCTCGTCGCCGCCGCCACCGGCGCCGAAGAGCCGGTCGGGACCGCGACCGGCTAGCATCCACGCGGCATGGCCCCCACTCATCCGGCCGACGTCATCCTCGAGCCCGGCGAGCAGGTGCTCGATGTGGCGCGCCGCTTTCCGAGCTGGATCGCCGGCATGCTGCTGGAGCTCCTCATGCTGGCCGGCATCGTCCTGGGGCTCACCGTGCGGAGCGAGATCCTCACCTACGCCGCCGCGGGGTTGTTCGTCGTGCTGATGCCGATGGTCGGCTGGCGAATGCTCCAATGGTCATCGCGGGTCTGGGTCCTCACCGACCGCCGGGTCATCGCGCGCTGGGGGGTGCTGTCGCGGCATCAGTCCGCCCTTCTGCTTGACCGCATCCAGGACGTGAGCCTCGGCCGGCCGTTCCCCGCGTCGCTCATCGCCGACTATGGCGTGCTGCGCTTCGAATCGGCGGGCGAACACTCCGACGAGGTCGTCTCGGAGGGCCTGGACGAGATCGCGGTGACCGGCGCTTCGCGCTTCTACCGAGCGCTCACGAACGCGCAGACGCCGGGCCGCTGAGCGCGGCTCGTCGCCTCCCTAGGGCGTGCGGGGCGCGAGCGCGGCGGGCAGGAACGGTTCCGGGAGCAGCTCCGCGATCGTGGTAGCACGGCGCAGGCCGCCGACGGTCCCCAGGATGACCCGCAGGCCCGGGGCAAACTCGACCAGCACCTGACGGCAGGCTCCGCACGGCGACGGCAGCTGCGGGTCGTCGATGACGATCGCGATCGCGTCCCAGTCCTTCGTCTCGCCGGCCGCGACCGCGGCGAACGCGGCGCAGCGTTCGGCGCAGACGGTGAGCCCGTAGCTCGCGTTCTCGACATTGGCTCCGGAGTGGATCTTGTTCCGCTTGGTCCGGATGGCCGCCCCGACCTTGTACTTCGAGTACGGCGCGTGAGCCCGCTGGCGCGCGAGCGAGGCGACGCGGATGAGGTCCTCGTCCCCCGGGGACAGCGTCATACCGGCTCCTCCGCCGGCAGCTGGCGCACGATCCGGACCCGGCGGATCCGGCGTCCCTCGATGCTCTCCACGGTGAAGCGGATCCCTGCGGCATCGACACTCTCGCCGGCCTTCGGGAAACGACCGAGGGCGTGGGTGATGAATCCACCAAGGGTGTCGTAGTTCTCCGACGGCTCGAGCGCCTCCAGATTGAAGGTCTCCTTCACCTCGTCGAACGGCACGCGGGCATCCATCAGCGCCTCGTGCTCCGACACGGGAAGCACCAGCTCCTGCTCAACGTCGTACTCGTCGCGGATCTCCCCGACGATCTCTTCGACGAGATCTTCGATCGTCACGAGGCCAGCGGTCCCCCCGTACTCGTCCACGACGATCGCGATATGGACTTTGTCCCGCTGCATCTCCCGCAGCAGGTCGTCGACCTTCTTCGCTTCCGGAACGAATTGTGCCGGCCGGAGCAACGGCCGGATCGAGATGTCCTTCTCACCTCGGGCCATCCGCCGGAAGAGGTCCTTCACGTACAGCACCCCGACGATCTCGTCGGCCGAGCCCTCGAATACCGGGATCCGCGAATGGCCCGCGCTCACGACCAGCTCGAGGACCCGATCCGGTGCGGCCGTGACGTCGATCGCCACGATATCGGTCCGCGGGATCATCACCTCGTCCACCGTCTTGTCCCCGAGTGCGAACACCGAGTGGATCATGTCCCGCTCTCCCTCTTCGAGCACGCCCTGCGCCTCGCCCGTCTCGATGAGAGCTTTGATGTCCTCCTCGCTCACCAGGGTCCCGCGCTCGAAGTTCGCGCCCAGCGGTCGGGTGATGGCGCGGGTCAGGATGAACAAGACGGCGACGAGCGGGCGGGTGAAGAAGATCACGAGCTCGAGGGGCCAGACGAGCACAAGCAGCACCCGTTGGGCATGCCGATCGCCGATCGCCCGCGGCACGAACAGACCGAAGAGCACGGCGAACAGCGACAGGATCGCGACGCTGACCACGACCGCGCTCACATCGCTGAAGACGGCGGAGATGCTGAAGAAGAAGCGGAGGAGCTCCGAGAGCCGCGGAGCGATGAAGGCCGCTGCGATCCCCGCGAATGAGAAGATGACGAAGAACTCGGTGACCTGGACCGCCGCGAGGTATCGGACCCGGCGTTCACCCATCCGACCGGCTCGGCGGCCACGCCGGCCGCGGGAGGTGAGCTCCTCCAGCAGCTCGGGACGCCGGATCGCGTGCAGGGCCGCCTCGCTCATCGACAGGATGGCCAGGAACAGCACGAGGATGAGCTCGAGAACCAGGAGCTGCCATGCGGCGGGGTCCATCAGGCCCTCGGCGCGCGTTTCTTGATCGCGCGGGCGGGAACACCGACCGCGAGCATGCCCGGGGCGACGTCCTTGGTGACCACCGCGCCCGCGCCGGTCGCCGCGCCCTCACCGATGATCACCGGCGCACGGAGCAGCGTGTCCGAGCCGATGAACGCGTCGTTCCCGACGGTCGTGCGGTGCTTGCGAACGCCGTCGTAGTTCATCGTGATGACGCCGGCGCCGAGGTTCACACGCTCGCCGATATCGGCGTCTCCGACGTAGCTGAAGTGATGCATCTTCGTGCCGCTGCGCAGTCGGGCGTTCTTCACCTCGCCAAAATTCCCGATCTCGACCCCGCGCTCGAGGTGGGCGCCGGGTCGCAGATGGGAAAACGGCCCCACCCGCACATCGTCTTCGAGCGTCGCGCCCTCGAGGACCGAACCCTCGATCCGGCATCGCTCGCCGACCGTGGCATCCCTGAGGATGGCGTAGGGGCCGATCCGGCTGTCGGCGCCGATGCGGGTCGTACCTTCGAGCACGCAGCCCCGCTCGATGACCACGTCGGCCGCGATCTGGACATCCGCATCGACGCTGGAGGACCCGGGATCGAGGAAGCTGACCCCCGCCGCGAGGTGCCGATCGCGGATCCGCGCGCGCATCGCAGCCTCGGCGCGGGCGAGGTCCGAGCGAGTATTCACCCCGAGGCCCTCGGTCGGATCGGGCGTGCGGTACGCGGCGACCGTGCGGCCGTCGGCGATAGCGAGATCGACGATGTCGGTGAAGAAGATCTCGCCGGTCGCGTTCGGGCGAAGACGCCTCGTCGCCGCACGCAGCCAGGCGAGCTCGACCGCATATGCCCCAAGATTCGACTCGGGCAGCGCGCGCTCGGCGGGCGTGGCGAGCCGGGCTTCGACGATCCGCGCGACGTCGCCGCTCGCGTCGCGCACGACCCGGCCGTAGGCGTTGTCTGTCCCGACGGTGCCGGTGAGGATCGCGACGGCAGCGCCGCGCTCGCGACGCAGGGCCTGAAGGTACTCGAGCGTCTCGCCGCGAAGAAGCGGCGTGTCGCCGTAGAGGACGTAGGCGTCGCCGTCCGCTTCGTCGACGGCCTCGAGTGCCGCCCGGACCGCATCACCGGTGCCGCGGGGCGGGTCCTGCACCACGGCGCGCCCGGCGTCCGGGAGGAGCGCGCGCGCGTCATCCTGTGACGGGCCGAGCACGACCACCGGCCGCGCCCCGACCGCAGCGCAGGCGTCGAGCGCCCAGAGGAGGAGCGCCCGGCCGGCGCACGGATGGAGGATCTTCGGGGTGCGCGAGCGCATCCGGGTGCTCCGGCCGGCGGCAAGGACGATGGCGATGGGAGCGGTCACCGCGGGATCGATTCAGCGCTCGGGCCGGGCAGGCTGGGGCGCCAGGGATCGAACCTGGGATAGAGGATTCAAAGTCCTCTGCCTTACCACTTGGCCACGCCCCAGGGACGCTGATCGGGCACGGCGCAAGTTTACGAGCGGCGCGTCGCTATGCCGCTGATCGACCGTCGCCGTCCGGCTGCTTCCCGCGCTTGATGAGCTCGGCGACGCGCCGACCGCCCTTGCGACCGAGCTCGACGTACCCGTCCGGGCCGAGCTGCTCCTTCCGTGCCTCGCCGCCACGCCGTCCAAGCTTGGCGTAGCCCTCGCTCCCAAGCTGCTTCTTGCGGGCCTCGCCGCCCCGGCGCCCGAGGGCCGCGTAGCCACCGGCGCCGAGCTGCTCCTTTCGGGCCTGACCACCGCGCCGTCCGATCTCCCGGTAGAACTCGGGGCCGTGCTTGCTGGCGGTGTTCTTCCCGCCCTTCCGGCCGGCCTGTTGGACCGTCATTTCGCCCTCTGGCTCATCCACGGATTCAGCGTAAACGGACAGCGCTCGGTCGCTTAAATGGCGAGTGGGACACCGAGGACGCGTGCCCGCGCGGCCAGTCCGGTCCGCCGCAGGGCCCGCGCGCAGCGCAGCGCATCGGCGCGGTCGTCAGCGATCCGAAACAGCGTGGGGCCGCTGCCCGAAAGCGAGAGCTCGATCCCGATCGCTGCCCCTGCGGCGCGCGCGTGCGCGATCTGCGGGCAGACACGCTCGGCCGCGGCGAGCAGTCCGTTGGGAGCCGCCCCGCGGAGGAGGTCCGGTCCGGCCGTCCCGTCGGCGAACGCCGCCGCGAGCCGCTCCGCCGCCGCGCCGTCGGTCCACTCCTCTGGGCGCAGCGCGGCGAAGACTGCCGCGGTCGTGACCCGCGCGCGAAGCCGCACGAGCACCGCCCAGAGGTGGGGGCTGGGCGCGGCGAGGGCCCGGACCGCCTCGCCTCGCCCCGAGACCAGAGCGAAAGGCGCACCGGTGACGAAGAACGGCACGTCGGAGCCGACGGCAGCGGCAAGTGGCCCGAGGTCGGCAGCGACCCGCCAGATCCGGCGCAGGGCCTGGAGCACCGCCGCGGCATCGCTCGAGCCCCCGCCGAGGCCGGCCGCGACCGGGATCCGCTTCCGGATCCGGACGTGGGCGACCGGAGGGTGGCCGCTCGCGGCTGCGAGCGCACGCACCGCGCGGCTGGCGAGGTCCTCCCCCGCCGGCGCTCCGACGTCCGGCCGGATGCGCACGTCAAGCGACCGGGACGCCGCGACGCGGACACGATCCGCGAGATCGATCGTGGCGAAGACGCTGCGCAGCTCGTGGTACCCGTCGGCTCGCCGGCCGAGGACCTCGAGGGCGAGATTGATCTTCGCCGGTGCGGCAACGACGATCGACCCGCTCACGCGAGCGCCCGGGCGAGCGCGATCCATTGATCGACGGACAGCTGCTCGGGACGCCGGGCCGGGTCGATGCCGACCACGCCGAGCGCGGCCGTGGCCCGCTCGCGGTCGACCCCGGCCTCGTAGGCCAGCGCCGTCCGCAGCTGTTTGCGGCGGTGCCGGAACGCATCGCTCACCAGGCGCAGGAACGGCTCGGCGGGAAGCGGGGCGAACCGCGGGAGGGGCCAGGGCTCGAAGAGCACGACCGCGGAATCGACCCGCGGCGCGGGACGGAACGAGCCGCGCGGGACATTCCGGACGATCCGAGCGGTCGCATAGGACTGGCAGAACACCGACAGATAGCCGCGCGCTCTCGCGTCGTCCTCGGTGGCCACGATCCGCCGCGCGACCTCGGCCTGGACGAGCACGACGATACGCGGGGGCCGTCGGTCGTCGCCGAGGAAGCGAATGAGGAGCGGCGAGGTGATCTGGTAAGGCAGGTTCGCCACGATCCGCGTCGGGGGCCGTTCCCCGGCGGCGAACAGGTCGATCGCCAGGGCGTCAGCCTCGACCACCCGCACGTTCGGGTGCCCGGCCTGGGTCTCGCGCAGCAGCGCCACCATCCGCGGATCCACCTCGACCGCGGTGACCGTCCGGACCTGCGGGGCCAGCGCGGCGGTGAGGACCCCCGGGCCGGGACCGATCTCGAGCACGTCGTCCTGCCCGCCGAGCTGCGCGGCATCCACGATCGCCGCGAGGGTGGCCGGATCGACGAGGAAGTGCTGCCCGATGCTGGTGGCGGCGCGGATCCCGTACCGGCGCAGGAGCGCATCGAGGGCTCGCGGATCACCGACGTCCAACGGACGTCAGCCTAGTGTCCCGCGCGCCTCGTCACTTGCAGGCCCATTGGCCGGCCTGGCCCCGCGCGAACATCCACGCCGCCACGTTCGCGTTCGCATACGCATCCCACACGCTCGCCCCGGCATAGCCGGCGCGAACGCTGTTCGCGGCCCAGGTGCCGGGGATGATCTGGAACAGCCCGGACGCACCGAGGATGCCGTTGTACGCGGACGGGTTGTAGCGGCTCTCGCACCAGGCAACCCGCAGGAGCTGCTGCGGATCGGCACCGTACCGTGCGGCCGCGGCGCGGATGATCGCCTCGATCTCCGCGGGCGCGGCCGGGGCGGGCCGTGGGCGAGCGCCGATCCGGCGCACCTCGTTCACCGGCGCGCGCAGCTCGGTCGTGCTCACCAGGACGCGGTCACCTTCGACCCCATTTACCGCGCGGATGACGAACGTCTGCCGGGCCTCGCCGTTCGAGCCGGCGCGCTGCACCTGGGACCAGCCGAGGTCGTAGCCGGTGTCCTCGATGACGGTCACCGCGAACGGGAGCGGGTTCACCTCGATGACCTCACGCTCCGCCACCCGGTCGATCCGGACGACCGCGTTTGGCGACATGATGGCGTCGAGGGGGGTGATCGCGACATCTCGGGCCTGGAGGGACAGGCCGTTCATCCCGAGGAACTCGGCCACCGTTCCCGGCCGCGACCGGAGGGCGTACTCCCGCCCGCCGTCGATCAGGATCACCGGCATTCCCCGATCAAGGATGACCCGCATCCCGGGGACCAGCGGCGTGTCGATCGCGATCGAGAGCCGGTCGGCCGGACCGAGCTCGATCCCGGCGGCCCGGAGCAGGTCGGCCGTCGTGTCGCCCGGATGCGCTGCCAGGGTCACCGCGAGGCCGTCGATCTGGAGGCTCACCGAGGACGCGGCCTCGAGCGCGGCCATCGGGCGGAAGCGGGCGAGACCGAGCGCTCGCGCA
Source organism: Candidatus Limnocylindria bacterium (assembly GCA_036565345.1). Classification (GTDB taxonomy): domain Bacteria; phylum Chloroflexota; class Limnocylindria; order P2-11E; family P2-11E; genus UBA4735. Next base: position 1,850 of record DATCNH010000038.1, on the reverse strand, counting down.
TCCGGGGCGGTCGCCAGGTGCCCCGCGCCAGCGGCCCGAGGGGCCGGAGCGGCGAGGGTCCAGGTCGCGCTCGTCGCCAGGAACGCGAGGGTCAGCAGGCCCGCGACGCGCAGGACCCGATGCAGCGCAGCGATATCCGGAATGACGTTGCCTCCCCCCAGGGTCCCCCGATCGGGTGACATGGCGACGCCATGGTGTACGAAAGGGGGACGCAAAAAGGGTACCAGAGGGAGCGCTGCGACCGTTCGCGGTGTCAGAGGCCGGCCAGGTGAGCGCCTTCCGTTCGGTCCGCTAGCGTTTCGCCTCGGCCACGACCTCGAACGAGGCGCTCTGGGTTGTGCGCGGGGCGAGGCCGGTGACGGCGAGGAGCGGCGCGCGCCGATCCCCGGAGGCATCGAGGTCCAGCTCCAGCGCGCCACCCTCGACGATCCGCCGTTCGATCGTCGGCGTCGGGCCGAACCGTAGGACCTGGACGACGTAGCGCTGGCGCACCAGGTTGGTGGAGCGGATGAAGCCGGACGCGCTCCAGTCGCGGTCCGCCTCGGCATCGTCGGACCAGCCGATCTCGGGAATGGCGAGGTCGTCGATCGCCCAGCCGTCCAGGTTGAGCGCCCCATCGGTCACGTACTCGAACCGCAGGAGGATCTGCTTGCCGGCGAAGGCACCCAGGTCGGCCTTCTGCTCCACCCAGCCCGGCTTCGGGCTCCCGGACGTCCCGGTGAGCCCGTTCCCGAGGTTGTTCCCGTTCGGGTCCGCAGTCGTGGTCCGGTCGGTGCGTACGGTCGTCCAGGTCCGGCCGCCATCGGTCGACACGGCGACGTAGCCGTAGTCGAAGTCCGCTTCGATGTCGTACCAGGACCAGAAAGACAGGGTGGCGGCGGTGACGCGGCCGAGGTCGACGTTCCGGGTGAGCGAGGCATCGAAGCCATCGGCCCGGTCGGACCACCAGAACGCCCGTCCCGAGTGTGGATCGGCGGGGATGATGCGCGCGGTGGGTGCGCCGTTGAAGCGCAGATGGACCGGCGTCTTTGGGAGCTCCACGTAGCGAGCGGCCCACTGATGGACCGCCCCGCGGAACGACGACCCCGCCGCAAGCCGGTCCTGGGCCGACGCGGTCGCGGCGATGGTGGGCCGGACTCCGTTCCGGTACGCGTACCGGTCTTCCGGCGACGCGCCGATGAGCGCGTTCGCCGCGACGAAGTCGGCGAATTGCTCCTCGACGCCGGCTTGGCCGCGGGATCGGAGCACCGCATCGAGGTCGTCGGGCGTGTCGATCCCCTTCGCCATGAAGGCGTTGATGAGCGCCTCGCCGCCGGCATGCTGCCGCAGCCACTCCAGGAACAGGAACGACCCTCCGTAATGGAGGATCGAGGTGTCATCCAGATCGGGCCAGTCATTCAGCTGGGTGTCCGGCTGGCGCAGGAAGCTCTGCTCGAACCCGGAGCCGACGTTGTTCAACCGCTCGCAGAGCTGGGCCTGGGCCTCGTTGAACCAGACGACCGACCGCACCCGCTTGTTGAACTGCTGCATGTGGCACAGCTCATGAGCGAGCACCGCAGAGAGGTTATCGGTCGCGAACCGCGCGGCGAGCGAGTTGATGTAGATCATCTCGCGCTGCGCGGAGAACTCGTTCACCCAGGTCGGATACTCGTCGGACGAGGAGAAGTAACCGGCCGCGCGGCCCGGGATCTTCGCGACCAGGATGTCGATCCGCGGATCGCTGTCGATCCCCGGTGACCACTCCGAGCCGTAGGCCGCGCGGTTCGTCGGGTAGATCTTCGTCTCGAATACGCCTGCGGTCGCCTGGAGCGCCACCGGCTCGACGCTCACGTCGGTGGCGACCCACCACC